>NZ_RZRV01000152.1:0-392 GCF_004023085.1 Mesorhizobium sp. M7A.F.Ca.US.010.02.1.1 | reverse complement strand
CCCCTGCATTCACCGTTCATAGTACAGGCCCGCGCAGGAAAGGCCAACACTCAGGATGATGCAATGTGGCAAAGCTCCGCGATGGTCCGGATTGTGTCACGACCGGACCTTTGCCGGCGCGAAGCTCGCCCCGAGCCTTTGCGGTCGTTCAGTTTCAACGGCAGGTTTCGCTCCTGATAGACGGCCTGCGCCTCAGCGCTGCGAAAGTCTGCGAAGACCGGCTGAGTTAGCCAATTCCATAGACCAGGCTCACGCGCCCATCCGAAAGCTGCCCGACCTTCCGCAATTCGAGCCCACGACGATTTTGCGTCGTCGCAAACAGCGCCTTTCCTTCGCCGGCGAGCAGCGGATAGACGATCAGCCGGAGTTCATCCACCAGCCCGGCATCGATG
>NZ_RZRV01000151.1:0-395 GCF_004023085.1 Mesorhizobium sp. M7A.F.Ca.US.010.02.1.1 | reverse complement strand
CGATGGAGTGAGGATGGATTGGACAAGTATGAAAATCCGAGTGCAGGTGAGACAAAAGATCTTGTGCAAAAGACCTCATCAGATCATGAAGAATACAAGAAAGCGATACCAGGCCGTGACTAGCTAGCCAAGATTACATACTAGTCCTATTGTGCTCAGTGTTTGGAAAGTGTCTTCAAAGCTGTCGACGATAGAGCCAGAATGATGTTTAGACGTGAACACAGATACACTGATCTAATGTCCTGCGCCTCCTTGGCAGAGCGCCTCAGGCCTAATCCATTGGTCACGAGAGCAACCTTCCTCTCAGTAGTCAATTCCTAGACACTTATTCCACCTTGCGGCAAAATTGATCTCACTGGAGTTGTCTTGGGCCACGCGACAACAAACCACTACAC
>NZ_RZRV01000150.1:0-400 GCF_004023085.1 Mesorhizobium sp. M7A.F.Ca.US.010.02.1.1 | reverse complement strand
GTTCGGCAACCGCGTCGCGCTGCCGTTGACGCGCTATGCCTATGATCGCTTCGCCGATCTTCTCTATGCCTGGAACCGGCGCAAGGGTCGCTGGTAGCCGGCACAGACATCCTTCATCGAAAGGCCGGAACTGACTCCGGGCCGCAAATGCGCGCCTTCAATCCTGCGGCGCGGAATTAAGTTACATCGTAAGATATATCTTGATTCAATCGTCTCACACGCCTAATTAAGATATATCGTAAGACATAACTCAAGGAGCAGACAATGCACAGACATCATCATTTCGGGGAGCGCGCCGAGCGCGTTTTCATGCATATGGCCGGCAAGTTCGGCGGCCGTGGCGGCGGCTTCGGCCCATTTGGCCACGGCATGAGGGGCGGCGGCCGCGGCGGGCCGGGCG
>NZ_RZRV01000149.1:0-372 GCF_004023085.1 Mesorhizobium sp. M7A.F.Ca.US.010.02.1.1 | reverse complement strand
GGCTCGACGCGGCTCTTGTTGGGATCGTCATGTCGGTCGGTCCGCTTGTCGCCGCGCTGACCGGTGTGCCAGCTGGCCGTATAGCGGACCGTTTTGGCGCTGCGCGCATGACCATCATTGGGCTCATCGCGATAGCGGCCGGTTGCTTCATTCTGTCCATGATGGCGGCAACGCTCCCTGGCTATATCGCCTCGATCACAGTCATCACATCAGGCTATGCGCTGTTCCAAACGGCCAACAACACCGCCGTCATGTCGGATATCCGCCCGGACCAGCGGGGCGTCATTTCCGGATTGCTCAATTTGTCGCGCAACCTCGGGCTCATTACCGGCGCATCAGTCATGGGCGCCGTGTTCGCATTTGCCTCAGTGA
>NZ_RZRV01000148.1:0-349 GCF_004023085.1 Mesorhizobium sp. M7A.F.Ca.US.010.02.1.1 | reverse complement strand
GACCCGGACCTTGGGTGATGCCCAGGACGGCAAGTAGCCCAGGCCTACCGTCAACCGGCTCAGGAGCCGATCCGTCGCGAAGGCGGCGGCGGGATGTTGGAGGAAGCCGGGCAGCGCATCGTAGTATGCCTGGTTGAACGGATAGAAGTGAATTTGTGAGACATCGAAGCCCTCGTCGTCCTCGCCGATGACCATGTTGAACTGGTTGAGTGTGAACTCGCGCCTTGTACGTGGGTCGGGGGTCGGCTTCATGGACATCATTGGAAGAACGAACTGAGCCGATTCCGAAAGATGTACCGGCTGGTCCGATCCGAGCGAGCCCAGGATCAGCCGGGTGGTCCCGATTGGC
>NZ_RZRV01000147.1:0-411 GCF_004023085.1 Mesorhizobium sp. M7A.F.Ca.US.010.02.1.1 | reverse complement strand
GAGCAGGTATCTCCGTTAGTAGCATGCAGGCGGAGCGCCTGAGCGTGAGCGTAATGGCACTGTTCTCGGACGGCGAGTTCGATGAGGCCGTTCTTTTAAGCTTGATGCCCGCTCCCTGCCCAGAACGGGCAGCGTATGACCTCCGATCATCAGGAAGTCCTCACGAGCCTTGTAGCTCGTTATGAAACCGTAGTGTCGATACAGGACCGGATCGTTGAGCACGACCGGCGTTTCGGCCTAGCATCCGAATTGGATGAAGGCCTACTGGAGCGGCTGCTCGTCTCGTTACGGAACGCCCGCGTCGCCCTGGAGCGCGAGATTGGGCCTACTTTTTAGTCCCGCTGTAACTATCGTTGGAGGTCCGCCACCGAGAGGAATTGGCGACGGACCTCGACAGCGGCTGCACCAAGA
>NZ_RZRV01000146.1:0-412 GCF_004023085.1 Mesorhizobium sp. M7A.F.Ca.US.010.02.1.1 | reverse complement strand
TGAGCATAGTTTAATTCTTAAGTTCCACAATAGAAGTAATATTTGCAATTTAGCAAAACTTTAATGAGCATTCTATAATTCTTGAGTTCCACAATAGAAGTGTATGCAACTTAAGCAAAGCTTTGATGAGCATTGATTCATTCTTGAGTTCCACATTAGAAGTTTATACAATTTAGCATATCTTTGATGAGCATTGTTTAATTCTAGAGTTTCACAATAGAAGTAGTCTTCGCAATTTAGCGAATGTTAGATGAGCATTCTTTTATTCTTGAGATCCATAATCGAAGTCCATGCAATTTTAGAAAAGCTTTGATGAGCATTGTTTTATTCTTGAGTTCCACAATAGAAGTCTTTGTAATTTAGCAAAGCTTAGAAGAGCATCGTTTAATTCTTGAGTTCCACAATAGAAGTC
>NZ_RZRV01000145.1:0-413 GCF_004023085.1 Mesorhizobium sp. M7A.F.Ca.US.010.02.1.1 | reverse complement strand
CATCGGTCCCGGCGTACGCGCCTATATCGAAATCGCGCGCGCCGTCATTCTCGAATGCCGACAGCGCGGCGTGCTCAGCAAAAATCTCCCCTGGCGACGCATGCGAAAACGCTTCGCCAAAACCCATCCGCTTGGCCACTTCGGCGACGATCCACCAGTCGGCTCTTGCCTGGCCGGGCGTGGCCAAAAAGGCGCGCTGGCGCGAGATGCGGCGCTCAGAATTGGTGACGGTGCCGTCCTTCTCGCCCCATGCTGCGGCGGGCAGGCGGACATGGGCGTGGCGGACCGTGTCGGTCTTGGCCAGCACATCCGACACCACGACAAACGGGCAAGCCTTGATCGCCGCCTCGACGGCATCGGCATCCGGCATCGAATCGACCGGGTTGGTCGCCATGATCCACAGCGCCTTGATG
>NZ_RZRV01000014.1:0-147462 GCF_004023085.1 Mesorhizobium sp. M7A.F.Ca.US.010.02.1.1 | reverse complement strand
GTGTTAAACGCCTGTGATTTGCCGAGTTCAGCGCCTACAGAATCCCCCTCCACCTTGTGGGGAGGGGTTAGGGGTGGGGGTATTCGTAGGGCGAAAAGCTAGGTTTCTTGAGTGCCTTGGTCCCTCTCGACAGAGGGTGCCGGGAGGCGGCGCCAAACGTTGGCAAGATCAACGAACGACGTTGAAAAATTGGGAGAGAGACATGGTCACCGAAAGTCTGCTGAAAACCTATGCCGAGTCCGACGCGCTCGACCTGGCCGGACTGGTGCACAGCGGCCAGGTTTCACCGGCGGAACTGGTGGAGGCAGCGATCACGCTGGTCGAGCGGCTCAACCCGGCGCTCAATGCGGTCATCCATCGCCTCTACGACATGGCGCGGGCGCAGGCCGAAACGGTCGACACATCAGCGCCCTTCGCCGGTGTGCCGTTCCTGCTCAAGGAGCTGGCCTCGTCCTGGACCGGGGCGCCGAACACCAATTCTTCTTTCTACCTCAGGGATGTCGTTGCCGATTTCGACACCGAGGTCGTTCGCCGCATGAAGGCGGCCGGGCTGGTGCTGGTCGGCAAGTCGAACGCGCCGGAAAATGGCTGGTCGATCACCACCGAGCCGAAACTCTACGGTGTGACCAAGAACCCGTGGAAGGAAGGCATCACGCCCGGCGGCTCGAGCGGCGGCGCTGCCGCGGCCATCGCGTCGCGCATGGTGCCGATCGCCGAGGCCAGCGATGGCGCCGGCTCGATCCGCATCCCGGCCTCCTGCTGCGGCATTGTGGGCTTAAAACCGTCGCGCGGACGTGTCAGCCTCGCGCCGTTCGGCGACTATTGGTACGGCGGCGCCTATTTTCTCTGCTGCTCGCGCACCGTGCGCGACACCGCGGCCTATCTCGATGCGGTTGCCGGCGCGCTGCCCGGCGATCCCTACACGCCGCCGGTTCCAGATGGCAGCTGGCTCAGCCTCTCGGCGCGAGCGCCAAAGAAGCTGCGCATCGGCTTTTCCGTCACGCCGCCCAACGGCACGGCGATCGATGCGGAGGTGAAGGCGGCGGTGCTGGCGACCGTGGCGGCACTCGAGCGCCTCGGCCACCACGTCGAAGAGCATGACATGCCGCTCGACGCCAATGCTGTGTGGAAGACCTACACCAACATGACCTGCGTGCAGACGGCGGCGACGTTCGACTACCTTGAGACGGTGGTGGGGCGGCCGGTGACGCCAGGCGATGTCGAGGCGGTGACTTGGGCAATCATCGAGCGCGGCCGCTCGACCAGCGGCATCAGGCACATCTCCGATGTCGAGCAACTCAGGCAGGTCGGCCGCGACATCGTCGGCGACCTCGGCGCCTACGATCTCTTCATCACCCCGACCCTGACGCAGCTGCCGCGCCCGCTCGGCTATTACGACATGTCGGAAACCGACATCGACCGCTACAACGCCAAATGGGCGGACTCGGTGTTTGCCTTCCCCTTCAACATCTCCGGCCAGCCGGCGATCTCGCTGCCGCTCGGCTGGTCGAAAGGCGGCGTGCCGATCGGCGTGCAGCTCGTCGGCCGCTACGGCGACGAGGCAACGGTGCTGGCCGCGTCGGCGCAGTTGGAGCAGGAGATGCCGTGGAAGGGGCGGCGGCCGCCGGTGAGTGGGTAGGTGCTGGGCACCGCGTGCGGCTTCGAGATTGGCCAAATCCGCCCATCGCTTCGTCATCCACGGGCGGAGCAAGGAGCGCAGCGACGCAGCGCAGACCCGAGGATCCATGCCGCGACTTCAAAGCGTCGCTACGATGAAGAGTTCTGCTCCGCTGCATTCCTCGGCCAAGGTCACGGCATGGATCCTCGGGTCTCCGCGACGGAGCTTCGCTCCTGCTCCGCCCGTGGATGACGAAGGTGGGGAGGCTTCGGCCAATCTCCAGCGTGCAGACTCAAAGCCGGCTATCCAATCCTCTCCAACCGTCTCGGCAGACGATTCATGGCAACAGGCCCGTCCGGTGTGATCAGGAACTGGTCCTCGAGATTGAAGCTGGCGAGGCGGTCTATGTAGAGTGGGATTTCGAAGGCCAGCACCATGCCGGCTTCGATCACGACATCGCTGTCGGCCGCAATGAACGGCCATTGCTCTGAGAAGACCGACTGGCCGACGCCATGGCCGAAATGGCCGCGGCGGTAGGTACGCAGCCCTTGCCGCGCCAGGCTGTCGGTGGCCACGCGATGCACTTGGGCGAGCGTGGTTCCCGGAACAAGGGATGCCAGCCCGTCGTCAAAGGTCCGCTCGGCGATCGCGTGCAGTTCGGCCTGCTCGGCGGATGGCGGCCCGAAGGTGAAGTTGCGCGACATGTCGGAGGCGTAGCCGCCGACCGTGCAGACCATGTCGCACTTCAGCGGATCGCCCGGCATGGCTTTCGCATCGGTGCTTTTGAGCCGGGCGCCGAGCGTCACATATTCGGCTGTGGCGACCGGATGGGACAGGCCGGCCGCGGCCGTGGCGACGCCTTGCCGATAGAGGGCAATGAGATCGGCCTGACGCATGCCGGCCATGGCATCGACCTGCAGCCGCTCCAGCCCGGCCTCCGACAGGATGATGCCTTGCTGCAGCAGATCGATCTCGCGCGGCGACTTGACGGCCCGCAGCCTGTCCAGCACGGTCGAGCCGTCGACCATCGTGCAGCCCGGCAGCAGCGCCTGCATGGCGGAGAAATCAGCGGCGGGAACAAAATCGAGATCGACGCCGATCGTTGCGCGCTCGAGCCCGAAGCCGGTCAGGATCTGCTTCAGCTCATGGACGGAATTGGCCAACTCGAATGTAGCGGGCCGGGTAATGGCAGGCGTCCAGCCGGACGAGCCAAAGCCGGCCACTATGCGCCGCGCCAGCCCTTGCGCTGGCCTCGAGGCGTCAAACGTGGCGAATTCGATCCAGATCGGGTGGCTGCGGATGACGGCGTCGGGCAGAGCCAGTTGCAACTGTCCCGCATTGAAATCCGCCACCACCACGCCGATCGGCAGGCCTTGGCGGGCCGGGATGACGACGAAGCCGGCGCCGGCGCGCCGGAACAGTCCCGCCGGGCCGATCGAGGCGCCGGTCGCATAGTGGAAGGCCTCGGGTGCGCACAGCACCAGCGCCGCGATGCCCGCGCGCTTCATCAGTTGCGCCGCGCGCCTGCGATCGACAAAGCCTGTCATGATTTCCCCACTGTTCGAAGCGGCAACGAAGCACTCCGCGCATCGACAATCAAGCCGCTGACAGCAGCTACTTGATCGATTCCAGCTTGGCGACGGCGGCCGTGAAGCCAGCCAGCGACACCGGGATGGTGACCGGCTTGCGGGTGACCGATTCCATGCCGATGTTCAGATTGGTGCCGGACTTCATTGCCTTGATGAGATCGGCCGACAGCGGCGTGGCGGCATAAGCGCCGTTCTGGTCGCTGGTCTGGATGGCAATCGTCGTCTTCTGGCCCTGGTCGATCTGGAAGGAGGCGCCGGACGGCAGGAACAGGCCGTGTGGCAGGGCAAGCAGCATGGCGAGGCTGCCATTGCCGTTGTCGCGGCGCACGGTCACGGTCAGCACGCGCTGCCCGGTCTTGGCCTCGGTCAGGTTCTGCGAAACCTGGCACTGAAGCTCGCTGGTCGCCGAACCGCTGGAGCAGTTCACTGCCCATGGATTGGCATCGGCCGGTTTTGCATTGCTTTCAGCCGGCTTTGGCTGGGCCGGCTTGGCATCTTCGGCAAGGGCTGGGCCGGCGGCCAGACCAAGCCACAGGGCGGTCAGCCCCGCGGCCACGCCAAGTAAATTAGACTTCGCTAAAGTAGCTGTCATGTTATTTTGCCGGACGTCTTGCATGTTTCCTCACCGCGCCCGGTATTCTCCCGAGCACGGCTTGATACAACACCCGCGACTGTTTCGAAAGCTCGACCGGAGGCAAGAAAGCCGGCGAAATTACTGTGACCTTTCGGATACAGCGAACAATTTTACAGGGAGCTTTCAGAAATCGGAGCGCCCGAGACTCGCTATACAATAGAATTCGATTAAGGATTTACACGGGGCGCGTGTAGTCCCCGAAGGACTCGCCAGGGATGGGAACTACCGAGACTTCTCGGCAAGTTGGTGAGATAGCGGCGCGTGGGGAGGATTTCCACGCTCGCGCCGGCTATCGCCGTTCGCGAATCGCCAGGCATCTCTGGAAGACGACGGCGCTGACGACGCTGGCGCTCGGCCTTTCCGGTCTGGCGGCCCATGCCGATCCGAACGGCCTGTGGCAGCCGCAGATCCGCGCTATCATCGGCGCCGACAACAATGGCGGCAACGCCGCGCTCGAAGGTTTCATCCCGCTCAAGCAGACGGCCGAATCCGTGCTGTTCCTGGATGTCCGGGCCAAGCACGATTTCAAGGATGGTTTCGGCCAGGATGTCGGCCTCGGCATTCGCCGCATCGTCAACCCGGACCTGATGATCGGCGGCTACGCCTACCTCAACATCGAGAACTACAACTCCACCCAGTTCACCGCCGCCACGCTGGGCGCCGAGGCGATCACGCCTCATTTCGATGCGCATGTGAACGTCTATCTGCCGATCAAGGGCGATTCAACGGATCACTCGGCCAGCTCGACCCTGTCGATGGTCAGCAACCAGCTGATCGAGCAGATCTCGGTCATCGACCACCGCGACTACGCGGCGTGGGGCATCGAGGGCGAGATCGGTGCGCAGGTGCCGGTCGCCCTGCCCGACAAGCATTCGCTGCGGCTCGACATCGGCGGCTATCATTTCGAGGATCCGCATGGCGACGACGGCAGCGTCACCGGCGCCAAGGCCGGGTTCGAGTATACGATCGGCGATGTCTTCGGCAGCAACACGGAACTGGTCTTCGCCGGCGAGGTCCGCAACGACAATCGCGACGACACCCAGTTCGCCGGCAGTGTGCGGCTGAACATCCCGTTCAATCCTGGCAGCGGCTCGGACAATGCAGACGGGACCGATAGCGGGGCGGAGCCGGTCTATCCGGTCAGCGAAGGCCTTCGCAAGCGCGTCAACGAACGGGTGCGTGGCGACATCGGCGTCCGCGTCCAGTCGCAGACGCTGACCGGCGGCACGACCACGCGCATCGCCATCAACGCCGCCACCAGTGCCGCCTTCGGCAAGTTCTATTTCGCCGACGGCGGCCTCGCCGGCGCCGGCACGCTGGCCGACCCGACGACGCTGGACGACGCCGTGACCAAGTCGGGTGCGAACGGCTTTGTCGTCGCGCTTGGCGGCAACGGCAATCTGACGACCGGCGGCGTGACGCTCGCCAATGGCCAGACCGTCATCGGCGGCGGCGAAAGCGTCACCGCCAGGCTGTTCGGTGGCGGCACCAGCACCTTCAACCTGGGCGGCAGCGACGGCACGATCCAGGGCACCAACGTCGTCAACCCCGTCATCACGCTGGGCAACGGCAACACGCTCAACGGCATCACCATCACGGGCGGCGCCAACGGCATTTTGGGCAACAACATCACCGGCGCGACGCTGACCAATGTGACGGTCACCGGTGCGGGCGGCAACGGCGCCGACTTCACGGGCAGCTCGACCGGCATCACCGGCTCCAACTTCACCGCCACCGGCAACGGCCTCGACGGTCTGCACATCGACGGCGACGGCACCTACAATTTCACCGGCACGACGCTGCTGCAGGGCAATCTCGACGACGGTCTCGATATCACCGGCAAGGGCACCTACACCTTCGCCACCGTCAATGCGCAGGACAATACCGACCGCGGCATCACCGTGCAGGGCACCTCGACCGGCGGGACGTTCACCACCACCGGCGGCACAATATCGGGCAATGGCGGCACCGCCGTCTTCATCGATCCGATCACCGCTCATGTGGTGCTGGACTCGATCAGCCAGAGCGGCGGCACGTCGGGTGTCGTGCTCGAGAATGTCGCGGGCAGCTTCACGGTCAACGGTGCGACGACGATCTCCAACACGACCGGACCAGCGATCGCCATTTCGGATTCGCCGGCGACGATCCGCTTCGGCGACATCAGCATCACCAACCCCGGCGCCGACGGCATCTCGTTTGCCGGCGTCAATGCGGCGGTGGTCGCCGGCAACATCGTCATCTCCGGACTGGGTGTCGGCACCGGCCTCGACTTCTCCGGATCCAGGACCAATTTCACCGCGCAGTCGCTCAACATCACCGGCACCGGTGCTGCCGGCTCGATCGGCATCGACCTGACCTCACCGAGTGTTGGCGGGGCGGTCATCACCATCACCGATGGCGGCGTCATCACCAATGTCGATACCGGCGTGCGGCTGGGCATAGCCGGCACGCCGGGGGCCACGGCCAACGCCGAATTTACCTTCGGCGGCGATTCCAGCTCCATCTCCGGCATCACCGCCTCGCTCGATGCGCGCGGGCTCAATGAGGGCAGCGGCCACTACGCCTTCGGCACGACACAGTTTACCGGCCTGCAACTTTACGATCTGCGCAACTATATCTTCGTCGCGGCCGGGGCTTCGGGCGGCGGCACGTCGATCACCGACCTCGCCTCGATCGATTATGCCGACAGCATTACCGCCAGCGACGCCATCATTGTGCTGGTCAACCGCGGGACAATCGACGACGCCACCGGCTTCTCGCTGAGCGACGGACAGGAACTGGCCTCGTTCGGCAACGGCCGCGAGTTCTCGCTCGGCGGGGTGCCGTTGAATGTCACCGGCACCAACGTCCATCATGACGAATCCATCTCGGATTCCGCGGGCGCGGCAACGCTGACCAGTTCCGGCGGCGGCGATGTCGTGACGCTGGGCAACGGCAACACGTTGCTCGATTTCAATATTTCCGGTGGCGCCGCCGCCGGCATACACGGCCTGGGCGTCAATGGCCTGACCGTCCAAGGCGTGACGGTCAGCAATGTCGCTACCGGCCTGTTCCTCGATGGAGTGACCGGTACGGTCTCGGTCGACGACCTGACCGTCCAGACCGCATCTCAAACCGGCATCGCGCTTGTTGGTTCGAGCGCGACCGTCAATTTCACCGGCAACACCAAGATCACCAACGCCACCAGTGCCGCGCTGTCCACCAACAATTTCGACGGCATCGCCACCTTCGACGATCTCGACATCACCGGCGGCGGCGTAGGCATAGGCATCGTCGGCGGTTCCAGCGGAACCTTGACCTTCGGGGTCGGGAGTTCCATCGCCAACACGAGCAGCAACGCCTTCTCCATCAGCAACTCGACGCCCAATGTCACCTACAACGGCACCATCAACCAGACCGCTGCTACCAGCGCGGTGACGATCTCCGGCATGAGCGGCGGCAGCGCCACGTTCGGCGGAGCGATCACCGCCAGCACCGCCACCGCCTTCGCGATCAACCTGAGTGGCAACACCGGCGGCACAATCAAATTCACCGGCGGGCTGGATCTGACCACGACGATCGGCACCGGCTTCAGCGCCACCGGGGGCGGCACGATCACAGTCGCGGCCGCAGGCACGGAGCGGATCACCACCGGCACCGGCCACGCGATCTATCTCGACGGCGTCACCATCGGCACCGGCGGCATGGCGTTCGACAGCATCACGACAGGCGTCGTGGCAGCCACAGCGCTCAATTTCAATGCCGTCTCGGGCGGCCAGTTCCTGGGTGGCAATGTCACTATCGGTGGCACCGGTGCCGGCATCAACGGCGTTGCAATCAACGCTTCGTCATCGACCTTCACCATCACCAATTTGGTGACGACCAATGTCGCGGGCACCGATGTCAGCCTGACCAACAACACGGGCTCGATCACGATCCTCGGTGGCACCATCACCAATTCGGGCGTTGGCGACGGTGTCGTCATTTCCGGTGGCAGCGCGACAATCGGTGTAGCAGCCAACATATTCAGCTCGGCAACCGCGCCAGGCACGGCGGTCAAGGTCGACGGCACCACCGGCGGCTCGGTGACCTTCAGCGGCAGCATCACCTCGACCGGCACCGGCAATCTTTTCGCGATCGGCTCGTCGCTGCCCCCGGTCGGCGGCGCGATCAGCTTCATCGGCTCGACGCTGTCTGCGACGGGCGGCGGTGGCGCCGTCGTCACCGGCCTTGCCGGCACCGCGACGCTGAACGTCACAGCTCCGCTGTCGATCACCGGCGCGACGGCTACTGGCCTGGCCGTCGCCAATGTCGCCAGCACCGCATCGGCGACCTTCGGGGCGGTGACCGTGTCGGGCGCCACGGGCAATGGCATCGACATCACCAACAATGCCGGCGCCGTCACCTTCGGCACCACCAGCGTGACGATGGGTTCGACCGTCGGTCCAGCCGGCATCAACTTCGCCCTGACCAATGCCGATGTCACATTTGGAACAACCAATGTGACGATGGGCTCCGGCGCCAACCAGACCGGCATCGACTTCAGCGGTTCGTCAACGACAGCCGATTTCGGCGTGACGACGATCACCGGCACCGACGACCTGACCTCGCGCGGCATCGACCTGTCGTCGACCATCGGCAACAAGACCATCACCTTCCTGCAGGGCTCCAGCATCTCGAAGGTCGGCGTCGGCGTCGAACTGTCGTCCGGCGGCACAACGGCGACGTCGGCCAACGCCAATTTCACCTTTGGCGACGGCAATGCGGGCGACGGGCTGGAATCCTTCATCAGCGCGGCCGCCGGCGGCTATACGGTCAACACGATCGGGCTCGATCCGACGCTCGGCAATTATGATTTCGATGACGTCGCCTTTACCGGCAACGCGCATCTGGCCAGCGCGGTCGGCGCGGTCGTCATGATTTCCCAGGGCGGTGGCGTGATCGCCGCCGGCACCAACGGGCTCAGCGCCGCGGTGACCACGGTCACGGCCGCCCAGGCCGATGCCATGACCGGCACACTGACCTTCGCCTTTGTCGGCACGGTCGATCTGAGCGCCACGCCGTTCACGCTCGATTCGGGCCAGTCGATCACCGGCTTCGGCAACGGCAGCTCGATCCTCACCTCCGGCACCATCCAGCCGATCAATGTCCAGGGCAATCTCGGCGCCACCGGCGGCAACGTCACCGGCAATGAGGGCGTGGTCAAGAGCACGGGCGGCGATACGTTGCAATTGCTCGGCAGCAACCATGTGCGCGACACCGCGTTCGACTTCAGCGGCGGCAGCGGCTCGGTCTTCCTTGTCGACCAAGGTACGATCGTCGACAATGCCGGCGGCATCTTCATCGAAGGCGTCACGATCACCAACGTCGCCGCGGGCCAGACCGCGTTCAAGGTCGTCGGCCTCGACAGCAATTTGTCGATCACAGACAACAACATCAACGTTGCCGGCACGCTGCTCGACGTCGATGGCGGCGCCGGCAACATCACGGTCACGCGCGGCACCTTGCCCAACAGCGGACCGGCTGGCACGCTGACCGGCGGCGGCATCTCGATCGCCAACCGCAGCGGTGGTACGGTCGATTTCACCGACAAGGTGACGGTCGGCGGCAATGGCGTCTCGCTGACAGGCAATGCCGGCTCAACGATCACCTTCGCCGATGTCGACATCACCACGAACGACGTGACAGCGTTCAGCGCCACCGGCGGCGGCACGGTCAATGTCGTGACCGGCACGATCAACGCCACCAACGCGCAGGCGGCGGCGCTCGACGGCATCACGGCCGGTATCAACTTCGCCTCGACAAGTGCCACATTCGCTTCCGGCAGCGGCGTCGACCTGCAGAACCTCAGCGGCACGGCAAGCTTCGGCACCGGTACGCTGACCAACACCGGTTCGGGCACGTCGTTCAATGTCGGCTCGGGGACCGCAGCCAGCGGCGGCAACGCGACGATTTCCTATGGCGGCACGATCGCCAGCAACGGCACGGGCGCCGCGGTGTCGATCCAGAGCATGACCGGCGGCTCGGTGACGCTGTCGGGCAATCTCACCGATACCAATGCGGCGGCCGGCGGCAACATCGTCGTTGCCGGCAACGACGCGGCCGCGATCACCTTCTCGGGCACCAGCAAGGTGATCAGCTCGGGCGCGACGGACGGCGTGAGCTTGGGCATCATTGGCAATTACGCTTCAGCCGTCCCGGCACTCAATACCAACAGCACGATCGACTTCACCAATGGTGGCCTTGCTATAACGACAATGACCGGGGCGGGCTTCGTCGCAATTGGCGATTTAGGCCCGGCTGGCGCAACCTCCACCATCATTACCGTCACCGGCGCCGGCAACGAGATCAATGCCGGCAGCGACGGACTTGTGGTGTATGGTGCCAATGTCGGCAGCGCCGGCATTACCTTCGACAGCATCTCGGCGGACTCCACGATCCCTGCTCTTCCCGGCGACCCCGGCGGTGCCGGCGTGACGCTGTTGGGCGCCAATCTCGTCGGGGATGTCAACATCGGCGGCCTGAGGGATACTGGATACACCGGCGCCTGGCTGTACGCCCTGAGTGGCACCGGGGAGGTCAACTTCACCGGCACGATCGATCTCGATGTCCAATATGCCGGGTTCGATATCGGCGGTCCCGAGGTTGGCACCGTCAACATCGCCAATGTCGCCGGATCCACCCTGACCATCGATGGCGGCCAGTTCGGCATCATACAGAGCTCGCAGGGCGGGACCGTCAACGTCGGCGTCAACGGCAGCGCCAGCATCACGAACACCACCGTCTCGGCTATCAGCCTCGGCGGCGGCAATGACCTGGCCTTCACCACGCTGACCTACAAAGGTTCGATCACGGTCGGTGCGGGATCGGTGATAAGCGCCAGCGGCGATGCGACCCGTCTGAACATGAGCGGTTCCGTCGTTTCCACCACGTCATCGACGGCCTTCGACTTCTTTGGCCATGCCGAAGGCATATACGATATTTCGAGCACCATCGATCACAGCGGTGGCGAGGGTGTCGCCATCGGCGGCTCGGCCAACGGCACGGTCACCTTCTCTAGTACGTCGAAGATATTCAACACCGGCGCCAACGATGCCATCGTCAAGGCACCGTCGTACGTGATGGACCCGCAGACCAAGGGCACGCTCAACTTCACCAATGGCGGCCTCGTCATCACCACCAGCAGCGGCGCCGGCTTCACCGCCAGCACCTTTGGCCCCGGCACGATCAGCGTCACCGGCGACGGCAACACCATCACCACCGGCACGGGCACGGCGCTGAAGCTTGGCGACGCGACGGCGGTCGTCGCCGGGGCGAAAGGCGCGACGGTCGGCGCCGGTGGTATCAAGTTCGATACGATTTCGGTCAATGGCGCGGCGACCGGCATATCGCTCAACAATGTCAGCGGCGGCACCCTCAATCTCGGCGCGGTCGACCTGCAGGGCGTCACCACGACCGGCGTCCAGGTCTCTGGCACGCTCGGCTCGACGCTGAATTTCGCCAGCCTGACCATCGGGCTCAATGCCGCCAATGCGGTCGGCCTCGACCTCAACGGCGCGGCGCTCGGCGCGAGCAACATCACCGCGGACGATTTTGATGTAGACGGCGGCGGCTTCGCCGGCACGATCGGAATCGACATGGCCGGCACCACCGGCACGGGCACCATCCAGCTCGGCGACACCGTCAACAACAATCCGGCCGGCCAGAAATCGACTATCGCCAATGTCGGCTATGGCGTGCAGTTCTCCAGCGCCACCAACGCCAGGCTGGTGTTCGGCGACGGCGCCGGCCCGGCCGAGTCGTCGATCGCAACCACCGGCGGCCACGTCATCCACACCACCGATAGTTTGCCGACCAATGGCGACTACAATTTCAACGACGTCAATTTCACCGGCGACGTTTCCAACCTGTCATCGATCAGCGTCTACTACGTCACCGAAGGCGGCACCGGCGACGGCAGCCTCGCCAATCCGGGCAGTTACGCGGGCGCACAGGCTTCCACGGCCAACGTCGTGGTGCTGATCGACAAGAACGTCAACGGCGCCCAGGAAACCATCGACCTGAGTGGCACCACGTTCAACCTCGATGACGGGCAGGTGCTGCTCGCCTTCAAGAGCGGCGACGCGGCGGTCGATGTTTCGCAGCTCGGTGTCGACACCAGCAGCGGCGCCTCCGCCGCGTTCCACTTCACCACGGTGCAGAACTCGCCGATCATTTCGGCGCCGGGGGGCATCGACACGCTGCGGCCGGTCCTGCAGAGCAACAACGCCACGCAGGTCATCAACCTGGCGACATCAGGCAGCGGCATCTTCACGGGCGGCATCCAGAACCTGATCGTCAGCAATCTCGGTTCCGGTGCGGGCGTTGCCGCCAACGCCACCGGCGCCTCCAGTTTCTTCGTCAGGAACAACACCATCGCCGCCGGCGGCAACGCGCTCGATTTCTCCACCACGGGAGCTCCGGCCAATACGCTTCTGCTGTCGATTGACGGCAACACGCTGCAATCGACCGGCTCCGGCCTCGCAGCGTCCTTCGCCGGTCAGAACATCAATGCAACCGACAACTCAATTGCGATCAGGTCGTTTGCCGGCAACAAGGTGACCGGCGGCGCCGGCAGTGGCGGCATCGCCTTCAACAATGTCCGCTTCGATTCCGACGGCGCCGGCGGCACGGTCAGTGCCGGCACGCTCGGCATCGGTAACCCAGGCGCTCGCGTCCAGGGCAATGGCCTCAGCTTCACCAACACCAGCGGTACCCTTGATCTGGGCACGCTCAGCCTTGCCAACAATGGCGGCACCGGTGTCATCGCCAACACCAAGACCACCAATTTCACGCTGAACAACAGCGGTGGCGTGGTCACCACCAACAACGGCGCGGCATTCGATCTCGATCCGCTGACCGTCAACATGACGTTTGCCACCGTCAGCGCCCTAGGCGGTACCAACGGCATCATCTTCGACGGTGTCGCCGGGACCTTCACCGTCACCGGCGGGACAAGCATCACCAACACGACGGGCTTCGGCATCGATGCCATCAACACCAACACTGGCACCTTCAACTTCAACACGGTGACGGTGAACAATGTCACCGTCCCCAACACAGGCGGCGGCATCCGAGTCCAGACCGGCACGCTCAACGTCACCGGTCTCGCCAACATCGACACGACCAGCGGCGTTGGTCTCTCGCAGGCCGGCGGCACAACCAGCTTCACCAATGGCGTCACCATCGACACCACCGCCGGCACCGGCATTCTCGCCACCGGCGGCACGATGGGCATCACCGCTACGGCTGCCGCCCAGACGGTGAACGCAACCGGCGGCACAGCGATCAATCTCTCCGGTGTCGCCGCCACCATCGCGCTCGATTCGACCTCGTCGGCCGGCGGCGTCAACAATGTCAGCCTGACCAATGTCAGCGGAGCGCTCAATCTCGGCACCGGCGCGCTCAGCGGGGCGACGGGCGCGTCGTTCAATGTCGTCGGCGGTACGGCTGCCGTGAGCTATTCGGGCACGGTCAACAATTCGGGCGCATTCAGTCCGGCGCTGAATGTCCAGAGCCGGCTTGCCGGCGCCGGCCTCGTCGCACTGAGCGGCAATCTGACGGCCAGCGGGCTGGGCGTATCGCTGAACAACAATGCAGGCGGCACGGTGACGGTGTCCGGCGCCTCGAACAGCTTTACCGGTGGGGGCACCGGCATATCGATCACCGCCAACACCGGCGGCACCTACAACATCAGCGGCGCCAGCTACGCCATCGGCATGAGCGGCGGCGGGCTTGGCGTCGATATTGCCGGCAACAGCGCCCCGGTGACGGTCAATTTCAACGGCGGCGGGCTGGCGATCGTGACCTCGGCAGGCGCCGGCTTCAATGCCACGGGCTCCGGCCCGGTCAGCGTCACCGGCGTGGGCAACTCCATCGCCACGGGCACCGGTGTGGCGATGAACCTGAGCGGCGTCACCGTCGCGGCCACCGGCATGAATTTTTCCTCGACCAGCAACGGCGCCGGCGGCAACAGCGCCGTCGTCCTCACCAACGTCATCGGGTCGGGGACGATCAATCTCGGCGCCGGCTCGCTGGTCGGCGGCAGCGCGGCAACCATCGCCGTCAGCGGCGGCACCGCCAACCTCAACTATACCGGCAATGTCAGTCAGTCGAACAATGCCACCCTGGTCAGCGTCGCGGGCGGCCACAGCGGCACGCTCAACTTCGCCACCGGCGCGCTGTCGGCGACGAACGGCACCGGCCTGCAGTTCGACAATGCGGACGGCATCTACAGTTTCGTCGGCACGACGACGCTGAATGGCGGCAATGCCAGCGTCGACATCCTCAACGGCTCGGGCGGCACGTTCAATTTCGGCACCGGCACCTCGATCATCAGCCCAAGCGGCACCGCGTTCAATGTCAATGGCGGCACCGCCACCGTCACCTATGCCGGCACGATCACGCAAGCCACCGCCGGCCAGCGCATGATCGTCGTCGCCGACACCGCCGGCGGTTCGGTGAATTTCACCACTGCCGTGGCGAACGGGCTCAACGACACCGGCGGCACCGGCATTGTGATCGACGGGGCGGCGGGCAGCGTCACCGTCAACAATGCCAGCCTGACGGGCACGGCCGGCATCACCATTCTCGGCGATTCGCTGAACAACGCGACCGGCACCTACACCTTCAACAATGTCGCCATCCAGACCGACGCGGGGGCTGCGAACCATGCCTTTGTCGTCGACGGCGACCAGGGCACGCCAGGCAATGACGACGTCAGCGCGGTCGTCAACCTGAACAATGTCGACATCACCAATCCTGGCGGCAATGTCGCCAACATCCGCGGCATGGCCGGCGGCTCGGTCAATTTCGACAGCGCCAGCACGATCACTCGCAGCGATGGCGGGCTGGGCATTGCCGTGCTCAGCAACGCCGGCGGCACGATCAACTTCGGCGGCGCGGTCAAGACGCTCTCGACCGGTGTTAATGCCGCCGTCATCCTGACCAGCAACCCCGGCGCGACCATCAGCTTCACCAATGGCGGGCTGATTATCAACACAACGAGCGGCGGCGGCTTCAGCGCCACGGGCGGAGGGACGGTGACGGTGCAGGGCACCGGCAACACGATCACCTCCGGCACAGGCACGGCGCTCAACGTCGTCAACACGACGATCGGTGCCAGCGGGCTGAATTTCCAGAGCATTTCGGCGAATGGCGGCACCAACGGCATCGTGCTCAACAATACGGGCTCGGCTGGATTGACCGTTACAGGCGTCGGCACCACCGCCGGCTCGGGCGGCACTATTCAGAACACAACCGGGCGCGGCGCCAGTTTCATCAGCGCGAGCAACATCACGTTGAAGAACATGAATT
Organism: Mesorhizobium sp. M7A.F.Ca.US.010.02.1.1; assembly: GCF_004023085.1. Classification (NCBI taxonomy): domain Bacteria; kingdom Pseudomonadati; phylum Pseudomonadota; class Alphaproteobacteria; order Hyphomicrobiales; family Phyllobacteriaceae; genus Mesorhizobium; species Mesorhizobium sp. M7A.F.Ca.US.010.02.1.1. The sequence goes on along the minus strand of NZ_RZRV01000014.1, from coordinate 132,287 downwards.
TCACCAATGCCGGCACCGACGATCTCGATGCCGACAATTCGGGGCTTTCGACCGGTGACAACCTCGCGACCAACGCGGCCATCCACCTTCAAAACGTCTCTACGGCGACGCTGGACCGGATCGCCATTTCGGGCGGCGCCGAGCAAGGCATCAACGGCAATACTGTTTCGAACTTCACGCTCAGCAACAGCAGCATATCGAATGCGGGCAATGGCGCGGACGAAGACGGCATCCATTTCTACAACATGTCCGGCACCAGCGCGGTCACCAGCACCACGATCACAGGCAGCGGCGACGACAACTTCCAGCTGCAGACCCAGTCCGGCACGCTCGCACTGACGATTTCAGGCGGCAGCTCGACCGGCGCCGTGCTTGGCAGCGGGTATCTGTTCGGCATCCGTGGAACGTCGAACGCCACGATCAACTTCTCGGGTGCCAATTCGAGCAACAACTTCAGCGGTGGAATCGTCGCCGATGCGTTCGACAGCTCCACGATGAACCTGAACGTCATCAACAGCACGTCGAGCAGCAACAACGATCAGCTGTCCGTCAGCGCCGGGGACAACAGCGATGTGAGCCTCGTCGCCACCGGCAACACGCTGAGCAGTACGGCCACGGGCGACTTCGTCGTGGTGAGCCTACTCGGCTCGGCGTTCGACAACGGCTTCACTTTTGACGCTCGAATTGAAAACAACACCATCACGGTCGCAAACGGGCTGACAGCTGATGGCATATCGGTAATCAATGCCGGCGGCGGCGCCATGCGGGTCGGGATCAAAAACAACACCATCGATTATGCCGGCTCGCAACGCGCCATCCTTGTCCAGACCGGACAGGACGGCGCCGGCAGCATCCTGGCCCAGATAACCGGCAACGCGATTGACATCAAACTGGATGGCGCCGGAAATGCAGTCGCTGGCATTCTCGTTCAGTCGGGCATCACGTCGCCGACGGGAGATGGTTCATCCATCGATTTGAACATAGGCGGCGCCGGCGCTCTGGCCAACACCTTCACGCATTCGCTTGGCGGCACCATGGCGGCCGGCGACATCCGGGTACGTCAACGCAACAACGGGACGATCAACCTTAGTGGCTATGCCGGGGCCCCCACGGATCTGGCCGCCGCCATCGCCTATCTGAACAGCCGCAATACAGTTGTTTCTGCATCAACTGCGACGGCCGACTCGACCGGATTTACCGGGCTCGCCACGCCGCCGTTCCCGTGATGACGACGCTGATGAGGTAGAAAGGCCACCACTCGGCCGGTTCAGTGCCGTGATCTTGGTGCGATGATCTACAGCCTTGGATGTGTACTGTCTTCCTGCGCCTCTCGTTATTTAAATACTGTCTATTATTTTATAAAGTACCTATTTTGTTAGAGAGCTAAGTAGACTTTTGTGTCGTTCCGTGTATTCTACTGATATCTTATGAGGGCGCGAGACATGGCCGAGCCATTTCTATCGGAAATCAGGATTATGTCATTTGTCTTCCCGCCCAAGGGTTGGGCACTCTGTAACGGGCAGCTTTTGCCAATCAACCAGAACCAGGCGTTATTCTCACTGCTCGGAACCACTTTCGGCGGTGACGGCCAGGTCAATTTCGCACTGCCCGATTATCGGGGACGTATCCCAATCCACGTCGGGAGCGGTCACACACTAGGCGAGCGCGGTGGCGAGCAAAGCCATACGCTGTCGATTTCCGAAATACCGACACACGTTCACGTTGCGCAGGCAAGCACAAACACCGGTAGTAGCCAGGATGGTGCGGGGAACGTTTTGGGGGTGGTTCCGGGGCGGCTTTATAGCGACTTCGCGAACGTGACGACGCTGAGCCCGAGCACAATTACCAGCATCGGCGGCAGTCAGGCGCATCTCAACATGCAGCCGTTCCTGACGCTGAGCTTCTGCATTGCCCTGCAGGGCATTTTCCCTTCGCCGAATTAAGGAGGCGCGACCATGGCACAGCCTTACGTTGGCGAGATACGCATGTTTGCCGGCAATTTTGCGCCGGCCGGCTGGATGTTCTGCGAGGGACAGCTTCTGCCGATCTCGGAGAACGAGACACTGTTCCAGCTGATTGGCACGACCTATGGCGGCGATGGCGAGAGCACTTTTGCGCTGCCCGACCTGCAAGGCCGTGTTCCGCTCCATCAGGGCAGCGGCTTCATCCTTGCGGAGACGGGAGGCATAGAGGAAGTCAATCTGACAATTTCCCAGATTCCGTCACACAGCCATCCGATGGTCGCGTCCCTGAACATTGGTCAAGATACCAGTCCCAGCGGGAAGGTCGTTGCACAGATTGGCGGTGGCGCCTTGCCATACATCCAGGACACGACCGATACCGACATGGCACAGCAGGCTGTAACAGCCGTTGGCGGCAGCCAGCCGCACAACAATTTCCAGCCGTATCTTTGCATCAGCTTTATCATTTCACTTTTCGGCATCTTTCCGTCGCCGACCTGAGAGGGACATCATGGCTGACCCGTTCGTCGCCGAAATCCGAATCTTCCCCTTTTATTTCGCGCCCAGGGGTTGGGCGTGGTGCGACGGGCAGTTGCTGCCGCTGTCGCAGAACACGGCATTGTTCTCGTTGCTGGGCACGACCTATGGCGGCAATGGCAAAAGCACTTTTGCCTTGCCCGACCTTCAGGGCCGCTCGCCGATGCACCCGGGGCAAGGACCAGGGCTTTCGCTGCACGATCTCGGCGAGACCGGCGGTACGGAAACGGTAAGCCTGCTCGAATCGGAGATTCCTAACCACACCCACGCAATGCGCGACCATGACATCGACCTGGGCGAACTCAATGCGCCGTCCTCGACGCGAAGCCTGGCCAAATCCACCAACGCAACAATCTATACCCCGGCGGCCAACCTGACGCAGATGAGCCCTCAAGCGCTCCCCCCTGCCGGCGGCGACCAGCCGCATAACAATATGCAGCCCTATCTCACCTGCTATTTCTGCATCGCGCTGCAAGGCGTCTTCCCGCCAAGAAGCTGAATTCCGAACTAAAAGGGCAGGACCGTACGATGGCCAAGAACGCAGAACCGAAGTCGAAGGCCCCCGCAGCGAAAGCCCCGGCGCCGAAAGCGGCTTCCAGGGCCAGTGTCCGCCCGGCGCCGTCCAGCCCTCCATCCATTTACCAGCACAAGCCGGCCGGCACGTCGTTTTTCGAACTGTCGCGGCTGATGGTGGTGGGGATCGATTCCGCCAAGGGGCAGTTGATCCAGAAGGCGCAGCTTTCGCCGAACGGGCCATGGCCTTCGGCCTGGTCGTTCATCGCGCCCGGCGCCTGGGTGATCATGACGGCGGGCCTCACCAAGGACGGCCGTGTCGCCGTGGTCGCGCAGCCATCGGGAACCACCAATCTGTCCTTCATCACCGAAGACGCCAACCAGATCGGCCCGGTCGAGAAATGGACCGCGCCGATGGGCATCGGCACGCCGCCCGGCGCCACCTCCTATCAGAAGCTTTCGATGGCGCGCGATGCCGACGGCCGCATCGAGGTCTTCGTCACTGACAATCAGGGCCGCATCTGGTGGATCTACCAGAATCCGGACCAGATCGTGCAGGTGCAGAAAACCATCACGCCGCCGGGCACGACGACACCGATCGTCGTCACCGTCGACGTGCTGACGCCGCCGGCCAAACCGTGGAGCGACTGGATCCAGATCCCCGGCGGGCTGGTGACGGTTTCGGCGATACGCCAGGGCGACGGCCGCATCGCCCTGTTCGGCATCAATTCGAACCTGCATCTCTATCGCTGCCAGCAGGCGAAGGCGCAGGCCCTGAAGGCCGCCGACTGGACGGGTTGGGTGCAGATCGACACGACCCAGACAGGTGGCTTCATCGAGATGGCGCCGGTCGTCGGCCCGCTGGGCGCCACCAATCTGTTCGCCCTGACCCAGAACGGCCAGGTGCTGCACACGCGCCAGATGCCCGCCGGATCGGATACGTGGACGCAGTGGGCGACACCCGGCTACTCCAGGGCGCCCAACCTTGCGCTTGCCGCCGGCATCCAGGGCGACGGCGATATCGTGCTGGTCGCCGCCGACCAGCAGCACTTCCTCCAATTCAACGCGCAATGGGATGCCTATACCCAGAACTGGTCGGGATGGCGCGATTTCGGCGCATCCCTTCGCTCGACGCGCCTGACGCTCAACTACAATGCCGACGGCCGGCTCGCTTTGTTCAGCCTGGCGCTCATGCCGGACGGCACCAACGGCCTGTGGACGATCAACCAGATGGGCATCGACAGTTCCGAATGGGAGTATAACTGGACGTCGCTGACCGACAACAATCTCAAGCAGATCGTCGTCGTGCGCGACCTGACGCCGCCGGTCTGACGGTTGATTTACGCCAGCGTGGCGCAAGCGAAGCAGGCCCGTCCGGTCTGGCCCCGGTCTGACACGGCCGGGCTCGGCTTCCGCGCTGCGACGGAAGCGGATTTGCCGTTCCTGTCGCGGCTCTATGCCTCGACCCGCTTCGAAGAACTCGCAGTGACGTCGTGGAGCGAGGCGCAGAAGGCCGAATTCCTCGGCATGCAGTTCCAGGCCCAGCATGCGCATTACCGAAAACACTATCCCGAGGCCGACTGGCTGGTGGTGGAACGCGATAGCGAAGACATCGGCCGCCTCTATGTCGAGCGCTGGCCAAGCCAGCACCGCATCATCGACATTGCCTTCCTGCCGCATCATCGCCGCAAGGGCTACGGCACCGCACTGCTCTGTGACCTCATCGACGAGGCATGGTTAGCCGGCAAATCAGCATCGATCCATGTCGAGAAGCACAATCCGGCGAGACGGCTTTATGCCGCGCTGGGCTTCGCGGTCGTCGAGGACAAGGGCGTTTATGACCTGATGGACTGTGCGCCGGGGGCGGCGGGGCTGGTATGTGACGGCGAGCATCGCAAGCGGCGGCTCTCACCAGCTTCGTCATCCTAGGGCGGAGCAAGGAGCGGAGCGACGCGGCGCAGACCCTAGGATGACGAACGAAGAGGAGAGGCTTCAGCTAATTTCGAAGCGATCAGACCCTCCCTGCGTCAAGCCTCTAGTTGAACACCGCCTCGTACAGCCGCCCGGCCGCATCGGCGGCGACCGGCACGATGAAGATCTCGTGGCTGCCGCTTTCCCCCGTGAAAAGATAGGTCGCCTGCGGCAGCGCGATATCGCGCGGGCCTTTGAACAGCAGCGAGAAACCGCCACCCGGGCGCGGGCTGGCGGCGATGGGCTTGACCGCGCTCAGTTCGAGCGGGATCTGCCGGCCCCCGGCTTCGACGGTGAAGGTTTGTCCCTGCTCGAAATCCGACACCGACGCCATTCCGTTTCCCTCAATCTGTCCGCTGGAGCGGTTCAGCGTCCGGATCGCTGATCCGGCTTTTGTTTCTTCGCAATTGCCAAGGGAAAACCGCTCCACACTTTTCCTGGAATTTGCTCCAGCGGAGGCACTGTCGCCGCTTCGCCGCAAGCTGTCCAGAGGCGGGCAGGCCGGCGGTCGTGTTCCCCAAGACAATCGACCGCCGCATCCCAAAATACAGCACCGCCTGTCCTTTTATGCGCGCAAGAGACGCTGTAGTACTTTGTTCCTGCGCGGGATTCCTTTCGACCCAAGAGCAGCGCAAACAAGCATAGATCCCGGCTTCGGGACCATTGGCAGCCTGATGGGCGTGCGGGAGACGGATGATGGCGGATGCAAAGACGAACGTGACGGGCGATGCGTTGCCGCTGTTCTATTCGAGGCCCGAGGCGCTCAATCCGGCGCGGCACGGCTCGCTTGGCCTGACCGCGCGCAGCGACTTCGGCTTCGCCCGCTCCGCGCACGCCATTCCGGTGGTCGCGTCGGAAATGCCGGCGGCGATGCGATCCTACCCGATCGTCTTTATCGGCCCGGCCAAGTCGCCAGTGATCATCACCGGCGTGCGCCAGAACGAGAACCTGTTCGTCGATGCCGACGGCAAATGGACCGCGCCGCACTACATCCCCGCCTATGTCCGCCGCTATCCCTTCGTCCTGGCCGAAGACCCGACATCGGCCGGCCGGCTGACGCTGTGCGTCGAACGGGCCAGCGACCGGGTCGTCGACCAGTTGCCGGCGCCGTCCCGCGATGACAAGATCCTGCCGTTCTTCACCGGCAACGAGCCGACCGAAGCGACCAAACAGGCGCTCGCCTTCTGCAACCAGTTCCAGATCGACTTCAGAGCCACCCGCGAGATGGTCGAAAAGATCGATGCACACAGCCTGTTTTCACCGCGCCAGAGCAAGGTGACGCTGGAAGGCGGCGAGGTGCTCAACCTCACCGATTTCCAGGTGATCGACGAGCCGGCCTTCAACAGATTGAGCGACGAGGCGTTTCTCGACCTGCGCAAATCAGGCGCGCTCGGCCTGCTCTATTGCCACCTCGCCTCGACCAACAGCTGGACCTCGCTGGTGCATCAGGCGTCGCTGCGGAAGGCGGATGGGGCGAAGAGCGCCTGAGGAAAACGGTGCGGTTTTCTCGGCGTAACCTTCCACTCGATGCGTCCGGGCGGACAGCCGGCTAGGCAGCAACCCTTCTGTCGTGCCGCCCTTCGCTGATCTCCTCGGCGAGCTTGTCGCAGAACGCCTCGAGATCGCCGGGGTTGCGGCTGGTGACAAGTCCCTGGTCGGTAACGACCTTGCTGTCCTCCCACAGACCGCCGGCGTTGATCACATCGGTCTTGATCGATTTGTAAGATGTGACCCGGCGACCCCTTACGATGCCGGTCTCGATGAGAAGCCAGGGCGCATGGCAGATCGCGCCGACGACCTTCTTGGCCGACCAGAACGATTCGATGAAGCCCAGGGCCTTTCGCTCGACACGCAGCAGATCGGGATTGATGACCCCGCCGGGCAGGACGATCGCGTCATAGGCGTCCGCTCGCGCCTCATCCAAAGTCTTGTCGACGGGAACTTCTCGGCCCCAGTCCTTGAGATCCCAGCCTCTGATCTTGCCGCTTGCGAGCGACACGACATCGACCTTGGCGCCCGCCTCGCGCAGCTTCTTCAGCGGCACCTCAAGTTCGGATTGCTCGAACCCGTTCGTCGCCAGGATAGCGACGTGCTTGCCGGAAATGTCCTGCATGGCTTTCTCCATCGTTGCGTTGATGGAGCGCTAACGAGGCGAGGCGGGAACCGTTCCTCGCTGTAATTTTATGTGACTCCTGGGGAATTCCGCCGAAACTCTTAGCCAGGCAAGCCCAAAAACGAAAAAGCCGCGGAGTTCCGCGGCTTTTCGATGCTTAGTCCCCTAGAGGAAACTGGAGCGGGTGAAGCGATTCGAACGCTCGACCCCAACCTTGGCAAGGTTGTGCTCTACCCCTGAGCTACACCCGCTCGCACGGCGTCTTGGCCGCAAGCCGGGCCTATATGGCTGAAGAGCGCGGCGATTGCAACAGGGAAATCGCAGGCTTTTTGTGACACGCCGCGCCGGGCCGGCAAGCCGCCGGCGGGCGGCGGGGCGCCAGCGCGAAGGGCGGTGCCGCTCCCCATGATGTCGCATGACGGTCTTGTGTCGGCTGCCCCATTGGCCGTAAACGGCTGGCTTGAGAAACGGAACGAAACCGATGCCGAAGACCGAAGCCGATTTGATGGCCTTTCTCGCTGAACTCGGGATTGCCGCCTCGACGAAGCGCCATCCGCCGCTCTACACGGTCGCGGATTCGCAGGCGTTGCGCGGCGAAATCGCCGGCTCGCACACGAAGAACCTGTTCCTGAAGGACAAGAAGGATAATTTCTTCCTGGTCACCGTCGGCGAGGACGCGGTCGTCGACCTGAAGCAGATCCACCAGGTGATCGGCGCCGCCAGCCGGGTCTCCTTCGGCAAGCCGGAGATGCTGATGGAGCTGCTCGGCGTCACACCGGGCGCCGTGACGGTCTTTGGCGTCATCAACGACACGGCAAACAGGGTCAAGCTCGTGCTCGACAAGGATTTGATGGAGCATGCGGTGATCAATGGGCATCCGCTGACCAATGAGGCGACGACATCGATCGCGGCGCGGGACCTGATCAGATTCGTCGAGGCAACCGGGCACGATGCTGCTATCTTGAAAGTCTCCGTGTGATCGCCACATGGATGGCTTGAGTCAGATGGTCTGAAGCATAGGGCGCCTGGCCGCCGGCCGGCGGCGCCACGGAAGGGTAAAGAGATGAGCGACAACAATCCGTTCGGCGGCTCCTTTGGCGGTAATGGCGGCCAGTACACCACCTCGGTGCAGTATGGTGGAGCGGCGCCGGCGCCGGCGAAAGTCGCGCTTGGCGATGCGCCCGCCGCTCCCGCCGATGTGATCAAGGACACGACGACGGCTGCCTTTGCCGCCGATGTCATCCAGGAATCGCGCCGCCAGCCGGTGCTGGTCGATTTCTGGGCGCCCTGGTGCGGGCCTTGCAAGCAGCTGACGCCGCAGTTGGAGAAGGCGGTCAAGGCCGCCGGCGGCAGGGTCAAGCTGGTCAAGATGAACATCGACGACCATCCCTCGATCGCCGGCCAGCTCGGCATCCAGTCTATCCCGGCGGTCATCGCCTTCAAGGACGGCCAGCCGGTCGATGGCTTCATGGGCGCCATCCCGGAGAGCCAGATCAACGAATTCATCACCAAGGTCGGCGGCAAGGGCAATGGCGCGCCGCCGGTGGCGGAAGCCCTGGCCGCGGCGACCGAAGCGCGCGAGGCCGGCGACATGCAGACCGCGGCCGACATTTATGACGCCATCCTGGCGCAGGCGCCGGAGACGATCGAGGCGATCGCCGGACTGGGCGAACTGTTGTTCGACGCCGGCGACACGGAAGGCGCCGAGGCGCTTTTGGCAACAGCCCCGGAGGCCAAGAAGGATGCGCCGCCGCTGGCAGCCCTGCGCGCCAGGATGGCGGTTGCGGCGCAAGCGGCGGCTCTCGGCAATCCAGCCGAGTTCGAGCGCCGGCTGGCGGAAAATCCTGGGGATCATCAGGCGCGCTTCGATCTGGCCATGATCCAGAACGCCAACGGCGACCGCACTGCGGCCGCAGACAATCTGCTGGCCATCATCAAGGCCGACCGAAGCTGGAACGAGGATGGCGCCAGGACGCAATTGCTGCAGCTGTTCGAGGCATGGGGCATGACCGACGAGGCAACGCTTGCCGCGCGCCGCAAATTGTCGGCATTGCTGTTTTCCTGAGCCGTTTGCCGGTTGTTTTGCCGCACGGGCTTGGCGTCGGCCATGACTGCGCCAGATTAGAACTGCCATGACGCGCTTCTGGTGAAGCGATCGGAGGAATATGGTGCAAGCGGGAAACGCGCATTACCGGCTCGCCAAGGATTTGCCGTCGACGATCCCGATCTTTCCGCTCGAGGGTGCGCTTTTGCTGCCGGGAGGCCGCATGCCGCTCAACATCTTCGAGCCGCGCTATCTGCAGATGGTGGACGAGGCGATTGCCGGCTCGCGGCTCATCGGCGTCATCCAGCCCAGTCTCGACGGCGCCTTGCGCGGCGATGGCGAGCCGGAGCTCTGCAATGTCGGTTGCGCCGGGCGCATCATCGCCTTTTCCGAGAGTGGCGACGGCCGCTACCTGATTTCGCTGCAGGGCGTGTGCCGGTTCCGCATCGCCCACGAATTGACGGTCAAGACGCCGTTTCGCCAGTGCAAGCCCGCGCCTTTCCTTGCCGATCTCGACGAGGATCAGGCGGACAACGAGATCGACCGGCCATCGCTGCTCAAGGCGTTTCGCGCCTATCTGCAGGCCAACGATTTGGAGGCCGACTGGGAAAGCGTCAGTCGCGCCGAAAATGCCATGCTGGTCAATGCGCTGTCGATGATGGCGCCCTACGGGCCGGCCGAGAAACAGGCGCTGCTCGAAGCAGCCGACCTGAAGACCCGGGCGGAGACGCTGATCGCCATCACCGAAATGGCGCTGGCGCGCGAGAATGAGGACTTTGGCTCGAGTTTGCAGTAAGATGTGTCGATATTCAGGTGAGACCGGCCTGCAAGTGGCGGCTTCCTGCGCTTCCCCGTTCTACCGCGTTGCGGTAGAACTGAGCTCACGTACGAAAAGTACGCTCCGCTCCGGTTCTCAGTATCAGCCATTTTCGACTCGGCCTGACCTGAATCTCGGCACATCTTAGGCCCGCAACTGGCTGGGAAGAGAATCTTATGGCGGCGGACGGACGTGACGAGAGGAAGGTCGACCCCAAGCTGCTGGAGCTGCTGGCCTGCCCGCTGACCAAGGGGCCGCTGGCCTGGGATCCAGAGCGCGGCGAACTGATTTCCAGGGTCGCCAAGATTGCCTATCCGGTGCGTGACGGCATCCCGATCATGCTGCCCTCCGAGGCGCGGACGCTTTCGGTGGAGGACGTGCTCGCCCCGCCGCCGCCACGCTTGGGTGGGCCGGGCTGAGTTCTTGTACCACAGGCTGGTGAGGTGGGCGGGACAGCACCCCCCTCTGGCCTACCGGCCATCTCCCCCTCAAGCAAGGGGGGAGATTGGATGTAGTCTCGGCTTTCGCTAATCTCCACGGTTGCTGGAATGTGCGAAAGCGCCAAAGCTGCCAATCTCCCTCCTTGCGGGGGAGATGTCCGGCAGGACAGAGGGGGGTGCTGTCCCGCTGCCATCGAAGTTTTTGACACTACTGAAAATTCCGTCCCTTGGGCATGACCCTTTCCGCTTCTTCCGACAGCATTGCGAGATCCTGCCGGATCGGTGCGCTTTGTTTGGCGGGGCTGGAGCGATCCGAACGCTCCTTGGCGAGGTCTCCCGGAGGAACCGCCGGGATGGCCCCGCTGACCTTCTCCAGAAGCACGGTCAGCCAGGGCGTCAGATCCTCGATCCTCTCGGCGACGATGTGGACCACGCCCGATTCCGACTGCAATTTTCCGGTGACCTTGACGAAACGGGCACCCATGACGATGGGTCGGTAACGGTCGAAGGTTCTTTGCCAGAAGATGACGTTGGCCACCGCCTTGTCGTCTTCCAGCGTCAGGAAGATCGCGTTGCCCTTGCCGGGACGCTGCCGCACCAGCACGAGGCCGGCGACGGAGACGCGCCTGCCATCGCGCACGGAAGGCAGGTTCGCATTGGGGATGACGCCGGCGCGGTCGAGCCGCTCGCGCAGGAAGGCGACCGGATGCGCCTTCAGCGACAGGCCGAGCGCGCGGTAATCATGGATGACATGCTCGCCGAGCGGCATTTTCGGCAGCTTCGTCTCGGGCTCCAGCTCGCGCAGGCGAAGCGCCGGCTGGTCGAACAGCGGCAGCCTTTCGGCGGCGCTCTTGCCGTCGAGCGCGCGCACCGCCCACAAGGCTTCGCGACGATCAAAGCCGAGCGAGCGGAAGGCATCGGCTTGCGCCAGCCGCTCGATCTCGCCGACATCGAGGCCGGAGCGCAGCCAGACATCCCGGACGGATCCGTAGCCTGAGCCGCGCCGTTCGACGAAGGCCGCCATGCGCTCCTTCGACAGGCCCTTGATCTGGCGGAAGCCGAGCCGGACGGCATGCTTCGTCTCGATGACGCCGCGCATCTCGGCATGGCGCGGGAGGATACGGGTCGGATCGAAAGGCGCTTTCTCCAGCGTGCAGTCCCAGACCGAGAAATTGACGTCGATGTCGCGGATGTCGACGCCATGGTCGCTTGCGTCGCGCACGAGCTGGGCCGGCTGGTAAAACCCCATCGGCTGTGAATTCAGGATCGCGGCGCAGAACACGTCGGGATAGAAGGTCTTGAACCAGCAGGAGGCGTAGACGAGCAGGGCGAAGGAAGCGGCATGGCTTTCGGGAAAGCCATATTCGCCAAAGCCCTCGATCTGCTTGAAACAGCGCTCGGCGAAGTCTCGTTGATAGCCTTTCTTGACCATCCCTTCGACCATCAGCGTTTCATAGTTTTTGATCATGCCACTGCGCTTAAAGGTGGCCATAGCGCGTCTTAGCTTATCCGCCTCACCAGGCGAGAAGCCCCCGGCATCGATCGCGATCTTCATTGCCTGCTCTTGAAACAACGGCACACCGAGAGTTCGCTCCAGAATGGCTTGAAGTTCCTTGCTCGGATACTCGACCTTCTCCTTTCCCTGCCGTCGACGAAGGTAGGGGTGCACCATATCGCCCTGGATAGGACCGGGTCGCACGATCGCCACTTCGATGACCAGATCATAGAATGTGCGGGGCCTGAGACGCGGCAGCATCGACATCTGGGCACGCGATTCAATCTGAAAGACGCCCAATGTGTCGGCACGGCAGATCATGTCGTAAACGCGGCTATCCTTTTGCGGAATTGTCGCAAGGGTCAGCCGCCGGTCATACTTGTCCCTTACTCCGTAGTGGGTTTCCAGCAGATCGAAAGCACGCCTCAGGCAAGACAGCATGCCAAGCGCCAGCACATCGACTTTGAGGATGCCGACATTATCCAGGTCATCCTTATCCCATTCGACCATCTTGCGTTCGTCCATCGCCGTCTTGACGATGGGCACGATCTCATCGAGCCGGTCTTTGGTGATGACGAAGCCGCCGACATGTTGCGACAGATGACGGGGAAAGCCCATGATATCGTTGGAGCGTTCGATCACCAGTTTTGCCAGCGGGTCGGTGCGGTTGATGCCGCCAGCGTGAGCCTCCTTCTCGCCAAGTTCGGAGGTCGACCAACCCCAGATCGTGCTCGCCAAAGCGCTTCTGACATCTTCCGACAGGCCCATTGCCTTAGCCACTTCGCGTAGCGCCGAACGGCCGCGATAGCTGATGACGGCTGCGGCCAAGGCTGTGCGTTTGGCGCTGTATTTATTGTAGATATAGGCGATGACCTCATCACGCCTCTCATGTTCGAAGTCGACATCGATGTCTGGAGGTTCGTCGCGCTCCGTCGAAACAAAGCGCTCGAAAAGAACGTCCAGAAGGCCAGGATCTACCTCCGTAATCTCCAGACAATAGCAGATGACGGAGTTTGCGGCGGAGCCGCGACCCTGACACAGAATGCCGACCTCTTCCGAACGCGCGAACCGAACGATGTCGCGAACGGTGAGAAAATAACGGGCGTATTTCTTCTGACCGACAATTTCGAGTTCGTGCCGGATGAGTCCTTCCACTTTGTCAGGGATGCCCTCGGGGTAACGTTTCCTGGCGCCCTCCCAAGTCAATCTCTCCAGTTCCGTCTGAGGGTCGACGCCTGCCTCAGTCGTCTCCTCTGGATAGTTGTGCTTCAGCTCCTCAAGGGAAAAACCCAGGCTTTCCGCAAACCGCAAGGTCTCGGCCAATGCTTGCGGATGCCTGCGGAACAGGCGCGCCATCTCCATTGGCGGCTTCAGATGGCGCTCGGCATTGGCGGTGAGTTGCAGCCCGACCTCGGCGACGGGCGTGTTGAGGCGGATCGCGGTCAGCACGTCCTGCAGCGGGCGCCGTTCGGCCGTGTGGTAGAGAACGTCGTTGGTCGCCATCAGCGGAATACCGACGCTCTCGGCAAGAGCCGCGGCCTGCTCGATGCGGAAACGGTCATTGCCGGCGTAGTCGGGCGAAACGCCAAGCCGCAGGTTCCTGCCGAAGCGGCCTTTGAGGCCTCGAAGCAGGGGAAGACTATCTTCCGCGCCCGCCGACAGACCGGGCAGGACTGCCAGTGACATCAGGTCACCCCATTCGAGGAGGTCGCCGCGCTGGAGAAGGGTGGCGCCTTTTTCGTTCTCGTCGCGCAGATTGGCTTGGGTGAGCATGCGGCACAGATGCCCCCAGCCCTTGCGGTCCTGGGGATAGGCGAGGATGTCCGGCGTGCCGTCGCCAAAAACCAGCCGGCAGCCGGGATGATAGGAGAGTGTCTCGACCTTGGCCTGCTGCCAGGCGCGCACCACGCCGGCCACCGTGTTGCGGTCGGCAAGCCCGATCGCCGAGAAGCCCAGGAGCTTGGCCGCGACCACCAGCTCCTCCGGCTTGGAGGCGCCGCGCAGGAAGGAGAAATTCGACTGGATGCCGAACTCGGCAAAGGGAATGACGGTCAGCGCGTTCATGCGAAGACACCATGCATGAACCAGCGCGGCGGCACCTGCGTGTTGCCGTAAAGACCTTGCCGGTAAAGCCAATAGCGGCGACCATCGGCGTCCTCGATACGGAAATAGTCGCGGGTTGACGTGATCGGATCGCTCGCTGCCTCGCGCCACCATTCGGCGGCGATGCGTTCCGGCCCTTCGGCGCGCGTGACCCGGTAGAGCGCGCGCCGCCAGCGGAAGTTCAGCGGTGGTCCTTCCGGCATTTCAGTGGCCGGCACATCGATGGGTTCGGGCGAGCGGAACAGCCGGATCGGCCGTTCCGGCGGAAAAATGGTTTTTGGTGCCTGCAGCCTGTCCGGCTTCTTCGGCGGCGTGGTCCGGCGCGGCGCTTCGGTGAAGGGGATCGTGGCGACGGCACGCTCCGGCAGATGGCTTTCGACCGCGACCGGCCGGAGAACCGCCCCCTCGCCGAGCCGGGCGCGGATGCGGTCGGCGAACAGCGCGATATCGGCACCGTCGTCGGTCGTTTCGCCAGTCAGATCGGCCTGCTGCATGCCGAAGGTGGCTGCCGCCAACACCGAGAGCCGCACCAGATCGAAACCATAGCCGGCATCGATATCCTGTTCGAGCGCGGCCAACCTTTCATGGAACAGTTTCTGGATCAGCATGGGTTCGCGCATCGGCCGCGAGGTGCCGAGGGCGATGCGGCTGACGGCGCCGTCGACGCGAAAGAGCAGCAGCGCCAGTGTCCTGGCACCCTCGCCGCGGCGCTCGAGATCGGTTTTCAAGGTCGCCGCCAGCATGCCCACCAGCCGTTCGATGTCCTCGGTCAGGGTGATGGGTTCGGCGAGGTGGCGTTCGACCGAAAGCGGCGCGACGGGAAGGCGCGGCGAGACTGCCTCGTCGAGGCGGCCAAGCGCCTGATCGAGGCGCAGGAGCAGCAAGGTGCCAAAGCGGCGGGCGAGCGGCGCGCGCGGTGCCGCCATGACGGCGCCCGCCGTGCGCAGGCCGACGCTTTCCAGGCTGGTGCGGGTCGCCGGTTCGATGCGCAGCGCGGCCAGCGGCAGGGGTGCCAGCAGCGCCTCCTCCTCGCCTGACACAACGATGCGGTCGCCGCAAAACCGTGCCGCCGCCCAGGCCGCGCCCGGCGTCGCGGCAAGCCCGGCACGGACATCGAAACCCTGATGGAAGAAGCGCGACAGGATGTCGTCCAGCATGGCACGTTCGCCGCCGAACAGATGGGTGCAGCCGGTGACGTCGAGAAACAGGCCGTCCGCGCCATCCAGCGCCACCAGCGGGGTGTAGCGGTCGCACCAGTCGGCAAGGCCTTCGAGCAGGCGGCGGTCGGCTTCCGGATCGGCCTCGACGATGTCGATCGACGGATGCATGGCGCGCGCATCGGCGATGCCCATGTCGCGCTTCAGGTGCAGCGCCTCAGCCCGCTCGTCGAGGGCCGAGATGCGCTGTGCGTTGCGGTCGCGATGGCTGATCACGAGCGGCGGGTGAGATGGGTGATCCGACGGCCGGGAACGCCAGGACCGCCCCAGACGCTGGCGCAGGACCCTTTCCGCCGCCAGATAGGGAAACCACAGGGACAGGATTCTTTGGCCGGTTTCTTTCCCCACCTGCTCCTTCGTCGCCCGCTCTTTCGTCGCCCGCTCTTTCGTCGAATGCGCATTCATCGGGATTCCACTCCAGTGTGAATTGTCCAGGCAGGGCCGTGCGGCTCTTGCCGATGGTGAGGGTGAAGGCCGGGCGGCCGATCGAGCCGGCCAGCGGCCCGGCGATGGTGTCGCGCGGCACCGCCGGTGCCGACGTGACGATGAGGCGGACGGGTGCCGCCGTCGGTTCGGGCTCGGCCGCCTGCCGCAGCAGGAACACCGGGCGGCCGGCCGCTTGCGCCCTTGCATGCAGCCGGCGTGTCGCGGTCAGGTCAAGCCGCTGCGGATTGCCGCGAATTTCGAGGATGACCGCGGCGAGCGCCGTCATCCGGGCCGCCTCCTCGGCGACCCACAGCGCCTCGACAAGTCTCGGTGCCTCGGAAAACAGCAATTGCTCCGGCTCGATGCCGAACGAGGCGTGAAGCCCCCTGGCATAGGGAAAGCCGGCCTCGCGAAAGATCTCCGATGTGCCAATCCACAGCACCGGCAGCCCCGGCGTTTGCTTGAGGATCAGGCTTGTGAGCGACAAAGCGAAGCCGGCGACGGCCCCGGCATCGCGGGTTTGCGTGCCATGGATTTCGCTCAGGGCGGCCTTCGGCAGGCCGCCGCTCAGGGCGGCGTCGAGGCGCTCGACGCCAACAGGCAGGAACGCATCCGGCAACGCCGCGGCAATGCCACGCCGGACGATTGTGAGATCGGTGTTGACGTCGGCATCAAAGGGCGCGGCGGCCGGCGCGGCCAAGCGCTCGGGCAGCGTTCCCTCGATTTTCGCGATCTGGCGGCGCAGGGCAAAAACAGTCTCCCGCGCCACAGCGGTCATCGCCATGACGGTCAGCTTCCACTCACATTGTTCCTGTTATGTTCTCTATAGATTCCAGAGCGCATCCCAAGAGTCAAGCAGACACATAGGGAATTTATTCCTCTCGGCATGGATGGCGCAGGCGCATCGGCCCGTGTCATTTGCCGATTACGGTGCGAAAGCCTATATGCCGGGATCAAAGGACAAAGCATGGCCCGCATCTACAAGACCCGCACCTGGCACGACGAACTCTCGCCCTCGATGGACGAAATGGAGTTCCTGGCGCTGGAGGCGTACGCCCATCTGCCAGAGGATTTTCGCAAGCTGACCGGCGAGATCGTCATCCAGATCGCCGAATTCCCGACCGACGAGATCATGGACGATCTGTCGCTGGAAACGCCGTTCGACCTGCTCGGTCTGTTCGAGGGACGCGGCATCGCCGAGCGCTGGAACCCGCAGACAGGCGAAGGCCCAAACCGGATCACGCTCTACCGCCGCGCCATCCTCGACTACTGGTCCGAGAACGAAGAGACGCTGGGCGACATCGTCACCCACGTGCTGATCCACGAGATCGGTCACCATTTCGGCCTGTCGGACGATGATATGGAGAAGATCGAAGAGGCGGCGGAATAGCTGGTTCCTGCGTCGCGTGAAATGTCCATTCCTATCCAGTCGGTCCAGAACCCAGCGGCGGCAAGGGTTTCTGGGATCCCGCTTCAGATAGGTTGGTCATTCGGCTGATGAAAAGATGCAGCGCCTTGCGCACGGCGAGCGATGGCGGCTCGGACGGATGCCACTCCGGAAAATGACCATCAACCACCATTCGTGCCAACCCATAGACAAAGGCACGAGCGGCAAGAACCAGATGATCGAAATCCGCGTTCGCAGCCAGTTGACCCTGGTGTTGCGCTTGGGTCAGCAGGTCGATCATCTTCCGGCGAATGGCCTCATTCTGACCGCGAAGACTGTCCGACGCGTCGAAATCAATCAGGGTTCGGGAACTGATGATCTGGAAATGCGTGGGATTGGCGATCGCCCATTCCAGATAGCCTTGTCCGATTGCTTCGAAGGCCACGATGGGATCCGCGCTGTCGACTGCTGAAAGTGCATTGGCAACGGCCTCTGTCAGCCGGTTCATGGCCTGTTCGGCGACCGCGGTCAGCAGCGCTGTTTTCGACTGAAAATGCCGGAAGGGGGCGCCGGGGGAAACGCCGGCCCGCTTTGCGGCTTCGCGCACGCTTACATTGTCGGGGCCGCCTTCCTCGACAAGTTGAATTGCAGCATCGATCAACGTGTCGCGCAAATTGCCATGGTGGTAGCCGGTGCGGCGAGGCGTCTTGGCGTTTGCCATCTCTTTTCCTTCGTTCCGTAGAGCTGCTTCACGCGTTTGTAGCACGATCCGCGATTTATGTAATCACTGTTTACAATGCAGACAAGAGCATGTAAGCAGTGATTACAGATGGGATCGGAACAGGCCTGCGGTCTTCGCGGCTCCCGTTTTCCCAGTTGAGGAGACGACCATGCTCGCCACAACCGCCGAACCCCGCCGTCCGCAATCGACTATTTCGCTTCGGAGTCCAGCCGAAGAAGCTCAACACAAGGAGAATTCCACGACCATCCAGTCGAGCGCGGCTGTGCCCAGCGCTACGCTTTATCGGCTTGCCTCCGCGGCCGGCGTCGGAAGCGCGCTTATTCTCCTGGTCAACGCGGCCAAACGCAGCTCGCTCATCGCGACCACCGATCTGACGCAACTTCTCGCACCGGTCGCCGAGATATTGGCGCTTGGTCTTGTCGTCGGCCTGTTTCTTGCGTTTGGCCGGCGCGCGGGCCTGTTCGGCACCATCGCGTTTGTCATCAACTTCGTTGCACTGGCAAGTTTGGTCGGTGTGGAAGTGGTGATCAATCTGGTATTTTCGAAACTTCCGCTGACAACCATCATCGAGCTGCGCGCCGGCCCTCTCGGACTGGCTTTGGTCGTCAGTTCGTTCCTTTTTCTGCTTGGGACACTTGCGTTTGTAATCTCTCTTGTCGTTGCAAGAGGCGTTCCGCGCATTCCACTCGCCCTCTATTTCATTGGCGCGGTGCCTATCGCGCTCCGTGCGTTCGTGCCGGAGTGGGCTCTTGACCTGGGCCTGGTGACGCTTGCGGCAGCCATCGCCTGGCTGGCCGGCTGGCTGTGGATGCGAGCGGAGCCTACCAGTCGCTGAGCTTCGTATCGGGTCCGTATTCCTGGCCGTCTATATCCTTGACCACGGCCTGGCCGCAACGCATCGCTTTGGCCTTCTTGTCGTAGGCATAGGTCGGCGAGCCGAACAGGTGCCAGCCCTTGTTCAGCGCCGCCGTCACCTTGTGGCAGAAGCTGGCATCGTCCGGAGCGGACAGAAAGCGGTAGAGTTTCATTGTTCAATTCCTGTCGTGAGTAGCTATAGCTCGCCCGCATCCATCGAGCATTTATGACCCGATGGCGGCTGCCTTCGCCAGCAGTTTTTCGGCCTGCGCCAAGTGCAGCCGCTCGACCATCCTGCCGTTCAGCGCGATCACGCCCTTGCCGGCATTTTCCGGCAGCGCGAAGGCTTCCTTCACCGAGCGCGCCTCGGCCACCGCTTCCATGGACGGCGCAAAGGCTCGGTTCGCGGCTTCGATCTGGGCCGGGTGGATAAGGCTCTTGCCGTCGAACCCCATGGCTGTGGCTTCCGCGCATTCATGTGTGAAAGCGTCGAGGTCACGAAAATCGTTGGAGACGCCGTCGAGCATGTCGATGCCGCCGGCGCGCGCGGCCAGCACCATCTGCATCAGCCATGGCACGAGGTAGCGTCGATCAGGCGTTGCCAGAATGCCGGTCTCCTTGAGCAGATCATTCGTTCCGGCAACGAAACAATTTAGCCGCGAGGCCGGATCACGGCCAAGCTCGGCGATGGCGCCGATGTTGAGCAGCGCCTTGGGCGTCTCGATCATCGCCCATAGTTTCACGCTATCGGGGACAAAATTGTCGTCAAGCACATCGCCGGCCTCGAGCAGGTCGCGCGGCGTGTCGACCTTGGGCAGAAGGATGCCGTCGGGCTCACAGCTTGCGGCAGCCAGCAGGTCGTCGGCGCCCCATTCGCTTGATATCGCATTGATGCGCACGATCACCTCGCAGCGTCTGCCAATATGGCTGGCAACGGGATGGCCGGCGAAAATGCTGGCCAGTTTTTCGCGGGCAGTGATCTTGTCGGCCGGAGCGACGGCGTCTTCCAGATCGATGATGATTGCGTCGCAGGCAAGCTGCGCGATCTTGGCCAACGCCTTGTCGTTGGAGGCCGGGATGTAGAGCACGGAGCGGCGCGGGCGGTAGGTTTCCATGGGTGATCTATGCCGCCTGCGGGCGGTCGAGGCAAGCGCCCGACTTGTACCTGAGGCGAGCCAATCGCGAAAGCTGGTGCTGCCCCTCACCGTCCTGCCGGACATCCCCGTAAACGGGGCGAGAGTAGCTGGCCGCAACGCCGGCGCCTTTCTTGCGACGCTGGAGATTGGCGAAACCGGAGATAAGAGCATCCCTCGCCCCGTTTACGGGGAGAGGATGCCGGCAGGCAGGCGAGGGGCAGCGCCCACGTTAGAAAGATGGCGAATTCAACCTCAATTGCCTGCACGAAAACTGCACAGGCTTGCGGAAAACCTCCTCGGATCCGCCCTGCCGTCTCCCCGCCGCCCTGCGAGACAGGCACCATGCAAAAGAGAGCAAAACCCCGTCTGCCTCACCGGCTGCGCAGCGAAGGCTGGTGGCTAGCCGATCCGCTGCGAGCGTGTCCTGTCGCAACCCTCATTCCCTTTGTCCGCAGAACCCCGCCGGCAATCCGGCCGGACGCCATCAGGAAGGCCAGGTCATGATATCCTTCTTCACCGCCGCGCCAGGCTATTGCACCCGCTTCGGTGTCGCCATCCTGCTGGCAGCACTTGCGGATTCTCTCTTTTATGGCCAACCCGCCGGCATCACGGTTTTCCTGTTTGCCACCCTGATTGCCGCCGCGGTGGTCGCCGTGCATCCCGCAGCCTTCAGCGACGGCAGGGTCTGGCTCAAGCCCGCCGCCCTGCTTGTCGCGCTGCTGCCGCTCGCCGAGAACATCAGTGCCTTGTCGGTCTCGATCGCGCTGGCGGCGCTGACCGTCTTTGCGCTTTCGCTGAGCGGGCGGCTGCGGCACAGCATCGCGCGTACTGCCGGCCAGATCGCGCTGTTCGGGCTGGCGGCGCCGTTCCGCTTCGCCAACGATTTCATCCGCTGGCGCAAGACGGCGCGCCGGTTCGGCCGACGGCGCATCCGGCTGGCGGCGATCGCCGTCTGGGTGATGCCGCTGACGCTGGGTGCGGTCTTCCTGGCGCTGTTCGGCGCCGCCAATCCGGTGATCGACTACTGGCTGTCGCTGATCGACCTCGTGAGGCTGCTCGATCTTATCCAACTGGCGCGGATTGCCTTCTGGCTGTTCGTGCTAGCTGCTGTCTGGGCTTTTCTGCGGCCGCGCCTGCCGCGCCTGGTTCGTCGCATCCCGCACGCGGCGCCGGCCGTCAGCGCTCAAGCCGACAAAACCGTCACCACCATCGAAGACATCCTGTTCGGCAAGGCCGCCATCCTGCGCGCCCTGATCGTCTTCAACGTCCTGTTTGCGCTGCAGACGGCGCTCGACGCCACCTATCTGTGGGGCGGGGCGGCCCTTCCGGACGGGCTGAGCTACGCGGCCTACGCGCATCGTGGCGCCTATCCCTTGATCGTCACCGCGCTGCTTGCCGCCGGCTTCGTGCTGGCGGCGCTGCGGCCAGGCAGCGAGACATCGGCCGATCCGCTCATCCGCCGCCTGGTCTATGCCTGGGTGGCGCAGAACATCATGCTGGTCATTTCGTCGATCCTGCGGCTCGACCTCTATGTCGGCATCTATGCATTGACCTACTGGCGCGTCGCCGCCTTCGTCTGGATGGGGCTGGTCGCATCGGGGCTTGCCCTGATCATCGCCCGCATCGCACTGGGAAAATCCAACGAATGGCTGCTGTCCGCCAATCTTCTGACGTTATCTCTGGCGCTTTATGCCGGCTGTTTCATCAATTTTGCAGCGACGATCGCCAACTACAATGTCGACCATTCCCTCGAAATGACCGGCCAGGGCATTCCCCTAGACGCCTGGTATCTTCACTCGCTCGGTCCGGGCGCGCTTCCCGCACTCGATCGGTTCCTCGAGCAGCAGGGCAAGACGGCGGCCGCCGGCACTGTCCGCGAACTGGCTGGCGTGCGCGGCAGCGATGAAATCTGGTATCGAACTATCCAGCAGAACTGGCGGGCCTGGAGCTTTCGCGACTGGCGGCTGCTTCGATATCTCGACACCAAGGGGCCGTTCGTGATTCCCTCCGCAATCGAACTTTCCATGCCGGGCCGCTGATCCATGCCGCATCACATCCTCGTCGCCGACGATGACCCGCACATCCGCGAGGTGATCTGCTTTGCGCTGGAAAAGGCCGGCATGAAAACGACAGGGGTGGCCGACGGTGCCGCCGCCCTGCAAGCGATCGGCCGCCGGGCGCCGGATCTTGTCGTGCTCGACATCGGCATGCCGGAGATGGACGGGCTGGAGGTCTGCCGGCGACTGCGGCACACATCCGATGTGCCGGTGCTGTTCCTGTCCGCGCGCGACGAGGAGATCGACCGCATCCTCGGGCTCGAAATGGGCGGCGACGACTATGTAACGAAACCATTCAGCCCGCGCGAGCTGGTCGCCCGCGTCAACGTCATCCTGCGGCGCGCCCGCCCGGCGGCGCCCGAACCGGTCGACGACAGGCAGTTTTCGCATGGCAAACTGGCTCTGGCGCCGGCCAGTCACGCTGCCAGCTTCGACGGCAAGGCGCTTGCCCTGACGGGGATCGAATTCTCGATTTTGAAAGGGTTTCTGACGCGGCCCGCGCATGTGCTCGACCGCGACGCGGTGATGGCCAGCGCCTATGCCGCAAACATCCATGTCGCCGGCCGAACCGTCGACAGCCATATCCGCAACATCCGCGCCAAGCTGGCAGCAGTGGGTTGCCTGGATGTTATCGAGACGGTGCATGGCGTCGGCTTCCGGCTCGGTCGATGCGGCTGACGACTTCCGGCAAATGGGTCGGCCGCAAATGGCGGCCACGGCTTGCCACGGTCGTCGTCGCCATCCTGATCATGGTGATGGCCCTGCCATTGGTCGGCTTGTTCTTCTTCCGCCTCTACGAGAACCAGCTGATCCGTCAGACCGAAGCGGAGCTGATCGCGCAAGGGGCGGCCATCGCCGCTATCTATGCGCAGGATGTGCGCGATGCCGGCATCCCGCCGGAAAAACTCGGCGCGCCGATGCCGGGGCCAAGCGGGGATTCAAGCCGAAGCGTCAATCCTGACCCGCTGTACAGGCCGATCGAGCCGCAGCTCGATCTCGCCTCCGACTATGTCCTGCCAACTCGCCCAGCGGCTACGCCCGCGACCGCCGATCCTGCCTTCGCCGCGATCGGCGCCCGCCTGTCCGGCATTCTCGACGCCACGCAGAAAACCACGCTAGCCGGCTTCCGGCTGCTCGATCCCCGGGGCGTCGTCATCGCCGGTCGTGGCGAGGTCGGCCAATCGCTCGGTGCGGCCGAGGAGGTGCGCACAGCACTTGCCGGTCACTATGCCAGCGCGCTCAGGCTGCGCATTCCCGACCAGCCGACGCCACCGCTCTATTCGGTCAGCCGCGGCACCAAGGTGCGTGTCTTCGTCGCCCTGCCGGTCGCCGTCGATGGCCAGGTCGCGGGCGTTGTCTATGTGTCGCGGACGCCCAACAACATCATCAAGCATCTCTATGGCGAACGCGGCAAGGTGACCTTGGCGGCGATTGCCATTCTCGGCGGCACGCTGCTCATCGGTCTCATCTTCCTGCGCACCGTCAGCCGGCCGATCTATGCGCTGATCGACCGCACCGAGCGCATCGCCGCCGGCGACCGCACGGCGATCCGGCCGCTCGACCATCACGGCACGCGAGAGATGGCGGAGCTGTCCGCAGCCTTCCTCGACATGGCCGAAAAGCTTCAGGCGCGGTCGGACAGCATCCAGACTTTCGCCACCCATGTCTCGCACGAGCTCAAATCGCCGCTGACGGCGATCCAGGGCGCGGCCGAATTGCTGCGCGATTCCGGTGGCGCGATGGACGATACGGAGCGGCGGCGCTTTTCCGACAATATCGTCACCGACGCCGGGCGGCTCAATCTGCTGGTTCGCCGTCTGCTCGACCTAGCGCGTGCCGAAAACCTGGCGCCGAGCGGCGAAAGCACATCGATCGGTGCGGCGCTGGCGCTGCTGCCCGTCGACAACAGGCTGGCGGTTTGCGTCGGAGCCGGCGGCGACATCAGATTGCGCATATCGGCCGAGAACGCGGCTATCGTGCTGGCCAATCTCATCGACAATTCGGCCAGGCACGGCGCGACGGCGGTTTCTGTCTCCGCTACGAGCGCCGACGGCAAGGCGAGCATCCTGGTCAGCGACGACGGCGCCGGCATTTCGCCGAGCAATCGGGCGCGCATTTTCGAGCCGTTCTTCACCACGCGGCGCGAGCAGGGCGGCACCGGCATGGGGCTCGGCATCGTGCTGGCCCTCCTGAAAGCGCATGATGGTATGATCGCGCTGGTTGACAGCGAACGCGGCACGCGCTTCGAGATCATTGTGCCGGTGGCGTGACGGACACCATCGGCCGGATCGGAGAAAAAATGCGCTACGACATCGTCATCATCGGTGGAGCCATCGTCGGCTCCTCGGTCGCCTATTACCTGCGTGAGCAAGGGTTTTCCGGCACGATCGCGCTGGTCGAGCGTGATCCGCAATTCGCGCATGCGGCAACGACGCTGTCCATGGCTTCGATCCGCCAGCAATTCTCGATCCCGGAAAACATCCGCCTGTCGCAGTTCACGCTAAAACTGTTCCGGCGGCTGAAGGAAGAGTTCGGGGATGATGCCGATATCGGCTTTCGCGAGGGCGGCTACCTCATCCTTGCAGGCGAGGACGGCTTGCCGATCCTCAAGAGCAATCACGAGGCGCAGATCGCGGAGGGCGCCGACATCATGCTCGAGGATGCCGACCAGCTTACCCGCCGGTTCCCGTGGCTGTCGACCGAGGGCATTTCAGCCGGCGCCTATGGCCGCACCGGCGAAGGCTGGTTCGACGCGCATGCGATGCTGACGCTGTTCCGCAAGGCGCTGCGGCAGAAGAAAGTCGATTTCATCACCGCCGATGTCACCGCCATCGCGCGCGATGGCAATCGCGTCACCGGGGTGAGCCTCGGCAATGGCGAGACGCTGAAGGCCGGCATCGTCGTCAACGCCGCCGGCCCGAACGCCGGCAAGGTGGCTGCCATGGCCGGGCTTGAACTGCCGGTCGAGCCGCGCAAGCGCAATGTCTTCGTCTTCGAGGCGCGCGAGAAATATGCCGGCATGCCGCTGCTGGTCGATCCCTCCGGCATCTATGTCCGTCCGGAAGGCTCGGTCTACCTCACCGGCGGCGCCGAACCGGAGGAAGGCGACCGCGCACCCGATCCCGGTGACTTCGAGGTAAACTGGCCGCTGTTCGAAGAGGTGATCTGGCCGGTGCTGGCGACCCGCATTCCCGCCTTCGAGGCAATCAAGCCGACCCGCGCCTGGGCCGGCCACTACGACTACAACACGCTCGACCAGAACGCGGTGATCGGTCCGCATCCCGAAGTCGGCAATTTCATCTTCGCCAACGGATTCTCCGGCCACGGCCTGCAGCAGGCGCCGGCGGTCGGCAAGGCGCTGGCCGAACTGATCGTGCATGGTGGCTACCGCACGGTGGACTGCTCGGCGTTTGGGTATGAGCGGGTGGCGGAGGGAAGGGCGTTCCGGGAATTGAATGTGATTTGAGCGATCAGCGCAGACCGCCGTTCTGTCGAGTTCCCCCCTCTGGCCTGCCGGCCATCTCCCCCGCAAGAAGGGAGATCGGCAGTTTCAGCGCCTTGCTCTTTCCTGCAACGCAGGAATTGGCGAAAGCGGTGAGCGCTCAATCTCCCCCCTTGCGGGGGAGATGTCCGGCAGGACAGAGGGGGGCGCTGTCCCGCTAGCCGTTGCAAGTCAGGTGACCGCACGTCAGCCCTTGCGGTCGAACCAGAAGGCATCCGCCATGCGCTTCATGCCGATACGTTCGTAGAAGCCGACGGCGTCGGGCATGGAGATCAGGCTGATGGCGACCGATGGTCCAAGCTGCCGCCGCGCCTCGTCCATCAGGCCCTTGCCTATGCCGAGCCCCTGCGCCGATCGGGAAACGGCGAGTTCGGAGATGTAGCAGACCCAGGAGAAGTCGGTGATCGCCCTGATAACGCCGATCAGCGGCTTGCCCTCGACGTCGAGGCGCGCGGTCAGCACCAGGTTGGCGCCCGACAGCATCGCCCGCAGCCGTGCTTCATCATCGACCGGTCGTGTCTCGCCGAGGCCGGATTCGACCAGCACGCGCCGGAATTCGGCGATGTCGAGCGCGGCTTCGCTGTTATAGAGGACGTGTGCGTTTTCTGCCATGGCCGTCAGACTGCACCATCGGGCTGGCTTGTGCCACCATGCACGAACAGTTGCCTTTTATTTGCCGCCGGCTTTGTGTAAACCGGCGTCAGCAAATTCCCCCGCAACGAAAACACGGGCAAAAGCCATGGAAAAGTTCACCAAGCTCACCGGCGTCGCCGCTCCGATGCCGATCGTCAATGTCGACACCGACATGATCATCCCGAAGGATTACCTCAAGACGATCAAGCGCACCGGGCTCGGCACCGGCCTGTTCGCCGAAATGCGCTACAAGGACGATGGCTCGGAAAACCCGGATTTCGTGCTCAACAAGCCGGCCTACCGCAAGGCGCAGATCCTGGTCGCCGGCGATAATTTCGGCTGCGGTTCCAGCCGCGAGCACGCACCATGGGCGCTGCTCGACTTCGGCATTCGCTGCGTCATCTCGACCTCGTTCGCCGACATTTTCTACAACAACTGCTTCAAGAACGGCATCCTGCCGATCACCGTCAGCCCCGAGGATCTCGAGAAGCTGATGGACGACGCCTCGCGCGGCTCCAATGCCACCGTGTCGGTCGACCTCGAAGCCAAGGAAATCCGTGGTCCCGACGGCGGTGTCGTGACCTTCGACCTCGACGACTTCAAGCGGCACTGCCTGCTCAACGGGCTCGACGACATCGGCCTGACCATGGAGAAGGCCGGCGCCATCGCCTCGTTCGAGAAGCGAAACGCCGAACAGCGCCCCTGGGCCTGAGCGGTACACACTCCAGGCGGAGGCCCGGCCGCTTTTCAGGCCTTCGTTGCGCCGGGTTCGTTGCGACTGAGTGGAGGGACAGTCATGACACGTTTGCTTCTTGCCGGCGTTTGCGGGCTGGCCTTGTTGCTGGGGCAAACCGTGAGCGCGTTTGCGCAGACACAGGGACCCGCCACCCAGCCGGCCCCGGCGACGGACCAGCCGTCCGCCGATCAGGGGACGAACGCCGCCGACGCTGCCGATGACGACAAGCAGGCGCCCGTCCCTTTCGAAGGCGGCACGCTGACCATCACCCAGAAGGAACAGTATGGCGAGAAGGTGCTTGCCTATGACGGCCAGCAGCTGGCCACGAACTATGACGTCTTCTTTGACAGAATCGTGGAAGTCGGCGGCGTCAAGGTGGCGCTGTTCGATGTCGGCGACGGCGGCAACCAATGCGGGCCGGCGACGGTGATCGTCTGGAAACCGGAAGGTGGCACGATCCAGAGCACAATGGTCGAGCAGGACCAGTGCGGCGCCCCGCCCTCGGCGGTGTCCGACAATGCCATCTATTTCGTGCCGTATCTGTTGCCGGGGGATGAGAAACCGGCTTTGCAATGGTCGCCGACCGATGGGCTGACGATTTCGGGCAACCTGACCTACATGCCGGAACCCGGCACGGACTGGAAAGACATCGATCCGGAAAAGTACCAGAACATCATCGACGCCTTCCACAACGAGGCTGTCTACAAGGAAGCCGAAAAGCTGCTGGGCAAGGACATGCCCGATATGGCGACCAGCCTGCTGGTCGGCGGCGGCACGGAAAAGACCGCTTCGGGCGCCTTCTACGCCAGCGGCTGCGTGCCGCATGACTGCGGCGGCAATGACGGCTTCATGGCGGTCGACCCGGCTCAGCACAGGCTCTATTTTGCGCGCCGCGGCGACAATGGCAAGCCGCAGGCGTGGCCTGATGTGGCGACATGGCCGGCCGATGTGAAGGCGGCGTTGGACAAGGCGCTGGGGTCTGCGAACTAGGCATTTCGGCGGTGAACCAAAAACTGTTTCGCCGCGATCCTTCACACCCCCCTCTGCCCTGCCGGGCATCTCCCCCGCAAGGGGGGAGATCGGCAGCTTGGCCGCTCTGCCTATCTCTGCACCGTTTGTAACTGGCGAAAGCATTGGAGACATCCGATCTCCCTCCTTGCGGGGGAGATGGCCGGCAGGCCAGAGGGGGGTGCTGTCCCGCCGACATAAAAATGCCTTTGCAGCGCCAGTCGCTCTGCGTTGACCCATGGTCAGATCTGCCCTTTCCCTGCAAAATGGCCCACCACAACTCACGAGAACCCCATGCGACAACTGATCTCCACCGGTTCGCCCTTCGAAAAGACCGCCGGCTATTCGCGCGCGGTGGTGCAGGGCGATTGGTGTTTCGTGTCGGGAACGACCGGCTACGATTATGCGACGATGACGATGCCCGATACGGTCGAGGCACAGACGCGCAATTGCCTGGCGACGATCGGCAAGGCGCTTCGTGACGGCGGCTTCGAGATGACCGATGTGGTGCGGGCGCATTACTACATCACCGACCAGGCCTTCGTGGATATCGTCTTCCCGATCCTCGGCGAGACGTTCGGCGACATCAGGCCGGCAGCAACGATGATCGTCTGCCAACTCAACAAGCCGGAAATGAAGATCGAGATCGAAGTCACCGCGCTGCGGCGCACGGCATGAAGGCGGGCCGACAATGAAAGTCCGGCGCATCGTTGCCAACATTGAGACATCGGACATCGTGGCGGCAAAGCGCTTCTACCAGGATGTGCTGGGCCTCGACCTTTTGATGGATCTTGGCTGGATCGCCACCTACGGCTCGCAAGCAAAGATGGATGTCCAGGTCAGTTTCATGGCGCAAGGCGGCTCCGAAACGCCGGTGCCGGATCTTTCGATCGAGGTCGATGACGTCGATGCGGCGCTCGATGCCATGAAAGCGGCGGGCTTCGCCATCGAATACGGACCGGCCGACGAGCCCTGGGGCGTGCGCCGCTTCTACGTCCGCGATCCGTTCGGCAGGCTGGTCAACATTCTCTCGCATCGGTGAAGGCAAGGCGCTGCAATTTGCGGGAGGCTGGCGGGGCAGAGGGGGGCGCGAAGGATCGCAAACG
This sequence comes from Mesorhizobium sp. M7A.F.Ca.US.010.02.1.1, assembly GCF_004023085.1. Taxonomy (NCBI): domain Bacteria; kingdom Pseudomonadati; phylum Pseudomonadota; class Alphaproteobacteria; order Hyphomicrobiales; family Phyllobacteriaceae; genus Mesorhizobium; species Mesorhizobium sp. M7A.F.Ca.US.010.02.1.1. The sequence continues at coordinate 103,488 of NZ_RZRV01000014.1, read as the reverse complement.
AACGAGGTTGTTCTTGATCGCTGCGTTACTCCTTGCGCACAACCGGCTTGGCGTTTAGCAAGGCCGCGGTTCAAATCTTTCCAGGACGGTTTCTCCATGGCAACGAAGCATCTTTTCCTGCTCCCCGGTGACGGCATCGGTCCCGAGGCCATGGCCGAGGTCAAGAAACTGATCGCGGTCATGAACGACAAGCTCGGCAGCGGTTTTGCCACCGATGAGGGGCTGGTCGGCGGCTGCGCCTATGACGCGCATGGCGCGGCGATCTCCGATGCCGACATGGAAAAGGCGATGGCGGCCGACGCGGTGCTGTTCGGCGCCGTCGGCGGTCCGAAATGGGATGCGGTGCCCTACGAGGTGCGCCCTGAGGCCGGCCTGCTGCGCCTGCGCAAGGACATGGAGCTGTTCGCCAATCTGCGCCCGGCCATCTGCTATCCGGCGCTGGCGGCGTCCTCCTCGCTCAAGCAGGAGGTGGTCGAGGGTCTAGACATCCTCATCGTGCGCGAGCTGACCGGCGGCGTCTATTTCGGCGAGCCGAAGCAGATCATCGATCTCGGCAACGGCCAGAAGCGCGGCATCGACACGCAGGTCTACGACACGTTCGAGATCGAGCGCATTTCGGGCGTCGCCTTCGAACTGGCACGCACGCGCAAGAACCACGTCACTTCGATGGAAAAGCGCAATGTGATGAAGTCGGGCGTGCTGTGGAACGAGGTCGTCACCCAGACCCACAAGGCGCGCTATTCCGACGTCAAGCTCGACCACATGCTGGCCGATGCCGGCGGCATGCAGCTGGTGCGCTGGCCAAAGCAGTTCGACGTCATCGTCACCGACAATCTGTTCGGCGACATGCTGTCCGACATCGCCGCCATGCTGACCGGCTCGATCGGCATGCTGCCGTCGGCCTCGCTCGGCGCGCCTGACGTGAAGACCAAGAAGCGCAAGGCGCTGTACGAGCCGGTGCACGGCTCGGCCCCCGACATCGCCGGCAAGGGCATCGCCAACCCGATCGCCATGATCGCGTCCTTCGCCATGTGCCTGCGCTATTCCTTCGGCATGGTCGAGGAAGCCGACCGCGTCGAAAGCGCGATCGCCGCTGTGCTCGACGCGGGCCTGCGGACGAAAGACATCATGTCCGATGGCATGACCGAGGTCGGTACGGTCGAGATGGGCGACGCGATCATCGCCAAATTCCTGGGCTGATATCGTGACGGTCGACGTCCGCTGGGCGACGATCGAGGACGCGACGGCGCTCGCGGCCATATTGTGCGAGATGGCGGTTCACTACCGGCAGCCACCTCTCGATGCCGGCCGGGCCGTGTCTGCCGCACGAAAATGGCTTGGCGAGGAAAGCCCGGCCTATCTGCATTTCGCGCTTGCCTTCGTCGACGGCGAGGTCAGCGGCCTGGCGTCGGTGGCGATCGCGCACCCCGGTATCGATCTCGAGCGGCTGCTGTTCCTCAAGGACCTGTTCGTGCGCGACAAAGCCCGCAACGCCGGCGTCGGCCGGGCGCTGATCGGCTTTCTCGCCGATCATTGCCTGCGCGAAGGCATCGGCCGCATCGACCTGACCACCGAGGACTGGAACGAGGGCGCGCTGCGTTTTTACGGCCGGCTTGGCGCCGAGCGCCACGGCCAGGAGGTCTTTCTCAGGCTTTCGGGTGAGGCGTTGAAAAGCGGCTAGATCCTGACGCCTGCCGGCACTGGTCCCCAAGGATTTTCGCCCACCTGGGACGGCAGAAGTCCGAAGACCAGCAAGGCAATGCTGCCAATGGGAGTGATGAAGCCCAGCAGTGCAAACCAGCCGCTCAGACCCGCGTCATGCACACGCCGCACGACGAGGGCAATCGACGGCAGGATCAATCCCGAAAAGAAAACCAGGAAGGGTATGAGCCCTATGGCCCTCATCGTCGTCCTGTCCGCATTGGTTTTGAAGCCATTGAACGCTAGGTCAACGAGTATTCCGAAGCCTAGAAGCGCCAATATCCCGAGGGTGTAGAATAGCCAGAAGGCCCAGAATTCCTTGCGGCGGGCGCGACCTTTGAAATTGCTATAGTCCGCAATTATCGCGCGCCAGAAGTAAGCCCACAGACCCATGGAATAGGCGGGCCTGCTCTCGGCCGAACGGCGTGGCTGGCCCGTGCTTGGCGATGGCGCTGTCGGGGTGACGGCGACTATATCGTGCGCCGTACCGTCATCCGGTTGAAACTCGACAAGGGTGCCCCTGGCGAGGGTCACTTCATGGCTCACATCGTCACGGGCAAAGATATAACGCTTGCTGTCGATTCCGTCGATGTAGCCGTAGTCCTGATCCTGATCGTAGTGGAATATCGTGCCACGCATGTTTCTCCCCCGCGTTGCGCAAATACTACCCAGGGTTGTTTGTGATTGCAATACACGTGGCGGCTAAATCCTGACACCCGCCGGCACCGGCCCCCACTGGTTTTCCCGGGCCTGCGTCGGGATCAGCGCGAAGACCAGGATGATCAGGCTGCCGATGGTCGGGATCAGGATCAGCAGGCTGAGCCAGCCTGACAGGCCGATGTCGTGGAGCCGGCGCACGATCATGCCGAGGCTAGGGAGCAGTGTCGCCAGCAGGAACGTGCCGCACAGCCCGACCGTTATCGCGCCCGAAATATCACTGTCGAAACCGCCCATATCCATATCGGTGTACAGGCCGATGCCGCCGATGATCAGCAGGCAAACCGTCCAGAACAGGCAGTAGCCCCAATATTCCTTGCGGCGGGCGCGGCCAGCGAAATTGAAGTAGTTCTGCGTCACGCCGCGCCAGAAATAGCCCCAGAGATCGCTGGGTTCGGCCGGCTCGGAGGAGCGGCCGAAATGCTGTGCCGGGGGCGGGGTTGCCGCGGCCTTGCTGCCGGCTTGAGTCGGTGCGGGGTTCGTGCCGGCGTCAGTGGCCGAAGTAGCGGTCGGAGCAGCGATCGAAAAGACGTCGCGCGCCTGGCCGCCACCCGGCTGGAACTCGACGGCCGTGCCTTTGGGCATGGCGGTCTGCCGGCGCAGGTTCTCGCGGGTGAAGGTGTAACGGTTGCCGTCGGCCCCGGATATGAAGCCAAAGCCTTGGTCCTCGTCATAGTGAAGCACTTCGCCCCGCATTTGCCACCCCCCCCCGCTCGCCACGTCCAGCCGAAGGTTGCACAGGCCCGAGCCGATGGGCAAGCCAGCATAGCTACCCTCTTCGCGGCAAATGAAGCATAAGGCATCGAGTGCAACCGCCTTCGGCAGAAGCAGAACATGACAGTCGAGAGTCCTGACAGTAAAACCGTGATTGAAGATGGAGTGGAAAGACCTCCCAGGCTGGCCATCGACGCCACCGGCCTAACGTTCTGGCCGTCCGGCCAGGGACTTGTCGGCATCCCGCGGGTGGAAAGCTTTCTCGTCAGCGCAGCCCTGGCCGATCCCGACCCTTGCGTAGAGGTGGTGGCGTTCCGACCGTGGGAAGGCCGGTTTCGCCCCCTCGCTCCTTTCGAGCAGGACCATGTCGCGACGGGCGAGATTTCACCCTGGCGCCTCAAACGATGGCCTGGGAGACGCACGGCGATGTCGCAGGCCCTCGAAGCGGTGAGGCAGCAGCCATGGGGCAAGCGCGACGCCGACCGCCATCTCGCAAAGACGGTGACCCATGGCCGCAAAGGGATTGCCTATCAGGCGACCAGGCTGCTGATCCGGGCCTATCGGCTGTACCAGCGGGCGCGGACCCGGTCGGCCCCGCGTCAGGTTCCAAGCCAACCGGACGAGACTGAACGCGGCTTTGTCCTGATCAGCCATCACATTCTGACCGGGGACGACCGAGCCGCCGTCTCCGGGCGCGCCGGTGGCCTTGCGTTTCTTTGCCACGACCTCATCCCGACACTGCGCCCCGACATGGTTGGTATGAGCCCTGGCGAGGCTCGCTACGGGTCATATCTCGAGCACCTCGTGCGTTCCGGCGCGCCGGCATTTTGTGCATCCGACGAAGTTGGTGCGACGCTGACCGATCATATGCAACAGGCAGGCGTCACGCAGCCGGTGGTATATCGGTTTCCGATGCCGTCCATCCTGTACGAAACGGCTTCGCGCATGGGCGAGACTTCGCGCATCGAGGCCGACGAGCCGTTCGTGCTCTATTGCTCGACCATCGAAGTGCGCAAGAACCACATCCTGCTGGCACGGATATGGCAGCAGGCGCTCGACGAGGGCGTCAAGCTGCCGCGGCTCGTCTGCGCCGGGCGCTGGGGCTGGATGATCGATCCGCTGCGCGCCTATCTCAAGGCCCATCCGAGATTGCTTGAGCGGGTTACGTTCACCGGAGCGATCAGCGATGAGGAGCTCATCCGATATTATCGCAGCGCTTCCTTTGGCGTCTTTCCCTCGCATATCGAGGGCTGGGGCTACGGCGCCTCGGAATGTCTCGATTTCGGCGTTCCCGTCATCGTCTCGACAGCGCCGGCGTTGATCGAGGCGAGCGGCGGGCTGATGCCGGTGGTCGATTCCAATGACCAGGCCGGCTGGTACGCTGCAATCCGCAGGATGGCGGAAGACCCGGACTGGCGCTCGTCGCTGACGGAACGCATCGCAAAGCAGCATCGCCCGACGGCGGCATCGGCCAGCTGGGCTGCCATCAAGGCTGGCCTGCAGGCAAGCGCGTCGCTCCGGCCGAAGTCCTAGAGCAATTCTAGGAAAAGTGTGAAGCGGTTTTCCGTCTAGAATTGCGTCAAAACAAAGAGTTAGAGCAGATCGCCGTTTCCGTGAAACGGTGAAATGCTCTAGGTGGGCCGCTTCTTCGCCTTCTTGTGCTTGGGCGCGCCGGTGGTGTCGAATTTCGGCTTGCCCGGCTTCTTCGCCCATGGCTTTGCCTCATGCGCGGTGGCCGGGCGCTGATCGACTGCTGCTGGTGCACGTTTTTCGAATTTGCGCTTCGGCGCGTTGGGGTCGAACGGCGCCTTGCCGCGATGCGGCTTCTTGTCGGGGCTTGGCGGCTGGTAGCCGGCGCGCGACAGATCGGGCGTGCCCTCGAGCCGCTTCACCAGGATGTTGCCTTGCAGCTTGCGATCGGGACCGATCGCGGCCAGGAAGCGGTCGGCCCAGTCGGCTGATATCTGCACGTAGGTCTCTTCCGGCTGCATCTTGATGGCGCCGATCTCGCGCTTCGAGATGCTGCCGATGCGGCACAGCATTGGGATGAGCCAGCGCGGCTCGGCATTTTGCCGGCGCCCGATCGACAGCGAGAACCAGACGCTGTCACCGAAATCGTCGCGGCGGCTGGGCGCCTCGTCGCGGCGCGCGAAACCTTCGCCTGCCGGTCTTTCACGCGACGGCGTGAAGGGCGCGATCTCCATGAGGTCCTCGGGCGCCGAGCGGCTGGCGCGGCACTGGCGCACGAAGGCGGCAGCCACTTGCTCGGCGCCATGTCTTGCGAGCAGCGCGTCGATGAAACCGCGCTCGTCTTCCTTCACCGGCTCGTCGAAAACCGGATCGGCCAGGATGCGCTCGTCGTCGCGCCGCATCACGTCGTCGGCCGAGGGCGGGCTCGCCCATGTCGCCTTGAGGCCGGCGTTCTGCAGCAGCCGCTCGGTGCGCTTGCGGGCGCTGTTGGGCACGATCAGCGCGCTGACGCCCTTGCGTCCGGCGCGGCCGGTGCGGCCGCTGCGGTGCAGCAGCGTTTCGGGGTTGGTCGGCAAATCGGCGTGGATGACCAGTTCGAGGTTGGGCAGGTCGATGCCGCGCGCCGCGACATCGGTGGCGATGCAGACTTTTGCGCGGCCGTCGCGCATTGCCTGCAGCGCATGGCTGCGCTCGTTCTGGCTGAGCTCGCCGGAGAGGGCGACGACGGAGAAGTTGCGGTTGTTGAAGCGCGCGGTCAGATGATTGACGGCGGCACGCGTGTTGCAGAACACCAGCGCGTTCTTGGCTTCGTAATAGCGCAGAACGTTGATGATGGCGTTTTCCCGGTCGGGCTGGGCGACGCTCAGCGCCCGGTATTCGATGTCGAGATGCTGCTTCTCCTCGCCGGCGGCCGAGATGCGCACCGCATCGCGCTGATAGCCCTGCGCGAGCGTGGCGATCGAGCGCGGCACCGTGGCCGAGAACATCAGCGTCCGGCGTTCGGCAGGAGCGGCGTCGAGGATGAATTCGAGGTCTTCGCGAAAGCCCAGATCGAGCATCTCGTCGGCCTCGTCGAGCACCACCGCCTTCAGCGCCGACATGTCGAGCGAGCGCCGGGTGATGTGGTCGCGCAGCCGGCCGGGCGTGCCGACGACGATATGGGCGCCGCGCTCCAGCACACGCCGCTCCGAGCGCATGTCCATGCCGCCGACGCAGGAAGCCACGGTTGCGCCGGTCAACTCGTAGAGCCATTCCAGCTCGCGCGTCACCTGCAAGGCGAGTTCGCGCGTCGGCGCCACCGCCAGCGCCAGCGGTGCGGCGGCGTGGCCGAAGCGCTCCGCGCCCTCAAGCAGGGTCGGCGCCAGAGCGAGGCCGAAGGCCACCGTCTTGCCGGAGCCGGTCTGCGCCGAAACCAGCGCATCGGCCTCGCCGAGTTCCGGCGCCACAACCGCCTTCTGGACGGGCGTCAGCTCGGAATAGCCGCGTTTTTCCAGCGCCCTTGCCAGCGCGGGAACGAGTGCATCGAAGTTGGACATCTTACTCTTTCGGAATTCGGATTCTTATATGCCCAGCAATGGGCCTGTCTTCGGCGGGCGTCGGGACGCTCCATGAGCCGGATGGTCATGCCGTTCGTACTTCGTGCCGCCGCGATTGTACAGGGCAACAGGACGCTCATCGCAATTGACTCTTGACGCAAACCGCGTAAAAGCCCGCTTTGAACGGGATCGTTTTTTCGATGCGCGGCCTTTTGATGGCTCTTCTTGCATTCGATGCCCCCAGCCTCAATGCACATCATTGGGCCGGGCGCGTCGGCGCGTCCCCTCGTTCCAGCAAAACCCCATTCTTGGCCAAAAAAACTACCAAAACCACCACCAAAACGGTGTGACTCCCTTGGCCTAACCACCCTCTCCCGGGTTCGGCCCGGGGGACGGAACCCGCATCGGCCAGCGGGTTTCTCCAAAAACCAAGCGGAGAGGGACAGGAGATTTTTCGATGAGTTTCAAGGTAGCGATCGTCGGCGCCACGGGCAATGTGGGCCGGGAAATGCTCAACATACTGGAAGAGCGCGGCTTTCCGGTAAGCGAAGTCGTGGCGCTGGCGTCGCGGCGCAGCCAGGGCACGGAAGTGTCGTTCGGCGACCGCACGCTGAAGGTGAAGACGCTCGACCAGTATGATTTTTCCGACACCGACATCTGCATCATGTCGGCTGGCGGCAGCGTCTCCAAGGAATGGTCGCCGAAGATCGGCAAGCAGGGCTGCGTCGTCATCGATAATTCGTCGGCCTTCCGCTACGATCAGGACGTGCCGTTGATCGTGCCGGAAGTGAACCCGGACGCGATCTCGCTGTTCACGCGCAAGAACATCATCGCCAATCCGAATTGCTCGACGGCGCAGCTGGTAGTGGCATTGAAGCCGCTGCATGACTTCGCCACCATCAAGCGTGTCGTTGTCGCCACCTACCAGTCGGTGTCGGGCGCCGGCAAGGAAGGTATGGACGAACTCTTTACCCAGACCCGCGCGGTCTTCGTCGCCGATGGCGTCGAGGTCAAGAAGTTCACCAAGCGCATCGCCTTCAACGTCATCCCGCACATCGATGTCTTCCTTGATGACGGCTCCACCAAGGAAGAGTGGAAGATGGTCGCCGAGACCAAGAAGATGCTCGACCCCAAGATCAAGCTGACGGCGACCTGCGTGCGCGTGCCGGTGTTCATCGGCCATTCGGAAGCGGTCAACATCGAGTTCGAAAAGCCGATCACCGCCGACGAGGCGCGCGATATCCTGCGTGAAGCCCCAGGCTGCCAGGTCTTGGACAAGCGCGAGGACGGCGGCTACATTACGCCGCTGGAATCGGCCGGCGAAGACGCCACCTTCATCTCGCGCATCCGCGAGGATTCGACCATCGACAACGGCCTGTCGATGTGGATCGTCTCCGACAATCTGCGCAAGGGCGCCGCACTCAACGCGGTGCAGATCGCCGAGCTGCTGGTCGAGCGTGGACTGATCCAGCCGAAGAAGAAGGCGGCTTAGTTTTCGCTCACGGGCCGTATCGCCGCTGCCGCGGCGGGCCCTCCGCGGGGGCGCCGGACGACCGGCGGCCCGCAGTCGCGGGCTCGGCCTTCGGCCGGGTGCTGAAGGTTAGCGAAGGCATTGATGGATGCCGATCTCCCCACGAGGGGGAGATCGGCAGCTCTGGCCGATGCGCTACGCTCTGTTCTCCCTGGCCAGCTGGTTCAACAGCCCCAGCGCCTCCTCCGCCCGGTCGACCGGCACGAACAGATGGTCGTGGTAGAAGGCCGAAACCGGGTTCACGCCCATGCCGGCGGCGGCGAGGCGCGTGGTGATGGCGGCGAGAAAGCCGACGGCTTCCAGCGACGAATGGATGTTGAGCGTGACCATCCGGCAGCGGAATGACGCGGTCAGTGCCGCAGCGATGGCCTTCTCCTCGTCTACGATCAGCGTCATGCCCCCGCGCTCACGAAACACCATCACCGGCTCGAGGCCTTCCGGCTGAACGACGCCAGGCGCCAGCGTGGCGAAGACATAGGTGCATGCCAGCAGCTCCGGCGTCATCGATGCCAGCAGTGTCTTCAGATCGGTCTCGCCGGTCATTTTTCTCTTCTCTCGACTGAAGTGGTGGGCCGCAGCCCGCAACTCCTCAATATCCACGCCCGTCGGGTGCCGATAGCCTGCAAGGACGACATGGCGGTGTCGCTGGCGGCTGGGCTTGCAGAGCTGTCGCATCGCACAATAAAGGAGGTGAGGGCCGATGGCGGTCCGTGAAAGGCCTTCGATGATCGTTCGCCCGCGCCCCACATTCCTACAGCTGTTCTTCATCATGCGCGGTTCGGTCGTGCCACGCATCCTGCCGCAGATATTGGGCTTCGCGCTTTGTTCCGCGATCATCCTGGCCGTGGCGCGCCGGTTCCAGCTTGATTTCAGCGTCTTCAACATCACGCCTTTCGGCCTGGTCGGCGTGACATTGTCGATCTATCTCTCGTTCCGCAACAACGCCGCCTACGACCGTTGGTGGGAGGCGCGCAAGCTGTGGGGCGCGCTGGTCTTCGAAATGCGCAACCTGGCACGCGCCACCACCAGCCTCATACCGGACCAGACCGAACAGCGCGCCTTGCTGATGGAAGCGCTCGCCTTCTGTCATTTCCTGCGCGGGCAGTTGCGCAAGATCGACAGCATGAAGGATGCCCGTGCCTTCATCGACGCCGAGGCGGACAAGGCAGCAGCCTTTTCCAATCCGGCGGATGAGATGGTCAGGCGCATGGGCCGGCGTGCCAATGCCCAGCGCCGGGCGGGCGACGTCGACACGATCGGCTTTCGTATCCTCGATGAGAGGCTCGCGTCGATCGCCGCCATCCAGGCTGGCTGCGAGCGGATCGCCGGCACGCCCTTGCCGTTCGCCTACACGCTGTTGGTGCATCGCACGGCCTATATCGTCTGCCTGCTGCTGCCGATCGGCCTGATCTCGACCGCCGGCTGGGCAACGCCGCTGTTCACGGCGCTGATCGCCTACACCTTCTTCGGCCTCGACGCGCTTTCGGAAGAGCTCGAGGATCCGTTCGGCACCGAGGCCAACGACCTCGCCCTCGACGGTCTCTGCCGCGTCTGCGAGATCTCGGTATTCGAGGCGCTGGGCGAAACGCCGCCGAAGATGATCCCGGCGGAAAAGTTCTATTTTTCGTAGGCGAAGGCGCGCGGGTTTAAAAGAATCCGCCCCGCTGTCGGATCGCGGCCCCATGCCACGTCCTTGGGTCGACCCCTGCGAAAGGGCTCGACCATCAGGAGGGACCACCATGAGCATTTCCGAAACCGCGCCCGTCTCGCCGGGCGCTTTGTGGACCGGCCGCGTGCTCAGCGGCGTCATCGTGCTGTTCATGATCTTCGACGGCGTCATCAAGCTGCCGCCGCTCGATGTCGTCACCCAGACGATGGTGCCGCTCGGCTGGCCGGCCGATGCCAATGTCGCGCGCATGCTTGGCGTCATCGGCCTGATCTCGACCGCGCTCTACGCCTTGCCGCGCAGCGCGGTGCTCGGCGCCATCCTGCTCACCGCCTATATGGGCGGCGCCATCGCCACCAATGTCCGCGTCGATAACCCGCTGCTCTCGCACATTCTGTTCGGCGTCTATCTCGGCATTATCCTGTGGGGTGGCCTGTATCTGCGCGATGCCAGGGTCCGCGCGCTGATCCCGTTCAGCCGATAGATCCGCTCGAAGCATCGCTTTCAACTCGAAGCCTGGAACCCTTTGCCGGGCAATGTCTTAGGGATCGAATCGCCGAGTTGCGAGTTAGAGATTCGCTTGGCGGCGGAGGCGGCTCCTATCGGAGAGGAACGACGATGAAGAAAACGATGCTTTTGATGGCGCTTCTGGTGCCGCTCGCCGCTTGTTCGCAAACGGAAAAAGGCGCGGCCGTTGGCGGCCTCGGTGGCGCTGCCGTCGGTGCGGCGGTCGCTGGCGATCCGGTTGAAGGCGCCGTCGTCGGTGGCGCCGTCGGCGCCGTTGCCGGTGCGCTGATCGGCCGGGCAAGCGAGAGCGGCGAATGCCGCTATCGCGATCGGCGGGGCCGCGTCTACATCGACCGCTGCCCGAGCGGTTATTGATAGGCAGCTCTTACAGACAGAACCGGACAGCAAAACGGCGGGCCTTGGCCCGCCGTTTTCCTGGATGCGATAGGGCAATACTTATTCGGCGGTGGCGGCTTCCGCCTCGGCCGGTGCTGCTGCGGCGGCCGCAGCCGCGGCAGCGGCGTCTTCCTGCGCCTTCTTCAAGAGCGAAGCACGTTCCTGCGCCTTCTTGCCCGGCTCGGCCTTCTTCGGGTTGGAGCGGGCGTCGCGCTTGACGAGGCCGGCTTCGTCGAGGAAGCGCAGCACGCGGTCGGTCGGCTGGGCGCCATGCGCCAGCCAATGCTTGACGCGGTCGGCGTCGACCTTGACGCGTTCGCCGTCCTTGGGCAGCAGCGGGTTCCACGAGCCGATCGATTCGATGAACCGGCCGTCACGCGGCGAACGGGCGTCGGCAATGACGACGTGGTAGTAAGGACGCTTCTTCGAGCCCGCACGGGCCAGTCGGATCTTCAAGGGCATTTATTTTCTCCTAAAAAGGCTGATTTGGTTGATCGGTTGGTGGCTGGTTTCTCAGCCGGCTTTCATCACGCCGTTGGAAGCGGCGATCTGTTCGTGGTGGCGGATCACTTCGCGGACGACGAAGTTGAGGAATTTTTCCGCGAAATCCGGGTCGAGATGGGCATCCTTCGCCAGCTGGCGAAGCCGGGCGATCTGCTGCTGCTCGCGTGCCGGGTCGGCCGGGGGCAGGCCATGCGTCGCCTTCAGCACACCGACCGCCTTGGTGCAGCGGAAGCGCTCGGCCAGCATGTGGATGAGGGCCGCGTCGATGTTATCGATCGAGGCGCGGTAATCGGCCAGGAGAGCGCGGGCGTCGGCCATGTCCTTCTCTTCGTTCATGGCGTCCTCACTTCTTCTTGCCAAGGCCGGGCAGCCCGCCACCGCCGAGGCCGGGAAGCCCGGGGAGTTTCATGCCGCCGGGCAGACCTGGCACGCCGCTGGGCAGGCCACCGCCGCCGGGAAGGCCTTTCATGCCGCCGCCAAGGCCGGCTGCCTGTGCCTGCTTCTGCAAGGCTTCGAGCTGCTTAGGGTCCATCTTCGACAGGTCCGGCATGCCGCCGCCCATCATGCCGCCACCCATGCCCCCGGGGCCGCCGGGCATCATGCCGCCGAGGCCCATCTTGGAGGCGAGGCCGCCCATCATGCCGCGCATCAGGCCGCCGCCTTTGCCCTTGCCGCCCATCGCCTTCATCATGTCGGCCATGCCGCGATGCATCTTGAGCAGCTTGTTGATTTCGGCCGCGTCGGTGCCGGAACCGGCGGCGATGCGCTTCTTGCGCGAATGCTTGAGCAAATCGGGATTGGCGCGCTCGGCCTTGGTCATCGACGAGATGATGGCGAGCTGGCGGCCGAACATCTTGTCGTCGAGACCGGCGGCGGCCATCTGGTCCTTCATCTTGCCCATGCCGGGCATCATGCCCATGATGCCGCCCATGCCGCCCATCTTCGACATCTGCTGAAGCTGGCCGGCGAGATCGTTCAGGTCGAACTTGCCCGACTGCATCTTCTTGGCCATCGCCGCCGCCTGTTCGGCGTCGATGTTCTCGGCGGCCTTTTCGACGAGCGAGACAATGTCGCCCATGCCGAGGATGCGGTCGGCGATGCGCTTGGGGTGGAATTCCTCCAGCCCGTCCATCTTTTCGCCAGTGCCGATCAGCTTGATCGGCTTGCCGGTGACGGCGCGCATGGAGAGTGCAGCACCACCGCGGCCGTCGCCGTCCATGCGGGTCAGGACGAGGCCGGTGATGCCGACGCGCTCGTCGAAGCTCTTGGCCAGGTTGACGGCGTCCTGGCCGGTCAGCGAATCGGCGACCAGCAGGATTTCGTGCGGGCTCGACACCTTCTTGATGTCGGCCATCTCGACCATCAGCGGCTCGTCGATATGGGTGCGGCCGGCGGTGTCGAGGATGACGATGTCGTGGCCGCCGAGCTTGGCCGCCTGCACGGCGCGGCGGGCGATGTCGACCGGCGACTGGCCGTCGATGATCGGCAGCGTGGCGACCTTGACCTGTTCGCCGAGCTGGCGCAGCTGCTCCTGCGCAGCGGGGCGCCGCGTGTCGAGCGAGGCCATCAGGACCTTCTTGTTCTGACGCTCGGAAAGACGCTTGGCGATCTTGGCCGAAGTGGTCGTCTTGCCGGAACCCTGCAGGCCGACCATCATGATGACGACCGGCGCCGGGGCATTGAGATCGATGGCGACGCCTTCGGCGCCGAGCATGTCGACCAGTTCGTCATGGACGATCTTGACGACCATCTGGCCGGGCTTGATAGACTTGACCACGGCAGCGCCGACGGCCTTCTCGCGCACCTTGTCGGTGAAGGAGCGCACCACTTCCAGCGCCACGTCTGCTTCGAGCAGCGCCCGGCGCACCTCGCGCAGCGCCGCCGAGACATCAGCCTCCGACAGGGCTCCGCGGCCGGTCAGGCCGTTCAGGATCGAACCAAGACGTTCCTGTAGCGATTCAAACATTCGTTTTCCTTTTCCCTGGCATCCGGATGATGCCCGAGAGGTAATGCGTTCGCGCCCAGTGTCCAACCAAAAGCCAAAACCAAAAAGCACCCGGGGGCGCTCAGCGCTGCCGGGTGTTGGCCTCCAGGATCGATTTACAGCACTTCACCTCAAAGAGGCTTCGGCGTCCTGGTCGGCTTGCTCGGAGGGATACTCGTCGCGGAATTCGGGGCGTGTAGACAGGAAATCGGACACGGAGTCAAGACAAAGACCGGATTGCGTCGTTCCCGGCCTGCAATCAGGCCGTGCTCGCCCGGTCCGGAAATTCGGCGGCAACCCTGAGCGGCGAACGCGGATGTAGAAGCAGCACGATGGTCAGCAGGCTGCAGGCGATGCCGATGAAGGCGATGAGAACCGCATCCGACGTCGCCCAGCCCGGTCCTTCGAGCGGCCTGGCATTGAACAGGGCGAAGGAATTGTAGCTTTCCTGATGCGAGATCAAGAGAAACCCGGTCAGGTTGTTGCCGAGATGAGCACCCAAGGCGGCGCCGAGATTGCCGGTTGCGTAGACGACAAGTGTCAGCAGCAGCGCGAAAGCGGCGATCGACGCCAGCACGCAAGCATTGATGGCTGGTGACGAACTCGCACTCCAATGCAGCGAGGTGAACAGCAGGGCCGGCAGCAGGGCCCAGACGAATGGGCTCGTGAACCGGCTGGCGAGACCGCGCAGCAGGTAGCCGCGAAACAGCAGCTCTTCCGAAGAGGTCTGCACCAAGGTAAGCGCGGCGATCGGGATCGCAAACAGCAGCCAGGATGACAGGCTGATCGGGCCACGCGTGATCTGCGGCTGCAGCAGATAGAGCAGGATTTCGGATATGAACGACGTGATCAGCACCGCGATCAGCCCTTTGAGGAAGCCGGGCCATGAAACTCGTCGGCTGTTGCCGAGCAGCGCCGACAGCTTCTCGCCATGCACCCAGCGCATCGCGACCCACAGGCCGATCCAGATGCCGGCAAACGAGACGAGCGCGGTGAGGATGCCGAGGGGCGAAGCGAGGAAGCCCTGAATGCCGGATGATGGGGTCGCCTGCCAGGCGATGAAGGCATAGGTGCCGCCGACCAGCACGGCCACGGTGGTTGCTGCCCAAAAAAGGACCACGATCCCCGTTCCGAGCAACAGGCGCGGTAAGGTCGTCCTGGAGTTCGGCGAATGCCTGTAACGCTCGAAGGCGGCCGGATCGATGGTCACGCGGGCTCCCTTCCCAAAGTCATCGCCTGTTGACTAACCGATGGCCGGGAAAATCGGAATGGTTTTCCGCAAAGACTAAGCCAGAGCAAAGTCGGCGCAGGAGAGCGCCGCGCGGCAGCGCCGCCTGCTGGCGGCCGCTGCTGTCGCTGCGGCCGCTTGTGCCGCTTGTCGTCAGCGAACGACGTACATGATGCGTCGGGTCTGCGGATCGATCAGCGCCCGCTGGCCGTTCACATAGACATAGCGGTAATTGTAGTCCGGAATCTCGCGCAGCTCGACGGTGTCGGGCAGGGTCGCGCCGGTCACCACTTCGCCTTCGAGATAGATGGGATCGAGGCGATGCGTGTCGACATAGGTGCGGACTTCAGCCGGGGGCGAAGGGAAGTCATCCACGACCGGATCGCTGGCGATGATCGCGCCGGTATAATCGGTCGAGTAGTTGCCGATGTCCTCCGGCGGCGAGACGACAGCAACGCTAGAGCGCCGTTCCGTCAGCACCACCCGGCTGCCGCCTATATCGGCCGTCACATAGTCGGAATAGACCCAGCCCTGGCCGCCGGCCTCGGCTATGGTGCACCATTTGCTGTTTTCGATGCAGCCATTGAGCGTTGCCGACTGACCGGCGGCGAGCACGCCGATCACAGGATATTGCGGGCCAGGCCCGGCGCGCACGTTAAGATCGGTGACGGCTGAGACGGCGGTATCGGCAAACGCGGCGCCCGACATCACGGTCAGCATTCCGGCTACCGCAGGAAACAATAGGGATTTCATGGTTTCTCTCCGTTTTCATGGTCCCTCGGCAGCGAAAACGGGGCAGCAGCTCATGCGTTCCCGCTAAAGCGCCTGCGCCAACTCACGATTTGTTCCGTGTTCTTTCGGCAAATCGGTCAGAAGTTCGTGAACGAATTCCAATTTCCGCGCCGTGACGTCCGAAATGACAAAGGGGTAGAGGTCGGGCAGACCCATGCAGCGGTTGATCGAATTGGAGGCCTCCGACAGCACCAGCCAGCGGGCAAGGATCTTTTCGAAAGGCTCCGGCGCGGCCGCCGGCTCCGAGGGTGCCGCCTGCAATTCGCCGCCGGTGTCGCCGCGCGGCAAGTCGTTGGCCTCCACCGTCTCCAGCCGGCCGAGTGGAAAGTTCAGTGCGTGCACCATTTCCAGCGTATCGGTGATATGCAGGTGGTGAGCCCAGGTCTCGGCCCAGTCCTCCCAAGGATGCGAGGTCGCATAGGCCGAGATGTGGCCCTGCTGCCAGTCGGGCGGCGCACCATCGGCATAATAGGCCTTCAGCGCTTGTTCGTAATCGGCGCGGTCATCGCCGAACAGTGCGCGGAAAGCTTCGAGCCTGTGCGGATCGTCGCGGATGAGGCGGTCCCAGTAATAGTGCCCGAGCTCATGGCGGAAATGGCCGAGCAAGGTGCGGTAGTTCTCGCCCATCTCGACGCGCCGCTTCTCGCGCTCGGCCGAATCCGCCTCGGCGACATTGAGCGTGATCAAACCATTGTCGTGGCCGGTGAGGATCCGCTCGCCACCAGGGCCGCCGCCGATCGGATCGGCGAGGAAGTCGAAGGCCAGGCCGACCTCGTCGGCAGGAGTCTGCTTGGGGACTACCGGCAGCCCGAAGGCCAGCAGCGAGTAGATGGCGCGCTTCTTCGCCGCTTCGACACGGATCCAGCGGCGGCGGTTGCCGTCGACGGAGAGATCCGGGATCAGCTGGTTCAGCACGCAGGCGCGGCAAAAAGCGTGACCCGGTTCCGCCATCCAGTTGCAGGCGCATTCGTCGGCGTTGGTGCACTGGAAGACGCCGTCGACGCCCGCCAGCGCAAAGCGCGCGTGCTCGGGATCGTAGAGCACCGGGTTCCCGCAGTTCAGGCACTTGGCGTTCTCGAAATAGATGCGATGGCCGCAATGGGGGCAGTCGAAGAGTTTCATGTCGGTCTCAATTCACCGGAGGTGACATAGATGTTCACGGCGGCCCGTGCCCAACGCGAACAGCCGCGCGGTGTTCCACATTTTCCTGAAGCTATTTGGCCGCAAGCTGGGCGACAACCTGTCTTGCCACCGCTTCGCCCGACAGCCGTGCGCCGCCGCAGGTCTGCATCAGAGGACCGGCCAGGTGCTCGCCGGCGAAGAAGATCTTGTCGGCCACCGGCTGCATGAGTGCGGCGCGCGCCAGCGAACGGCCGGGGCGGGCGGCGGCATAGGCGCCGCGCACGAAGCGCTCGCCGCCCCAATTGGTCATCATGGCGCGTCCGACGTGCTTGCGCGTATCGCCGCCGAAGATGCCACACAGCCGGTCGACGACGAAGTCGATGCCGGCCGCCTCGCCGGCTGCCGACATTTCCCAGGCGAAATCGCCGCCGACGAAGCCGACCATCAGGTCGAGGTCGAACGGGAAGCACAGGAAATAGATGTCGTGCCTGGCCATCCGTTCGATCAGCAGGTCGTCGAAGGGCTGCAGCCCGAGCCTGGTGCCCGATATCTCGACCGGCAATTTGGTCAGCATGCCCATCGGCAGGTCGAAGAAGGCGCCGAAATGCGTGTCGGGCAGGGCCGGCGAGAACGCGATCTCTTCGAAGGCGAGCACCGCCGGCGAAGCGGTGACGATCACCGCCTTGGCGCGGACGGTGCCGCGATCGGTGACGCAGGCGACGCCGGGCACGTCCCACAGGATCTTGCGCACCGGCGTCGACAGTTCGACCGGCACGCCGGCGCCGAAACGCACCACCAGCGCGCCAAGGCCCTCCTTGCTGAAGTAGTTCGGGTCGAGATCGGCAGCGGCCTGGAAGTCGAGGATCGAGATTTCGTCCTCGTCGGCACCGAAATCCATCGGCCCGGCGAAGGTGGCGGCGGCGCGCGGTGCATGGCCTTTTGCCAACAGCGCCGAAAGACGATCGTCATCTCCGTCCTTCACTTCATGCCTGGCCAGCAGTTCGAACAGCTTTGCGTCGGCGGCCTTCATGTCGGCTTCTTCCGCTTCGCTCGCCTTGCGCTCGCGGTAGTAGAGATGATCGACGTTCATGTCGTGATGATGCAACGTCCAGCCTGCCGCCTGGGCTTCGGGAAAATAGGGATTGCGGTCGGCCGCATGCAGCCAGGCGCAGCCGATGTCGAAAGGCACGCCGAAATGCTGGTCGCTGGTCCAGGCTCGCCCGCCGATTCGGTCCATCGCTTCGAGCAGCGTGAAGGAAAGTCCCGCCGCCTGCAAGCTCCTGGCGGCGGCAAGACCCGCCGAGCCGGCACCGATGATGACGACATCAACGTCTTGCATGCAGCCCCCCTGCCACAATAATCACTTGATCCTAGGCAAATTCCACGGCATTCGCCAGCATTGCAGCGGTGACAGTGACAAGTGCGCGTTTCGCTGGCAAGTTCGCAATTGGGACGTGATTCAGGCAACCAGGAGATCAACATGGCAATTCTTGCCAAGGGAAAGATGTTTGCAGCGGCCGTGGTGGCGGTGCTTGCGCTGGCGACGGGCGCACAGGCGGCAGCCAGCTGCGGCAAGACCGGCGCCGGCTTCGACGCCTGGAAGCAGGACTTTGCCGCGCAGGCCAGGTCGGAAGGTGTAGGCGCCAAGGGGCTGGCCGCTCTGGCCGGGGCAAACTACGCGACAAAGACGATCTCAGTCGACCGCGGCATTCACAAGGCCTTCAGCGGCTCGGTGGACGATTTCATGCGGCGTCGTGGTGGCGCAGCGATTATTTCCAAGGGCCGGTCGCTGAAAAAGTCGAATGCGGCGCTGTTCTCCAAGATCGAAGCGAATTACGGCGTGTCGCCGGGCGTGTTGCTCGCCATCTGGGGTATGGAAACCGGCTTCGGTTCGGCCATGGGCAACCAGAACACCGTCTCTGCCATTTTGACGCTTGCCTATGATTGCCGCCGGCCGGGGTTCTTCTACCCGCATGCCATCGCAGCCCTGAAGCTGGTTGATCGCGGGGCGTTGACAGCCTCGTCGGTCGGGGCCGCGCATGGCGAGATCGGACACACGCAGTTCCTGCCCGGAAACGTCCTGAAATATGGCGTCGGTGGCGGAAACCTGCGCGACAAGAGCACGGCGCTGGCTTCCACCGCCAACTTCCTCAAGGGGCATGGCTGGCGGGCGGGCGCGAGCGCGAGTGCGAATATGGGCGCGATTGCCGGCTGGAATTCCGCGAGCGTCTATCAGCAGGCCATCGCCCGCATTGCCACGGCGATCGACGGCGATTGACGGATCATGCTCCGGGCAGAAGGCCCCGGCTATTTTTGACTTGATCGGAAACCCGGCGCGAATGTCGGGTTTCATTTGATTCGAGCGTGTAGGAGCAGCCCGCCAGCGTCTTGCCGGGGTGCGACTCGACGGTCGAGACGTTGAGCTTGATGCCCGTGGAGAAGGTCAATCCTTCCGACTCTTCGGTGCTTTGGACAACGACCTTCTCGCCAAGGAATTTTTCCGGCGTCGAAAAAACGGCAATGACATTGAGCTCCCTGGCAAGCTCTGGCGCCGCAATGCCATCGAGCACGGCCATCGGCCCGGCTGCGGTAAACACGATCGATCCCGTCTCGCGGTTGAACACGCGGATTTTGGCCGGCAGTTCGTATTGGCTGAGAAACGGATTGCCCGAGGCAACCTCCTTCCAGCCAAGCGTTTCAACGGCACCTGGTGCGCTGGACAGCCACAGGGCAAAGTCGTTGTAGGTCGGAACGTCCGCCCTGCACTCGATCAGGGCCGGAAGGTCGAGAGAGGCGGGGTCGAACTCCTGGCCGGCGGCCGGCGTCGCCAGAACAACCAGCGGCGCCAAGCAGCGACCGAAACCGCGCATCCGCGCTACTTGGTGCGGCTGCGCGCGGCCAGCGTCCTTAGCCTCAGCGCGTTGAGGCGGATGAAGCCGGCGGCGTCCTTCTGGTCGTAGGCGCCGCGATCGTCCTCGAAGGTGACCAGCGCATCCGAATAAAGCGTCTTCTTCGACTTGCGGCCGGTGACCATGACATTGCCCTTGTAGAGCTTGAGGCGCACCGTGCCTTCGACGTCTTCCTGGCTCTTGTCGATCATCGCCTGCAGCATCAGCCGTTCGGGCGCGAACCAGAAGCCGTTGTAGATCAGCTCGGCATAGCGCGGCATGAACTCGTCCTTGAGGTGGGCGGCACCTCGGTCGAGCGTGATCGATTCGATGGCGCGATGGGCGGCGATCAGGATGGTGCCGCCTGGTGTTTCGTAGACGCCGCGCGATTTCATGCCGACGAAGCGGTTCTCGACCAGGTCGAGCCGGCCGATGCCATTGTCGCGGCCAAGATCGTTGAGTGCCGCCAGCATGGTCGCCGGCGACAGTTTCTTGCCGTTCAGCGCGATCGGATCGCCCTTCAGGAACTCGATCTCGATCTCGGTGACGGTATCAGGCGCGTCCATCGGCGAAACGGTGCGCTGGTGGACGAATTCGGGCGGCTCCACCCACGGGTCTTCCAGCACCTTGCCCTCGGAGGACGAATGCAAAAGGTTGGCGTCGACCGAAAACGGTGCGTCGCCCTTCTTGTCCTTCGGCACCGGGATCTGGTGCTGCTCGGCGAAATTCATCAGGTCGGTACGCGATTTGAACGACCAGTCGCGCCACGGCGCGATGACCTTGATGTCGGGGTTCAGTGCGTAAGCTGAAAGCTCGAAGCGAACCTGATCGTTGCCCTTGCCGGTGGCGCCATGCGCGATCGCGTCGGCGCCGGTTTCCCGGGCTATATCGACCAGATGCTTGGAGATCAGCGGCCGCGCGATCGAGGTGCCGAGCAGATAGGTGCCTTCATAGACGGTGTTGGCGCGAAACATCGGGAAGACGAAGTCGGACACGAATTCCTCGCGCACGTCGACGACGCGGATGTCCTTGATGCCCATCATCTCGGCCTTGCGACGGGCCGGCTCGAGTTCGCCGCCCTGGCCAAGATCGGCGGTGAAAGTCACGACTTCGGCGCCGAGTTCAGTCTGCAGCCATTTCAGGATGATGGATGTGTCGAGACCGCCGGAATAGGCGAGCACGACCTTCTTGACGTCTTTGGCCTTGGACATTTCTACTCCGTCGATGGCGGACGCCCCAGCCTGGGCGTCACGGATTGTCGCAGCGCCTTTTAGCAGGAACGGCAGAGCGAGCAAGCACACGTGCATGCATGGCTTCTGGTCCAGTCCATGGCGAGGGGTGGGCAGGGAAAACAACCTTCTGCAATCAAGGGCTGCATTTGCTGGAGGGATTTAATCAAGTTTTCACGCTCCGTCGCTAATATGACGACAAGCTGTGTAGGCGAAGTGCCGAGACGGCCTTGCCTCGTCGCGGGCACCCTCGGGCTGGGCCATTCCTGATGCGCGTTATATCATGTATCGCCACGGAGCATAATCTGTGGCTCGTCCTGCTGGCGGCGCTGATGTGCGTCACCGGCTGCTGGGTGACGATCGGCCTCTTCGACCGTGCCAGGAAAACCGCCGGCGTGCAGATGCGGGGCTGGCTGTTCCTGACCGCAGTCGCGGCCGGTTCCTCGATCTGGTGCACGCATTTTATCGCCATGCTGGCCTATGAGCCCGGCGCGCCGATCACCTTCGATCCGGTCTTGACCATGGTGTCCCTGGTCATCGCCATTGCCGGCACCGGAGCGGGCTTCACCCTTGCCTCCGACAAGCGTCTGGTCCCGGAGTGGGGCGGATGCGTCGTCGGGCTGGCGATCTCGGCCATGCACTACACCGGCATGATGGCCTATCACGTTGCCGGCATCGTCGAATGGGACGGCTCCTATGTTGCCGCTTCACTGGTGATTTCGGCGGCGTTTTCCGCCGTGGCTGTCGGCCATGCCGTGCGTCGACCATACCGCTGGTCGCACTACCTCGCCATCGGGCTGCTGGTGCTGGCGATCGTCGGCCTGCATTTCACGGCGATGGCGGCGGTGGCGGTGACGCCGCTGTCCTTCATCACCACCGGCACCAACCCCGACATTCTCGTGGCGATGGCGGTCGCCGTCGCCATTGTCGGCCTGATCGTCGCGGCCACCGGCTTCGCCAGCTATCTGATCGATGAGCGTGGTCGTTTGGAGAGCTTCGAGCGGCTTCAGCATCTCGCCCTCAACGACGCCCTTACCGGCCTTCCCAACCGGGTCTCCTTCAACGACCGCCTTGACCATGAAATCGACCGGGCATGCGAGGGCGAGGACACAATGACGGCGGTCATCGTCATCGATCTCGACCGCTTCAAGGAGATCAACGACCTCAGGGGGCATGCGGCCGGCGACCAGGCGCTCAAGATCGTCGCCCGCAGGCTGTCGAAACTCATCGGCGAGGGCGAATTCGTCGCCCGGCTCGGCGGTGACGAGTTCGCCGCGATCAAGCGCTTCAAGGATCAGAAGGACCTTCTCGGGCTGGTCTCGCGGCTGGAGAAATCCCTGTTCGAGCCGTTGCGACTCGACGATTTCGAAATCGCCGCCGGCGCCAGCATCGGCGTAGCGATCTATCCGCGCGACGGGGCCGACCGCGAGCGGCTGGTCAGCAATGCCGATCTTGCCATGTACCGGGCAAAGAACGACGTCACGCGAGCCGTCTGCTTCTACGAATCCGCCATGGACGAGACGGCGCGGGCGCGCCGCGCGCTGGCCACCGACCTTCGCCAGGCGATCGAGCGCGGCGAGCTTTCGCTCCACTATCAGGTGCAGACCTCGGTCCCGACCGGCGCCACCTGCGGCTACGAGGCGCTGCTGCGCTGGACCCATCCGGTGCACGGCATGATCCCGCCCGCCGAATTCATCCCGATTGCCGAGGAGAACGGCTCGATCATGGCGATCGGCGAATGGGTGCTGCGGACCGCGTGCCGCCAGGCGGCCTCGTGGGGCAACGGCCACAAGATCGCGGTCAATTTGTCGCCGGTGCAGTTCGCCCATGCCGATCTCGCCAAGCTCGTCCATCAGATCCTGATCGAGACCGGGTTGTCGCCGAAACGGCTGGAGCTGGAGCTCACCGAATCGACGATCGTCGCCGACAAGGTGCGCACGCTGCATGTTCTGCGCCAGATCAAGGCGCTGGGGGTGACGATCGCGATCGACGATTTCGGCACAGGCTATTCATCGCTCGATACGCTGCGCTCGTTTCCGTTCGACAAGATCAAACTCGACCGTTCATTCATGGCTGACGTCGAGCGAAGCCCGCAGGCCAAGGCCATCATCCGGGCGGTGCTGACGCTGGGCCGCAGCCTCGACATTCCGGTGCTTGCGGAAGGCGTCGAGACGCATGTCCAGCTCACCATCCTGCAAGTCGAAGGCTGCAACGAGGCGCAAGGCTATTTCCTCGGCCGGCCCAAGCCGATCGACCAGATCACCGGGGACGCCGATGTCCGCAACGATCAACTCGTCGCGGAGGAGCCGGCGAGGATGCGGCTGAGCAGGCAGGCATAGGACGCCGCGGCCGGCCGTCCAGCGAATGCCGTGCGGACGCCTGCTGGATCGAGATCGGGTCGCTGCTGTGTCTGGCATCGTCATGGCGCATCCTGTATAGGCCTCGCAATCCCTTGGGGGCCGCTCATGTCGTTCATTCCAGACACCGCCACGCTGATCCAGTTCGCCATCGCCACGGTCATCCTGGCGATCACGCCGGGGCCGGACATGACCCTGTTCGTCTCGCGCACGCTGAGCCAGGGCCGTGCCACCGGCTTTGCCTCGATGGCCGGCGCGCTGTGCGGCACGCTGATCCACACCACACTGGTGGTTGTCGGTGTCTCGGCGCTGATCGTCGCCTCGCCGATGGCTTTCTTCGTGCTGAAGATCTTCGGCGCCGGCTATCTCGTCTTCCTGGCCTGGCAGGCAATCACCAGGGGCTCGGCCTTTTCGCCGGAGAAGAAGACAGGCCCCGAGATTTCCCTGTTGCGCAGCTGGGCCGCGGGTCTTGGCGTCAATCTGCTCAACCCGAAGATCATCCTGTTCTTCATGACCTTCCTGCCGCAGTTCGTCTCCGCGCATGATCCGAACGCACCGGGAAAGCTGTTTTTCCTTGGGCTGATGTTCATTGTGCTGTCGGTCCCGGTGACGGTGCCGATGGTGCTGGCGGCGGAAAAGTTTTCGGCGGCGATGAAGGCCAGCCCGCGCGTCACACGGGCGGTCGACTATCTCTTTGCCGGCGTGTTCTCCGCCTTCGCCCTCAAGATCCTGACGGCCCAGGCGAAGTAGGCGCCGTCATCCTGTCCGGCCATCCTCTTTTGAGCCTGGTTCGCCTTGCCACCAGCTTGCGGCCCAGCGCCCGGCGCTGAGCCAGTAAAAGATACCACCGACCATGCCGCTGCCGATCACGGCCATGATGGCGCTGGTGTCCCTGACGATGAAGGCGGTGTCATCGCTGCGGTCGGCAAGCCCGAGGAAAACACCGGCAACCACCGCGCCTGCCAGCGCATAGAACAGCCAGTCGCGCCGGCCCAGGATTTCGGCAAGCAGGATGACGACAGAGGCCGGCATCAGGGCGAAATAGGCGACGAACAGGGCGGCGAAGGGAATTGAGAAATACAGGGAAGTCGTCGCCGTCGGGTGCGCATGTTCCGGCGTGTAGCCGAGCGATGCCAGGAACAGGATGTTGAGGAAGGCACTCGCCGCCAGCGAGGCGACGGCATAGCCGAACAGGATGACAGTGAAACGGACGAGGTAGCCGACGAGACGCGCCATCAATCTCTGCCCAGAGTCTGTCGCGTGCCGGACCTGCGTCCAGCCAGAAGCCAGTAGACCGAACCGGCGGCGATGCCGGCGGTGGCGAGAAAACCCAGAAAGCCCGGATTGAAGACAAAGCTGCTGGCCGAGCGCGGCATGGATACGCCAAAGGCGATGGACGTGATCGCACCGGTGGCGGCGAAGTAGTACCATCCCCGAAGTGAAAACCGTTCGGCGACAAAGAGCGCCGGGCCGACGATCAACAGCGCGCCGATCGTTACGGTCAAGACGGCGAGCGGGAACGAGCCCAGCCAGTCGAAAGCGAAAATGATGGACCAGTTGCCGTCTTCGATGCCTTCCAGGAGAGCGATCAGCAGCACCGGCACCAGGATCGAGGTCAGCACCGCGGCGACATAGCCGACCGCCATGATGGCGAAGCGTTTTAGCCAGGCGAAGGGGCGGCTCACGCCTCGCCGTGCCCCGCTATCATCATCGCTTCCAGCGCCAGCCGGTCGACCTTGCGCATGCGCTCGGAGTCGGATTTGAGCTGGCCGCAGGCGGCGAGAATGTCGCGGCCGCGCGGCGTGCGGATCGGCGAGGCATAGCCGGCATTGTTGATGTAATCGGCGAATTTCTCGATCGTCTCCCAGTCCGAGCACTGGTAATTGGTGCCCGGCCACGGGTTGAACGGGATCAGGTTGATCTTGGCCGGAATGCCCTTGAGCAGCTTGATCAGGCCCTTGGCGTCCTCGATGGAATCGTTGACGTCCTTCAGCATCACATATTCGAAGGTGATGCGCTTGGCGTTCGACAAGCCGGGATAGGCGCGGCAGGCGGCGATCAGCTCGTTGAGCGGATACTTCTTGTTGATCGGCACAAGCAAGTCGCGCAGATCGTCATTGGTGGCGTGCAGCGAGATCGCCAGCATGACGCCGATCTCCTCGCCGGTGCGGAAGATTTCCGGCACGACGCCGGAGGTCGACAGCGTGATGCGCCGCTTCGACAGGGACAGGCCGTCACCGTCGGAAGCGATCAGCAGCGCCTTCTTCACCGCTTCGAAATTGTAAAGCGGTTCGCCCATGCCCATCATGACGACGTTGGACACTTTGCGGCCCTCGGCCGGCACGATGGCGCCGTCGGGCGTGTCGCGGTCGGGAAAATCGCCGAGCCGGTCGCGGGCGGTGAGCAGCTGGGCGAGGATCTCCTCAGCCGTTAGATTGCGCACCAGCTTCTGCGTGCCGGTGTGGCAAAACGAGCAGGTCAGCGTGCAGCCCACCTGTGACGAGATGCACAGTGTGCCGCGACCCTCTTCGGGAATGTAGACAGTCTCGATCTCGACCGGCCGGCCGGCGCCGCGCGGCGGAAAGCGGAACAGCCACTTTCGCGTGCCGTCGGCGGAAATCTGCTCCTCGACGATCTCGGGCCTGGCGACGGTGAAATGCTTGTCGAGCTCGGCGCGCAGATCCTTGGAGATGTTGAACATGCCGGCGAAATCGGAGACGCCGCGCACATACATCCAGTGCCACAACTGCTGGGCGCGCATTTTCGCCTGGCGCTCGGGCACGGTGCCTGATGCAACCAGAGCCTCGGCGAGCTCGACCCGCGTCAGGCCGATCAGCGACGGCTTTTCGGGCTGTGCCGCGCGGGCACGCAACGCGTCGCGGGCGCCGTCAGTGGTGAGATCGAATGAAAGGGTCATGGTTGCACTGATATAAGCGGTTTGCGGCCGATTTCACGCATCGTGCCGGAAAGGAAGCGCGGCGCATAGCACAGGTTGACGGCAGAGTCATGGGTTGTGCGATGATGCACCCTCGCCAGAGATCCACCAACAGACCCAAAAACGAAAGGCCGGGCTTTGCGGCCCGGCCTTTCACTAAAACAAAGCCTAGCCTATTTGCACTTGGCAATCGACGTCAGCGCCGCCGAAATGCCCTTCAGCGAGAAGACGTAGCTGGTCGGGTTGCCGCGGCCGGACTTCGCCGTCACCTTCATGTCGGTGCCGGTCTTCATGGCGGCGATCAGCACCGGCTCCTCGGCGGCATTCTCGACCCAGGCCGATTTGCCGCGGGTGAACATCGAAAACGTCTTCTTATCGATGGTCACGGTGGCCTTGGAGCCGTCCTGGAAGTTGTAGCCGGCAATGAATTGCGGCTCGTAGGACACTTGCTGGCCGGGCCGCTGGCTGACGAAGAAGAACATGTCGCCATGGTCGAGCGTCGGCGGCTGCTTGTCGGTCGGCACGGTCAGGACATAGCAGACCTTGCCGCCCGACGCCTGGTAGCTGTAGGTGCCCCAGGCATTGTGCTGGCCGATTTTGGTCGCCGACTGCGCCAGTGCCGGCGCTGCCACGGCCACCAGGGCCAGACTCGAAACTATAGCAATCAATCCGCGCATCGCTTTTCCCGTATTCCAAATGGTGCGGAGGCAGGCCGGCTTGGCGTCCTGCCCGTCGCTTCATTTTGATTTAATCTGGGTTACCAAACGGTGAATTTCCGAAGAGAAAAGGACCCTCACCCCGAGGAAACCGCCGCCATTCCCGCGCCGCCGCCTTGTGAGCGGCTGGCGCGACATCCCTTTGGCGACTTGGAGGCCACGAAAGCGGCAAGAGTTTGACTTTTTACGCTGTCGCAGAAAGCCGGCTTCAACGGCGTTCCGTGCGCGAGTTCAGCCCTTGTCGGCCATGGCGTCCCTGGCGGCCTGCCGGTGCGCAGTGGTGATGTGGGCACTGACGGCGGTGATCGCGGCGGTGAGCACGGCGATGTCGTCGGTGAAGCCAAGCCCGAAGACGAAGTCGGGGATGACATCCACCGGCAGCACGAAATAGCCGAGCGCGGCGAGCAGAATGCCTTTGGCGCGCAGCGGCGTGTTCTTGTCCATGGCGCAGTAATAGGCGGCCACCACCTCTTCCATGAAGGGGATCTGCCGCGCGGCCTTCTTGGCTGTGCGCCAGAATTTCTCGCGCACTTCGCTCTCGTCCGCCAGCTTGCCGCCAAAGCCGAAGAAATTAAAACCGGATTGTCGCGCCATCAGTCTCTCCTTGCAGAGCCCGTGCGCATCCCGGCGCATGCCCGCGGGGCAAAATGTGGTGAAACCCGACCCCCGCTACAAGATGCCGGTGCCGATTTGGGCCCGCCGAGGCGATACCAGGCCTCAGGCGCCGGCAAAACGGTTCATTTTCTTGGCCAGATCGATATCGAGCGCGGTGACGCCGCCGGCGTCGTGAGTGTTCAGCGTCACGTCGACTGTCTTGTAGACATTCGACCAGTCGGGATGATGGTCCATCGTCTCGGCGGCAAGCGCGACGCGGGTCATGAAGGCGAAAGCCTCGGAGAAATTCGCGAAGGTGAATGTACGCTTGATGGAGGCGCCGTCTTCCGCCAGCGCCCAGCCGTCGAGACCGGTCAATGCGGCTTCAGCGGCTTGCCTGCCCAGTTTCTCTCTCGCCATGTCCATATCCTGTGCTATTCGAAAACGACCCTCACCATAGCGACGGATCGATGAGCGCGAAGCCCATAAACTCCATTCTCTTCGTCTGCCTCGGCAACATCTGCCGGTCGCCGCTGGCGGAAGGTGTCTTCCGCGCCGTTTGGGCCGAGCGCGGATCGGCCCGGGATATCCTGCTCGATTCAGCGGGAACCAGTGACTGGGAGGCCGGCTCTGCCCCCGATCGACGCGCGATCGCGATCGCGGTGCGGCACGGCGTAGACATTTCCGGACAGAGGGCGCGCAAGGTCACGCCGCAGGACCTCCACCGTTTCGACCTGATCCTCGGCATGGACCGGTCGAATGTCGCCGACCTGAAGGCGCTGGCGCCGGCGGCCGTGCAGGACCGCATCCATCTGTTCCTGGAGTTCGCGCAGGGAAAGGCACGCGACGTGCCGGATCCTTATCATGACGAGGCAGAAGCCTTCGCTTCCGCCTATCGCATGATCCGCGAGGCGTCGGAGGCGCTGGCGACAAGGCTGGAGGCGCGGGCGTCCGTGCCTGACAGCGGCCAGGCTTCCTCGACGATATAGGGTCCGCCGCCGACCGAATCGCGCGACGACATCAGCACGAAACGGCCGATGCGGAACGGCAGCGTCGAGAAATTGCCGCGCGCCGACAGATATTGGGCGACGTCCAGCGGAGTCGAATTGCGTAAGCGCGCCAGCGTCACATGCGGCATGAACTTGCGCGGATCGGCCGGGATGCCGAGCCGCTGGCAGATGCGGTCGATCTCGCCCTGAAGGGCAGCCAGACCGGGCGAGGCGGAAGCACCCGCCCACACCGCATGCGGCTTCTTCTGCCCGAAAGCGCCGACGCCGGACAGCGCCAGCGAGAAGGAAGGGCGGTGGACGCGGTCGAGCGCGTTGGCGATCTCGTCGGCGACATGGCCGGGGACATCGCCGATGAAGCGCAGCGTCAGATGGTAGTTTTCGACATCGATCCAGCGGGCTCCCGGCAAGCCGCCCCGCAGCAGGGACAGCGAAAGGGCAGCGTCACGCGGAATTTCGAGGGCGGTGAAAAGACGCGGCATGAAGAGCCTCCCTTCCTCGAATCGAACTGTCACCTATAGCGAATCATCGATAGTCAAACGGAGCAAGAGGTTTGTTGGCCACAGTCCCTGTTAAAAGCTTGCCGGGCGGAAACAGTTCCAATCCGCTAGGAATCGCCCGGCACTGCCGCGATCACCTTCTCTACCGTCGGCAGGATGCGTTCGACCATCTGGTCGACGCCTTTTGCGCTCGGATGCAGGCCGTCCTCGAGTTGCATGCCGGGCTGGCCGGCGACGCCGTCGAGAAAGAACGGGTAGAGCACGACTTCGTATTTCTTCGCCAGGTCCGGAAAAATGGCGTCGAACGCATTCTGGTAGTCGGGACCGAGATTGGGTGCGGCACGCATGCCGGCCAGAAGCACGGCAATCTTGCGCTGCTTCAGCTTGCTCAGCATCTCGTCGAGGTTCTTCCTGGTGATGTCGGGCGAAACGCCGCGCAGCATGTCGTTGGCGCCGAGTTCGAGGATGACAAGCTGCGTGCCGTCCGGCACCGACCAGTCGAGCCGAGCCAGGCCGCCGCTCGTCGTGTCGCCGGAGACGCCGGCATTGGCGACGATCACATCCTGGC
Organism: Mesorhizobium sp. M7A.F.Ca.US.010.02.1.1; assembly: GCF_004023085.1. NCBI lineage: Bacteria > Pseudomonadati > Pseudomonadota > Alphaproteobacteria > Hyphomicrobiales > Phyllobacteriaceae > Mesorhizobium > Mesorhizobium sp. M7A.F.Ca.US.010.02.1.1. Next base: position 74,326 of record NZ_RZRV01000014.1, on the reverse strand, counting down.
CCCTGGCGCCAAGCGCGGCCTGCAGCCTGTCGGTAAAGCCCTGGTCCGGGCCAAGACCGAAGCCCGCCATCAGGCTGTCACCGAAGCCGACGATCTTGAACGGCTCGGCGCTCGCCGACGACATGGCGCCGCTGATGGCGAGGAAAACCATCAAGCCTGCGGCAATACTGCGTTTGAAAGACATGCGGCAGGCCCCATATGAGCTAGGAATTCTTCAGTCGACGGCTTCCGGCAAGCAGAGCCTTTCCAGATATAGGACGATTTCATTTTGACAGAAGCCGTCATCGCGCTGAAAGATGTATCCCTGACCCTTGGCGAGGGCGCTTCATCGGTCCATGTGCTGAAGGGTGTCAGCCTTGATGTGGCGACGGGCGAGGCGACCGGCATCGTAGGGCCTTCGGGTTCCGGCAAGTCGACATTGCTGATGGTCCTGGCAGGCCTGGAAAGAGTCGATTCGGGTACGGTCCGAATCGCCGGTGAGCTGCTCAACGGCAAAAGCGAGGACCAGATTGCTTCGTTTCGTGGCCGAAACATTGGCATCGTGTTCCAGTCCTTTCATCTCATTCCCAACATGACGGCGCTGGAAAATGTCGCGGTGCCGCTGGAACTGGCCGGCCATGCCGATCCGTTTTCGGTGGCGGCGCGCGAGCTGGCGGCGGTTGGCCTCAGCGACCGCGTCACCCACTATCCCGGCGAATTGTCGGGCGGCGAGCAACAGCGCGTGGCGATCGCCCGCGCATTGGCGCCGTCGCCGCGCATCCTGATCGCCGACGAGCCGACCGGCAATCTCGACCAGGCGACCGGGCGGCAGGTCGCCGACCTCTTGTTTGCCAAGGCGGCCGAGCGCGGCATGACGCTGGTGCTGGTGACCCATGATCCGGCGCTCGCGGCGCGCTGTTCGCGCCAGGTTTCGATGCGCTCGGGCCGGATCGAGGCACCGGCCCCCGTCAAGGTGACGGCCTGATGCCGCTGTCCCGGACGTTGAGGCTCGCGGTCCGCTTCTCACTGCGCGAGATGCGCGGCGGCCTGTCCGGCTTCCTGATCTTCCTCGCCTGCATCGCGCTCGGCGTCGCGGCCATCGGCGGCGTCAACTCGGTGGCGCGTTCGATCACCGCCGGTGTCGCCAATCAGGGCCAGACGCTGCTCGGCGGCGATCTTCGCTTCCAGATCAACCAGCGTGACGCCAGCCGGGCGGAGCGCAGCTTCCTTGACGGGCTCGGCACGGTTTCCCGGACCGCCAGCATGCGTTCGATGGCGCGTCTGGCCGACGGATCCGACCAGGCGCTGGTCGAGGCCAAGGCGGTCGACCATGCCTATCCGCTCTATGGCACGCTGGAGACCGAGCCGGCACTGTCGAAACAGGAACTGTTCGGCGAAGAGTTCGGCGTCTTCGGTGCGGCGGCACCCGATCTTCTGTTCGAGCGGTTGCACGTCAAGATCGGCGACCGGCTGAAGCTCGGCACCGCCACTTTCGAACTGCGCGCCAGGCTGGTCGCCGAACCGGACGCCGTGTCCGACGGTTTCGGCTTCGCCCCAAGGCTGATGATCTCGACCGACGGACTGGCGGCCACTGGACTGATCCAGCCGGGCAGCCTGGTCGAGAATGCCTACAAGATCCGGCTGCCGGCAGACGCCGACGAGGTGCGGCTGAAAGCCGTCCAGGACAAGGCCGCCACGGATTTCCCCGAAGCAGGCTGGTCGATCCGCACACGCAGCAACGCGGCGCCCGCGCTGTCGTCCAACATTGAACGTTTCTCGCAGTTCCTGACCCTGGTCGGGCTGACGGCGCTGGTGGTCGGCGGCGTGGGCGTCGCCAATGCGGTACGCGCCTATCTCGACGGCAAGCGCGGCGTCATCGCCACCTTCAAGAGCCTGGGCGCTTCGGGCGGCTTCGTCTTTGCCGTCTATCTCGTGCAGATCCTGATCATAGCCGGATTGGGTATCGTGCTGGGCCTTGTGCTCGGCGCACTGATGCCGTTCGCGGCGAGTGCGGCCTTGCAATCCGTCATTCCGGTGCCTGCCGAAGGCGGCTTCTATCCCGGCGCGCTCGGTATGGCGGCGCTGTTCGGCCTGCTGGTGACGTTGGCTTTCGCGCTGCTGCCGCTCGGCCGCGCCCGCGACGTGCCGGCAACCGCGCTGTTTCGCGAAATGGGGCTGGAAGGCCGCGGCTTGCCGCGCCCCGCTTATGTCGCGGCCGCCATAGGCATCGCGCTGTTGCTTGCGGCGCTGGCCATTCTGTTCTCGGGCGACCAGCGCATAGCCTCGATTTTTGTCGGCGCTACCGTCTTCGCCTTCCTGGTGCTGCGCGTGGTCGGCGCACTGGTGCAATGGGCGGCCAGGAAAAGCCCGCGCGTGCGCTTCGTGGCGCTCAGGCTCGCCATCGGCAACATTCATCGGCCAGGCGCCCTGACGCCATCGGTGGTGCTGTCCCTGGGGCTTGGCCTGACGCTGCTGGTGACGCTGGCGCTGATCGATGGCAATCTCAGGCGGCAGATCTCCGGCAGCCTGCCGGAACGGGCGCCGAACTTCTTCTTCGTCGACATCCAGAGCGCCGATGTCGCGTCTTTCTCGGCGCTGATCGGCAAGGAGGCCCCGCAGGGCGTGCTGGCCAAGGTGCCGATGCTGCGCGGCCGGGTGATGGCGCTGAACGGTGTCGATGTCGACAAGGTGAAAGTGCCGGCGGAAGGCGCCTGGGTGCTGAGGGGGGACCGCGGCCTGACCTATGACACCAGGCAACCGGAGAACGCGACGTTGACCGAGGGCAGTTGGTGGCCCGAAAATTACAGCGGCGAACCGCTGGTTTCGTTTTCGGCGCAAGAAGGCAAGGAGATCGGGCTGAAGCTCGGCGACACCATCACCGTCAATGTGCTGGGCCGCAATGTCACCGCCAGGATCGCCAATTTCCGCCAGGTCGAATGGGAGACGATGGGCATCAATTTCGTCATGGTCTTCTCGCCCAACACATTCGCAGGCGCCCCGCATGGCTGGATGGCGACGCTGACCGAAAAGAGTGCCTCGACGGCCGACGACGCCCGCATCCTCAACGCCGTCACCCGCGCCTTCCCCGCGGTGACGACGGTGCGGGTCAAGGACGCGCTCGATGTCGTCAACCGGTTGGTCGGGCAACTCGGCACGGCGATCCGGGCCGCCGCTGGCGTGGCGCTGATCGCCTCGGTGCTGGTGCTGGCCGGCGCGCTTGCAGCCGGCAACCGGGCGCGCATCCATGATGCGGTGGTGTTGAAGACGCTGGGTGCGACACGCACGACGCTGATATCGGCCTTCTCGCTCGAATATATGCTGATCGGGCTGGCCACCGCCATCTTCGCGCTGGCAGCGGGCAGTGCTGCCGCCTGGTTCGTCGTCGCGCGCATCATGACATTGCCGTCGCATTTCATGCCGGAGGTGGCGGTGGCAACCATTCTGTTTTCGCTGGTGGTCACGGTCGGCATTGGTCTCGCCGGCACCTGGCGGGTGCTCGGCCACAAGGCAGCACCGGTGCTGCGCAACCTGTGACGACAGGCCCGGAAAAGGCATCCTGGATTAAATCTTGGTAAGAAAGCCGTCCGGAAAGCCGAGGAATCGGCACTTGGTTGCCTCACGAACCGTTACATCCGGTTACGGTCTTGTTCTTGACGCGAATAACCATCATATTTCGCCACAGGCATGCTGGAGCCCTGCCAGCGGCGCCTGGGTCCGGAAGGACCTGACACCGGACGGGGCAGAAGCAATAGAGGACTACAATGGCTGATCCCATTCGCAACTACCAGACGCGCGCCGTGCCCGGCGTCAGCGTCGGTGCCGACATCGATCAGGGCCTGCGCGCCTACATGATCAAGGTTTACAATCTGATGGGGCTTGGCCTCCTCATCACTGGTCTTGCCGCTGTCGGCACGATCATGCTGGCCACCACCACCGATCCGGCTTCGGCTGTCGCGACGCTGCCAAGCGGCGAGATGCTGACCTCGTTCGGCTACGCGATCTTCGGTTCGCCGCTGCGCTGGGTGGTGATGCTGGCGCCGCTGGCCGCCGTGTTCTTCCTGTCGTTCAGGATTCAGTCGATGAGCGTCGCTGCCGCGCAGACCACGTTCTGGGTCTATGCCGGTCTCGTCGGCCTGTCGCTGTCGTCGATCTTCCTGGTCTACACCACGGCAAGCATCTCGCAGACCTTCTTCGCCACCGCCGCCGCTTTCGGCGCGCTGTCGCTGTTCGGCTACACCACCAAGCGCGACCTGACGGCGATGGGCTCGTTCCTGATCATGGGCGTGTTCGGCATCATCATCGCGTCGGTGATCAACATCTTCCTGCAGTCGTCGGCGCTGTCCTTTGCCGTGTCGGCGATCGGCGTGCTGGTCTTCGCCGGCCTCACCGCCTATGACACGCAGAAGATCAAGGAGATGTATTTCGAGGGCGACACTTCCGACGTCGCCGGCCGCAAGGCGATCATGGGCGCACTGACGCTCTATCTCGACTTCATCAACCTGTTCATGTTCCTGCTGCAGTTCATGGGCGACCGCCGCTAGTTCAGCAGCGCTTGGACCATCGAGTTCCAGAAGGGCGGCCCAACGGCCGCCCTTTTCTTTTGTCTTGGCCTTTGCTGTTATTGCGAGCAGGGAAACGGCATGCATAAACAATGAGCAATATTGCGATCCGGCCCGCTACGGTGGCCGACCTCGACAGCGTCACGGACATCTATGCCGACGCGGTGACCCAAGGCACGGCGAGCTATGAACTGGAGCCGCCGAGCCGCGCGGAGATGGGTGTTCGATTCGACAGCCTGATGGCCGGCGGCTTTCCTTACCTGGTGGCGGAGAAGGACGGCACCATTCTCGGCTACGCCTATGCCGGCGCCTTCCGGCCGCGCCCGGCCTATCGCTTCATCGTCGAGGATTCGGTCTATGTCGCGCCCGAGGCCAAGGGCCAGGGCGTCGGGCTCAAGCTGATGCAAAGCCTGATCGAGGCAGTGACGACGGCGGGCTTTCGCCAGATCATCGCGGTGATCGGCGATGGCCGTCCCGACAGTGCCTCGGTGCGGCTGCACGAAAAGCTCGGCTTTCGCTATTCGGGACGCCTCGAAGGTTCCGGCTACAAGCATGGGCGCTGGCTGGACACGGTGTTCATGCAGCTGTCGCTGAATGGCGGTGCCTCGGCGCCGCCCGATCCGAGCTCGCTGCCGGAGCGGAAGTTCCGCTTTAGAGGGGACTGAAGCGAGGAATTGGGGAATTGAAGAACTGAAGAAGAAGGCAGTTACATCAGGCGTCGAGTGCCCTTTTCTTCAATTCCGTAGCTCAAGCCTCTACAACCTTGAGCTTGCTGTCGAACACACCAAGCACGCGGCCAAGTTCCTGACCGCGTTTCAGGATGCGGCCGCCGGCGGCGATGACGGCAAAAGCGCCCTGCTTGCGGGCCAGTTTCGGATCCTTGACGATCTGGAACAGCGGCACTTCACTGGTGCGGCGGAATACGGAAAACACGGCGCGGTCCGCAAGATGATCGATGGCGTAGTCGCGCCATTCATTGGCAGCGACCATGCGTCCGTAGAGCCTGAGGATCTGGTCCAACTCGCGGCGGTCAAACCGTACCGGCTGATCGAGACGTTCGCGTCGTGCCTCGTGCAGCGGGATCAATATCGCGGATGCGTCCCCATCCCCCGTCCCGCTGTCATCCGTCATGCCTCGATCCTTCAAAATGAATCTTTGCCAACCAAAGTTGGCGTGTTCGCGACTGAATTGCAAGGCCTAGCGAACCGAGCCCCGCGCCGCGCCGTTTTCGTCACGTCCAGTCACTTTTATGAAACGCCGTGTTGGAATTGGTGATGTTCCGCCACATTTCTGCCTTTTTTTATCCGCGCTCATGCCCCAATGTCCGACGAATTTACCGGTGTTGCCTGAGACGGTTCGGTCCGGCACCGGCTCGTAAACCCCAAGCCCCCCGCCCACGGGTCTGCGTCGGATCGAACCAACCTCGGCTCTTCCTCGGAAGAACCGGGTGCGACGATCCCAAAACCTAAATGACCGACGTCAGAAGCAAGCTGACGTCGGTTTTTTATTGGGTGGTGAGTCGAGTGCGGTTTCACCGAGCGTCGCGTCCCCCTCACCCGGATTGCCAACCGAATTGCGAAGGGGCAATTCGGGACAATCCGACCTCTCCCCGAGGGGAGAGGAGATCGCGGCGGCGCTTTACCTCTTCTCCCCTCGGGGAGAAGGTGGCCGCGAAGCGGCCGGATGAGGGGCCTCCCATCCACAGTCCTAGCGAATATGGGGGGCGCCGGCGTCCGTTACGGCTTGTGGATGAACGCGGCGCCGAGAATAGGACCGGGCATGCCGTCCTTGCCGACCGACTGCAGCAGCACGGCGCAGCCGCCCTTTTTGGCAATCTCGCTCATCGGCAGCTCGTAGCGCTGTGCCTTGCCATGCCACATGCCAGCGGTCTGAATCCCGGTGACGGCGTTCCAGTAGGTCATCTTGCGGCCGGTATTCTCGCCCTCGCCGACCTTGACCGTCTGCGGCGGGTCGAAATAGACGATGACGACATGGGCGTCGCTGGGGCCGTTGCCGGCATCACCGGCGTCGATCGTCACACGGTCGCTGGTGCGGCTGACCTTGACGGCGACGCGCATGCCTTCGCCGTTCTTGGCCATGCGGGCGAGCGCGCCATCGACCTCGCCGCGGCTGGCGCCGTTGACGTGGACACGGCCGTTGATGACGGCCTGCGGCGTATAGACGGAGCGGCTGCCGAAGGCGCGCATGTAGTCGTATTGCCGCTCGGTGTTCTCCTTGCGGCCCAGCGTGTCCTGCCAGCCGAGATAGTCCCAATAGTCGACGTGATAGGCGAGCGCGACGATATCTTCCTTAGCGGCAAGTTCGGAGAACAGCGTATCGGCCGGCGGGCAGGAACTGCAGCCCTGGCTGGTGAACAGTTCGACCACGCCCAATGGCCTGTCGATCTGGAGCCTGTCGATCTGGACCCGGTCGGCATGGGCGCGATCGGATTCGCCGGCATGCCCGGCGCCGGCAGACGCCGAGAAGGCCAGCGCAAGAGCTGCCAGCCACAATGATTTTCGCGAGGCCATGGCCATTCCGATTCCCGCCGGTGGTGCCGGCTTTATCTTGATTGCTAAAATATGTGGCAGAACCGGAAGTCAACGGGAAGTCACGTTGCGGTGAAATTTTGCCATTGCAGCTGACCGCAACCCCGCAATAGGAAGGATCTGCGCTTCAGGATAGAAACCGATTCGGGCGGCAATCACGATGTGGCAAACGTTTTTGGCGCCGGTCGACCTCTATTGCGAGCGGACCGGCCCGGAATTCTGGTCCGAACCCGTCAACGCCCTGACCAATCTCGCCTTCATCGCCGCCGGCCTGTGGGGCGTGCGCGAGGTGCGAAGGCTGGGCACCGGCGCCTTCGCCGAGGTGCTGGCCTGGTGGGTGGTGGCGATCGGCATCGGTTCGACGATCTTCCACACCTTTGCCACCAAGGGCACGGTCTGGGCCGACGTGCTGCCGATCGCCGGCTTCACGCTGGCCTACACGCTGTTCAATTTACGCCGCTTCCTCGGCATGCGATGGGGCAAGGCCATTGCCATCTTCATTGCCTTCTATGTGCTTGCCGGGGCGATAACCCTTGCCGTGCCGGACTGGCTGCGCCAGGCGTCGAACGGTACGACGGGCTATCTGCCGCCGTTCCTGGCGCTCGCCTTCTTCGGTGTCTGGGTGACGGTGAGCGGCAATCGCGCCGGCTGGTATAATCTGGCGGGCTCGGCGATCTTCGTCGTGTCCGTCATCTGCCGGATGATCGACCCGGTGGTCTGCGGCAGCTTTCCGCTCGGAACGCACTTCCTCTGGCACATCCTCAACGGCGTGATGCTCAGCGTGCTTTTGGCGGCAGCGGCGCGGTTTGGGAAGCCGAAGGTAGGGGAATAGGGGAATAGGGGAATAGGGGAATAGGGAATAGGGAATAGGGAATAGGGAATAGGGAATAGGGATTCCCTTCCCTACTCCCTTACTGCCCTACTCCCTTACTCCCGTACTAAGCAGCAAGATCGCGCAGCACGTATTGCAGGATGCCGCCGTTCTTGAAGTAATCGAGCTCATCCAGCGTATCGATGCGGCAGATGATCGGCACATTCTTCACCGTGCCGTCGCCATAGGTGACCTTGGCGATCATCGTCTGGCGCGGCTTGATGGTGCTCAAGCCGTCGATCTCGACCAGCTCGTCTCCCTTGAGGTTGAGCGATGCCCATGAGGTGCCTTCCTCGAAGACGAAGGGGATAACGCCCATGCCGACCAGGTTCGAGCGATGGATGCGCTCGAAGGACTGGGCGATGACCGCGCGGACACCAAGGAGATTGGTACCCTTGGCAGCCCAGTCGCGCGACGAGCCGTTGCCGTATTCGACGCCGGCGAAGACAACCAGCGGCACGCCTTCCCTTTTGTACTCCATCGCCGCGTCGTAGATCGATTCCTCTTCCTTCGACGGGTAGTGGATGGTGTAGCCGCCCTCGCGCCCGTTCTCGCCCAGCATGTGGTTGCGGATGCGGATGTTGGCGAAGGTGCCGCGCATCATCACCTCGTGATTGCCGCGCCGCGTGCCGTACTGGTTGAAGTCGGCGACGCCGACGCCGTGGTCGGTGAGGTATTTGCCGGCCGGCGAGGCCGCCTTGATCGATCCGGCCGGCGAAATGTGGTCGGTGGTGATCTTGTCGCCGAACAGGCCGAGCACGCGGGCGCCCTTGATGTCGCCGATCTTGCCGAAACCTGATGTCATGCCAGCGAAATAGGGCGGGTTCTGCACATAGGTCGAGTTGTCGTCCCAGGCATAGGTCTGGCCTTCCGGCGCCTTGACGTTCTGCCAGTACTCGTCGCCCTTGAAGACGTCGGCATATTTGCGGGCGAACAGCTCGCGGGTGACGTTCTTCTCGATGAACTCCTGGATCTCGGCCGAGCTCGGCCAGATATCCTTGAGGTAGACCGGCTCGCCGTTCTTGTCCTCGCCGAGCGGCTCGGTGGTCAGGTCCTTTGTGACGGTGCCGGCCAGCGCGTGCGCGACGACCAGCGGCGGCGAGGCCAGATAGTTCGCCTGCACGTCGGGCGAGACGCGGCCTTCGAAGTTGCGGTTGCCGGACAAGACCGCGGCAGCGATCAGGCCCTTGTCGTTGATGGTCTTCGAGATCGGCGCCGGCAGCGGGCCGGAATTGCCGATGCAGGTGGTGCAGCCGAAGCCGACCAGGTTGAAGCCGATCTGATCGAGTTCCTTCTGCAGGCCGGATTTCTCCAGATACTCGGCGACCACCTGGCTGCCCGGCGCCAGCGAGGTCTTCACCCATGGCTTCTGCTTCAAACCGAGGCGGTTGGCGTTGCGGGCCAGGAGGCCGGCGCCGATCAGCACACTCGGGTTCGAGGTGTTGGTGCACGAAGTGATGGCGGCGATGACGACGTCGCCATGACCGAGATCATGGTCGGTGCCTTCGACTGCGTAGCGTTTGGAGATTTCGGCGGCCTTCTTGTATTCGGTCTCCATCGCCTTGGCGAAACCTTCCGGAATGCCTTCCAGGGCGACGCGGCCCTCGGGCCGCTTGGGTCCGGCCATCGACGGCACGACGGAGCCAAGTTCCAGCTCGAGCAGATCGGTGAACACCGGATCGGTCGAGCCGGTCTCACGCCACATTCCTTGAGCCTTGGCATAAGCCTCGACCAGCGCGATGCGGTCCTCGCTGCGGCCGGACATTGTGAGGTAGCGGATGGTTTCCGAGTCGACCGGGAAGAAGCCGCAGGTGGCGCCATATTCGGGCGCCATGTTGCCGATGGTGGCGCGGTCGGCCAGCGTCATGTTGGAGAGGCCCGGCCCGAAGAACTCGACGAACTTGCCGACGACGCCCTTCTTACGCAGCATCTGGGTGACGGTGAGCACGAGGTCGGTGGCGGTGACGCCTTCTTTGAGCTTGCCGGTGAGGCGGAAGCCGATCACCTCAGGCAAAAGCATGGAGACGGGCTGGCCGAGCATGGCCGCCTCGGCCTCGATGCCGCCGACGCCCCAGCCGAGCACGCCAAGGCCGTTGATCATGGTGGTGTGCGAATCGGTGCCGACGCAGGTGTCGGGATAGGCTGTCGTTTCGCCGTCCTCGGTGTTGGTCCACACCACCTGGCCGAGATATTCGAGGTTGACCTGATGGCAGATACCGGTGCCGGGCGGCACGACGCGGAAGTTGCGGAACGCCTGTTGGCCCCATTTGAGGAATTTGTAGCGCTCCTCGTTGCGCTCATATTCCAGCTCGACATTGCGGGCGAAGGCCATCGGCGTGCCGAATTCGTCGACGATGACGGAATGGTCGATGACGAGGTCGACCGGCACCAGCGGGTTGATCTTCTGCGGATCGCCGCCGAGCGAAGCCATGGCGTCGCGCATCGCGGCAAGGTCGACCACGGCCGGAACGCCGGTGAAATCCTGCATCAGCACGCGGGCCGGGCGATAGGCGATCTCGACACCGGCGGTGCCCTTGTCGGTCAGCCAGCCGGCCACCGCCTGGATCGATTCCTTGGTGACGGAGCGGCCGTCTTCGTTGCGCAGCAGGTTTTCCAGCAGCACCTTCATCGAATAGGGCAGCTGCGAGATGCCGGTGAGGCCGTTCTTCTCGGCCTCGATGAGGTCGAAATAGGCATACTCCGCGCCGCCTGCGGTCAGCGTGCGGCGGCAATTGAAACTGTCGAGGGATTTTGACACGTGCGATCCTTGTCTGTTCAGCCTGAAAGGGAACGGACGCCGATGGCATGCAATCACGCGCAAAGGTGCGGGTACGGCCATTTCCGCTGTCCGTTCCCAAGCAACCCGAGCCGTTCAAGGCGGCGCGTGCGCTGGTTCGGCGCTAATTCTGTTCCCGTGCCGACCGCTGGCACGGATGCACCGCATATAGAGAATTTTCTGGAATAGTTCTAGACAGTTGGAAAGCAATTTTGTGCGATGCGGCAGCGGCCGCGACACATGGTTTCAGGGCAGGCGAGGAATGCGGCTGATCGCCGAAAATCTGGGCGGCGAGCGAGGCGGCGACGCGGTGTTTTCCGGCATCGGCTTTGCCCTGGAGGAGGGTCAGGCGCTCATCGTTACCGGGCCGAACGGATCGGGCAAGTCGACCTTGCTGCGGGTCATCGCCGCGCTGCTGCCGGTGGCGCAAGGCAGCGTGAGGATCAAGGGTGCCATGAAGATTGAAGACGGGGGCGAAGCGTTCCCGTCTGTTGCCTCGGCCTGTCACTACCTTGGCCACCAGAACGCAATGAAGCCGGCGCTCAGCGTGGCGGAGAATTTGCGCTTCTGGCGCGACTTCAACGGCGACGGACAGCTCGGCGTCGAAGAGGCGCTGGAAACGGTCGGGCTCGGTGGCATCGGCCACCTGCCGTTCGGCTATCTATCGACCGGGCAACGGCGCCGGGCGGCGATCGCGAAACTGCTGGTCAGCCACCGGCCATTGTGGCTGCTGGACGAGCCGACGGCGGGGCTGGACAAGGCTTCGGAGGCGCGGTTCGCGGGGTTGATGGCGAAGCATTGCACGGATGGCGGGATGATTGTCGCGGCGACGCACCTGCCGCTGGGGATCGAGGGGATGGAGTTGAGGATGGGGGAAACGGGTTGATGATGGCGCCCGAGCATCTCATACCATGCTAGCCCTCTTCCTGCGCGACATCCGCCTCAACATCCGTGCGGGCGGCGGGGCGCTGACCGGGGTCATCTTCTTCCTCGCCGTCATCGCCACCATCCCGTTCGGAGTCGGGCCGGACCTGAAGCTGCTGGCCCGCATTGGGCCGGCGATCCTGTGGATTGGCGCGCTGCTGTCCTGCCTGCTCGGTCTCGATCGGCTGTTCCAGGCCGACCGCGAGGACGGCTCGCTCGATCTGCTGGTGCTCGGCAATGATCGCCACATGCTGGCCTTGACGGTGCTGGTGAAATGCCTGGCGCATTGGGCGGGCAGCGTGCTGCCGCTGGTGGTCGCCGCGCCCGTGCTCGGGCTGTTCATGAACATGGAGCCGCTCGGCATCGGCGCCACGGCGCTGACGCTGCTGGTCGGCACGCCTGCTATCACCTTCATCGGCGCCGCCGGTGCGGCGGTGGCGGTGGCGCTGCCGCGTGGCGGGCTGCTGATCTCGGTGCTGGTGCTGCCGCTGACCATTCCGGTGCTGATCTTCGGCGTTTCGGCAAGCTATGGAGCGACCGCCAATCCCGATCCGTTTCTGCAGCCCTTCCTCATTCTTGCCGCGCTGACCCTGTTTCTTGGCGTGCTGGGTCCGGTCTCGGCGGCGCTGGCGCTGCGCCATGGCACGGATTGACGCGGCGTATGACTGCGGATTGCGAAGCCGACGGAGCGAGGCTAAGGGAAAGCATGTCTAGACTGGGCGACATGATCGGCTTGGAAGGCCGCACTTCAGCGGGGCCTGCCGCATGAGCGCGCATGCACTCTATGTGACCGCTGCCTATGGCATCACTGCCGTGGTGCTGGCCGGATTGATCGGCTGGATCCTGCTCGACCAGCGGGCGCGCAAGCGTGAGCTTGCCGAACTGGAGGCGTCCGGCGTGAGGCGTCGCTCCGACAAGGTCGCAAAGCCATGAGCATCGAAACAGAAACGCCGCCCCCGCGCACTCGTCGCCTGTTCGTGCTGTTGCCGCTGCTGATCTTCCTCGGCCTGGCCGGACTGTTCCTGTCGCAGCTGCTGTCGGGGCGCGATGTTTCGGAAGTGCCGTCGGCCCTGATCGGCCTGCCTGCGCCGCAAACCAGCCTGCCGGCGCTGGAGGGCTCAAACCTGCCGGGGCTCGATTCGAAAACCTTCGCCGGCAAGGTCACATTGGTCAACGTCTTCGCGTCGTGGTGCGCGCCATGCCGCGAAGAGCACCCGGTGCTTCTGGCGCTGTCGCAGGACAAGCGTTTCAGCATGGCGGCGCTGAACTACAAGGACCGGCCCGAAAACGCACGCCGGTTCCTCGGCGATCTCGGCAATCCGTTCCAGGCGATAGGGGTCGACGAAGCGGGCCGCGCGGCGATCGACTGGGGCGTCTATGGCGTGCCGGAAACCTTCGTCATCGGCAAGGACGGCAAGATCGCCTACAAGCATGTCGGCCCGCTGACGCCCGAGACGGCGAGGGATCTCTTGCTGCCACAGATCGACAAGGCGCTGGCGGCGTCGAACTGACGTCGCGACGCACCTATACGCGTAGCTGCATCATCCTTGGGTCTTCGCAACGCCACGCGTCGCTACGCCCAAGGATGGCGAACGTGATGAGGCGATCGAATACTCAGCCGTAGATCTGCTTGTGGATCTGGTAGAGCATCTCCGAGCGGTCGGCGCGCATGTCGGCCAGATCGCGGCTGGAAAAGCTGTCGATTTCGGCGACAAGGCGGTTGTAGTGCTTGCGCTTGGCAATGCTGTTGCGAGCGCGGGTCATGAGACTGTCGAGGATCATAGCAAGGTTCCTTTTTGGCGCCGCGTTTCGGCGGCGGTTTCTTCCTCCCTTGATCGATACGAAGCATGACATAGTAATGGTGCATTGCAAAAAGAAGATGTTGCAATGCACCATTGCGCTGGACGCATAGCCGGTTAATGCGGCGCTAAAGCGCGTCGCGTTGAACGGATTCAGGCGACGCGCTTTAGGTCTTTGTTTTATGCATGTCGTTCTCCCAAAACCGGGGCCACTTTTGGGCGACATGCATTAACGTCATGCGCAGAGCCGGCAAGCGATCTTTTGCATGACACTGTGCGTACCCACATTGCCTTCTGTCCCTCCGGCTGGCTTGATCCGGTGTCATTGATGCCGGGAGGAAAGCATGGCGGCCGCAGACTATTATGAAATTCTCGATCCGCGCTTCGCGCGCCTGTTCAACGGCAACGCGCAGGTCGAGAAGCTGTTCACCGGATGCCAGTGGGCGGAGGGGCCGGCCTGGTTCGCCGCCGGCCGCTATGTCGTCTGGTCCGATATCCCCAACAATCGCATGCTGCGCTATGACGAGACCGACGGCAATGTCAGCGTCTTCCGGCAACCGTCCGGCAATTCGAACGGCAACAGCGTCGACCGGGAGGGCCGGCTGATCACCTGCGAGCATTCGGGCCGCCGCGTCAGCCGCACCGAGTTCGACGGCTCGGTCACTACGATCGCGGCCAAATGGAAGGGCAAGCGGCTGAATTCGCCAAACGACGCGGTGGTGAAATCCGACGGTTCTATCTGGTTCACCGATCCGAGCTACGGCATCGATACGGATTATGAGGGCGACAGGGCCGAGAGCGAAATCGGCGCCTGTCATGTCTACCGGGTCGATCCCGGCACCGGCGAGGTCGAAGCCGTCATCACCGACATGGTCCGGCCCAACGGCCTGGCTTTCTCGCTCGACGAGAGCAAGCTTTATGTCGTCGATACCGGCCGCACGCATGGCGCGCAGAATCCGGCGCATATGCGGGTGTTCAATGTCGGCAAGGGTGGCAAGAAGGTTTCGGGCGAGAAAGTCTTCGCCGGCTGCACGGCCGGCCTGTTCGACGGCTTCAGGCTCGACGAGGACGGCCGCATCTGGACCAGTGCCGCCGACGGCATCCATTGCTACCATCCCGACGGCACGCTGATCGGCAAGGTCAAGGTACCGGAAGTCACCGCCAACTGCGTGTTCGGCGGCAACAAGCTGAATTGCCTCTACATCGCCGGCACCACGTCGCTCTACATGGTGCGGCTCATGGTCAACGGCGCCAAGACATACTGAGACTGGAGCACTGGCGGCCGTTCGAGGTTTCATCGAAGCGGGTCGCGAGCACGAACATCCCGGGAGGACAAAATGCCATTCGTCAACATCCGCATCGTCAAGGAAGTGATATCAGCCGATCCGGCGGGCAAGAAGGCGGACATCGCCAAAAAGGTCACGGCGGCCATCATGGACGCCACCGGCCTCGGCAATAACGATGTCTGGGTGGTTTTCGAGGAGGTCAATGCGCGTGATTGGTATGTTGGAAAGACGGATGTGGAGACGCTGCGAAAGGGTTGATTTCGAAGGCATGGCGAAGCCCCTTTCCTTCGTCATCCTAGGGCGAAGCAGTCGCGAAGCGACGTCGCGGAGACCCTAGGATCCATGCCGCGACTTTCGAGCAGGGCACAACGGTGCAATACTGTCTTTGGCGGTCCGTGTAGTATCCAACGTTAGGCTGCCCTTCTTGGACCGATGCATTCTCGGCAAAGGTCGCGGCATGGATCCTAGGGTCTGCGCCGCGTCGCTTCGCTCCTTGCTTCGCCCTAGGATGACGAATGCGTGGTGGGTCGGCACTCAACGGGCGCGGATAAAGTCCGCGAAAGCATTCAGCGCATCGCGCATCGCTTGCCGGTTCGCCGGCTCCGCCAGGATGCTCTCGACCTCCGGCGGCTTCTTGCCGAGCAGGGCAATCTCCAGCACATCGTCGCACAACGCGAACGACATGGTGCGCATGATCTCGGCCAGTGCGGCGCGGGCGAACAGCGAGCGCGGCGAGGCGTGTACCAGCATGGCGGGCTTGGCGACTGCGGCATCGCGCGAGACCAGCCAATCGAGGGCGTTCTTCAGCCCGCCCGGCACGCCATGGGCATATTCCGGACAGGAAACGATCAGGCCGTCGGCTCGGCTGACGGCATCGATCAGCTTGGAGGCTTCGAGCGGCGTCCGCTCGCCCTCATCATCGGGATTGAAGATGGGCAGACGGCCAAGCCCGTCATGGACGGTGACGCGGCAGCCGGACGGCGCTTCGCGGGCCAGTGCGGCGATCAGTGCCGAATTGGTGGAAGCCGCGCGCAGGCTGCCGGAAATGGCAAGGATGTTCAGCAAGGTGTGGAATCGGTCCAGACGCGAATCGCGTCCGGAAACCTACCACATCGTCTTCTTGTATTCCTCGTCGAGCCAGCGGTCGGTCGCCTCGGCGGAATCGGCAACCGCCAGCTGATCGCGCATGATCTGGCCGAGCGTCGGCAGCGTCGCACGGTCGTACCAGGTTTCCGGCTTCCACAGGTCCGAGCGCATGAAGGCTTTTGCGCAATGCATGTAGGCGGCCTTGACGCTGACCACGACGACGCTTTGCGGCTCCCTGCCGTCGACGGCGAGGCGTTCGCGCAAATTTGCGTCGACGGTGATGCGGGCATCGCCGTTGACGCGCAGCGTCTCGTTCATGCCGGGAATGAGGAAGAGCAGCCCGACAGAGGGATTGAGGAGAATGTTTTCCAACGTGTCGAGCCGGTTGTTGCCGGGCCGATCGGGAATGGCGATGGTGGTGTCGTCGAGAACGGTGGCAAAGCCCGGCTTGTCGCCCTTCGGCGTCACGTCGGCATTGCCGGCACCGTCGGACGAGCCGATCAGCACGAACGGGCTCTTGCCGATGAAGGAGCGGCAATGGCCGTCAAGTTTTTTCAGCTCCTTGCGGATAGAACCGTCGGTCGGCCGTGGCGTCTTGTAGATCGTCCTCAACTGGTCGCGCGTGGTGATGAATTCCATGTCCCTCTCCCCAGAACGGTTCATTGTTTCACGAACGCAGAACCGCTTTTTCTACTTTCCGGTTCTCTCTTCTTTGCCGGCCTTGTCCTCGAGTGAATGACGCAGGATCAGCGGCATCTGGCTGAAGGTGAACAGAAGCGTGATCGGCATGATGCCCCAGACCTTGAAAGTAACCCAGGCGTCGGTGGAAAAATTGCGCCACACCACCTCATTGACGATGGCCAGGAACAGGAAGAACAGGCCCCAGCGGAAGGTCAGTTTCCGCCAGCCTTCGGCGTCGAGGCTGAAGGCTGAATCGAAGACATAGCCAAGCAGCGACTTGCCGAAGTAGAGGCCGCCGAGCAGCACGCCGCCGAACAGCGTGTTGACGATGGTCGGCTTCATCTTGATGAAGATGTCGTCCTGCAGATAGAGCGTCAGCGCGCCGAAGATGAAGACGACGACGCCCGACACCATCGGCATGATCGGCAAGGTGCGGGTGAGCAGCCACGAGGCGATCAGGGCGATTGCCGTGGCGGCCATGAACAGCCCGGTGGCGACGAAGATCGGCCCGCCGAACTCGGCCAGAACCGGGAATTTCTGCACCAGCCATCCGCCGCGCGCATTGGCGAAGAAGAACACCATCAACGGACCCAGCTCCAGCACTAGCTTGAGCAGCGGATTGACGCCTTCCTTCTTCTGCTTCTGCGGGTCCGACGGATCGCGTTCGAGAATGGGTGGGTTCATGGAATCTCTTTCTTGCGCATGATCTGATCCAAAAAGTCTGCAACTTTTTGGGACATGCTTGTTAAGCTACTCCAGCGATCGCCCTGGCGAATTCGCTTGCCGAGAAAGGTTCGAGGTCGTCGACCTGTTCGCCGACGCCGATGAAATAGACCGGCAATTTGTGCTTTGCCGCGATCGCCACCAGAATACCGCCGCGCGCCGTGCCGTCCAGCTTGGTCATCACCAGGCCGTTGACGCCGGCGATATTGCGGAAGATCTCGACTTGGTTGAGCGCGTTCTGGCCGGTGGTGGCGTCGACCGTCTGCAGCACGGTGTGCGGTGCTTCCGGGTCGAGTTTGCCAAGCACGCGGACGATCTTTTCGAGCTCCGCCATCAGTTCGGTCTTGTTCTGCAGGCGGCCGGCGGTGTCGATGATCAGCACGTCGGAACCGGCCTCCTTGGCCTTCTCGAAGGCGTCATAGGCCAGTCCCGCGGCATCGGCGCCGATCTTTGAGGCGATCACAGGCGATTTCGTCCGCTCGCCCCAGATCTTCAGTTGCTCGATCGCGGCGGCGCGAAAGGTGTCGCCGGCGGCGAGCATCACCGACAGGCCACCATCGGTGAGCTTGGCGGCCAGCTTGCCGATAGTTGTGGTCTTGCCGGTGCCGTTGACACCGACCACCAGGATGACATGCGGCTTGTGTGAAAGGTCGAGCTCCAGCGGCATGGCGACATGGGCCAGCACTTTTTCCACCTCGGCCGCCATGATGGCGCGGACCTCGGTGTCGGAGACGTCCTTGCCGTAGCGGCTGGCGGCCAGCGCGTCGGTAACGCGCAAGGCCGTCTCCATGCCGAGATCGGCACGGATCAGCACATCCTCAAGGTCCTGCAAAGTCTCTTCGTCCAGCTTGCGCTTGGTGAAGACGCCGGCAATGTTGCCGGTGAGCTCCTTGGAGGAGCGGGCAAGCCCGTCCTTCATGCGCTGGAACCATGAGCGCCTCGGTGCCGGCTCCGGCGCCTTCTGTGGCTCGGCCTTCTGCTCGACCTTCTTGGTGACGGTCACCTTGCCGGGTGCGGCTTTTGGCTCCGGCGCGGGTTGTGGAAGAGACTGCGGCTCGGGCGCAATTTCCGCAATGACCGGCTGCGATTCGATCGGCGCCGGCTGGCGAATGGGAGGTGCGATTTCGGCAGGCGGGGCTTCGGGCGTCGGTGCTGAAACTTCTTCCTTCTCCCCGTCTTCAGACGGAGAGAAGGTGCCAGCAGGCGGATGAGGGGCGGCGCTGACCTCTGATAATGGCTGAGCAGGGGCCGGCCCCGGTGTCGGCACCTCGATCGGGGCTGGTGTCTCGGCCGGAACCTCGGCAGGCGTCGGCACTTCGACCGGTTCCGGTTCCGGCTGCTGTTCCGGGCGTGACGGGACGATCTCCGGCTCGGCCGGCGCGGGTGGCGGGACCTCCTGCGGCTGCGGTTCGGGAGCAGGCTCCGGAACGGCGGGAGGTGTTGGTATCTCCTCGGGCGCCGGCGGCTCGGCAGGCGTCTCGGGCGCGGGTTCTTCTTCCGGCTCGGGCTCCGGCAGGAGTTCCGGCTCGGAGGGAATAGTCGGCTCCGGTGCTGGCGGAATGGCCGGTGCCGGCTCGGGCACCGGCTTCTCGACAGGCGCCGATTCCGGCGCGGGGATCACTTCCGGCTCGACCGTCGTCGGCGTCGGCGCAGTTTCCGCCTCGCGCTCCAGCTCGTCACGCTTCAAGAACTCCGGAACGACCTGCTCGGCCGCCGGCTTCAGCGCCTCGAGCGCTTCCCATTTGATCGGCGGCAGCGGGGCGGTCTCGTCGACCCGCTCCTCGACCACCTCTTTCTTGCCGAACGAAAATATCTTCTTGAAAAAACCAGCCATGCTTTGCGTTTCTCAGGCCGCGCGGGCGGCGAGGGGCGCCGCGATCAGCCTGCTACCATCGTGGCCTGATATATCGGCCTCGACGATCTCACCCGGTGCGCCCGTGCCGATTGCGGCAAGCGTAAAACCCTCGGTGCGGCCAAGGCCGTCGCGCTCGATCAGGATCGACTGACGCGTACCGGTGAGCGACGACAGATGCCTGATATACGCAACTTCACCGGCGGCGCGCAGCCGGGCGGCGCGCTGCTTGACCAATTCGCGGCGGAGCTGGGGCATGCGCGCGGCAGGCGTGCCTTCGCGTGGGCTGAACGGGAAGACGTGGAGATGGGTCAGGCCACACTCCTCGACGATTTTTTCCGAGTTCTCGAACATTTCGTCGGTCTCGGTCGGGAAGCCGGCGATGATGTCGGCGCCGAAGACGATACCGGGGCGCAGCTTGCGCACATCCTCGCAGAAGCGGATCGACTGGTCGCGCAGATGCCGGCGCTTCATCCGCTTCAGGATCATGTCGTCGCCCGACTGCAGCGACAGATGCAGATGCGGCATCAGCCGCGGCTCGGTGGCGATGGCGTCGAGCAGATCGTCGTCGGCCTCGATCGAATCGATGGAGGACAGCCGCAGGCGCTTCACGTCCGGCACCTGTTTCAGGATTGTTTTCACCAGCCTGCCGAGCTTCGGCGCGCCCGGCAGATCGGCGCCGAATGATGTCATGTCGACGCCGGTCAGAACGATCTCGGCATAGCCGTTGCCGGCGAGCCGCTTGACCTGCTCGACCACGGCGCCCATCGGCACCGAGCGCGAATTGCCGCGGCCGTAGGGAATGATGCAGAAGGTGCAGCGGTGGTCGCAGCCATTCTGCACCTGGACGAAGGCGCGTGCCCGGCCCTCGATGGCGTCGACCATGTGGCCTGCGGTCTCACGCACCGAAAAGATATCGTTGACGCGTGCCTTTTCGGTGTCGTTGACGCCGAAATCCGGCAGTGCGCGATAGGAGTTGGCCTTCAGCTTCTCTTCATTGCCGAGCACGAGATCGACCTCGTCCATGGCGGCGAATTTTTCAGGCTCGGTCTGCGCGGCGCAGCCGGTGACGATGATGCGCGCCTGCGGGTTGTCGCGGCGCGCCTTGCGGATCGCCTGCTTGGCCTGGCGCACTGCTTCGCCTGTCACGGCGCAGGTGTTGAAGATCATGGCGCCACCTTCCAGCGCGCCCAGACCGGCACTTTCAGCCTCGCGCCGCATCACCTGCGATTCATAGGTGTTGAGCCGACAGCCGAAGGTGACGACATCGATGCCCTGGGACATCGGGCTCTTGGGCAGAGCGGACATCAGGCCGCGCTTTCGGTGTCGCGGGCCCATGTCCCGTTCGACGGGTCGAAGCTGCCGGAAAATTCCCATTCGGCGGCGCCCGTCAGGACCACGTGGTCATCGTCGCGCCATTCGACATGCAGCATGCCGCCGCCGGGGGTCAACAGACTGACGCTGCGGCCGGTCCGGTTGGTGCGGGCAGCGGCCACGACGGCGGCGCAGGCGGCCGAGCCGCAGGCCTTGGTCAGTCCGGCGCCGCGCTCCCAGGTGCGGATGATCATCGTTTCGGGCGAAGTAACCTGAGCGATGGTGATGTTGGCGCGCTCGGGGAACATCGGGTGGTTCTCGAGCAGCGGGCCGAAGCGGTCGAGCTCATAGGACCAGACGTCATTGTCGACCCAGAAGATGGCGTGCGGATTGCCCATCGAGACGACCGAGGGTGAATGCAGCACCGGCGCGTCGATCGGGCCGATCTGCAGCTCGATCATCCGGGTGTCGCGGAACTCCTCGGCCAGCGGGATATCCTGCCAGCCGAAGCGCGGCGTGCCCATATCGACCGAGATCGAACCGTCGGCGTGCTCGCGCGCGTTGAGGATACCGGCAACGGTTTCGAAGGTGAAGATCTTCTGGCCGGTCTCGGCGGCGAGCGCCTGGACGACGCAGCGCATGCCATTGCCGCAGGCCTGGGCGCTGGTTCCATCGGAATTCAAGATGTCGATGAAAAAGGCGGTGCCCGGCGTCCTGGCGTCATGGATCGCCATGATCTGGTCGAAGCTGGTCGCGGCATCGGCATTCAGCGCAATCGCCGCCGCCGCCGTCACCCGGTCGGCACGGCCACGCATATCGGCAACGATGATCTCATTGCCGATGCCGTTCATCTTGGCGAAAGGGGCAGTGCTGGCCATTGCTCCGAAAAATTCCGTGTCCGTTTGGCGCTATATGGCGGAAACGGGCAGGAATTACCAGTGCGCAGCCGCTTGGTCACGGCGAAAGCGCCGGACTTACGTGACGGCGAAAATGCCCAGCACCATCAGCAGGAAAATGATCAGAACGATGCCGATAAGGATGCGCGCACCGGTGGCGGCGGCACCTGCCAGCGCCGGCATGCCGAGCAGACTCGCCGCCGCGGCGACGATCAGGAGAATGACGATCCATTTGAGCATGGCAATGCCTCGCAAACCGGCAGATTTTTCAACCACATGAAAACGCGGTTGCCGCGTTGGGGTTCCGTCGAAACCGGATCAGGGCGCTATGTGCTCCGGCACATCCCAGACCTCACCCGGCCGCAAGGCGCGAAAGCGCTCGCGGGGGATGCCTTGATCGTCAAGCGCCTCGGTCAATTTGCGCGCCGGCTCGTCGATCGGCTCGTCGGTGAGCTGGAAAGTGCCCCAGTGGCAGCCGGCGGCATGGGCGGCATTGCACAGCGCCATGCCTTGCACCGCCTCCCAGGGGTTCTGGTGCTGCGGCGCCATGAACCAGCGCGGCTCATAGGCGCCGATCGGCAGGATGGCGAAGCGGAAACCGCCATGTTTCTCAGCCATCAGCCGGTAGTTGATGCCATCGTGGAAGCCGGTGTCGCCGGCGAAATAGAGCTTGCTGTCAGGCGTTTCGACGACGAAGCCGGCCCACAGCGCCATGCGCCGGTCGCGGGCGCCACGCGCCGACCAGTGATGCACCGGCTCGACATGGACGGCGGCGCCATTGCCGATCTCGACCCTGTCGCCCCAGTCATGCGCCGACAGTCGCATGCCGGGCACGGCGGCTTCGATGATGGCGTCGTTGCCGAGCGGAGTGAGCACCAGCGGGTCGTGGCCGGCCTTCAGCCGCTTCAACGTGGCGAGGTCGAGATGGTCATAGTGGTTGTGGCTGACCAGAACGAGGTCGATCGGCGGCAGGTCGGCAAAGGCGATGCCTGGCGCATTGATGCGTTTTGGTCCGGCGAAGGAAAGCGGCGACGCGCGCAGCGACCACACCGGATCGGTGAGGATGTTCAGACCGGCCGTCTGGACCAGCAAGGTGGAATGACCAACCATCGTCACTTCCAGCGCGGCGCCCTCGACCCTTGTCGCCGGTTTTGCCTGCGGAAGGGGGCTTGCATCGCTCGCCGGCCATTTCGAGCGCTGGCCATTCAACTGCCATTTCAGCAGGTCGGCGAAACGGCCGGGTGGCTGGCCGTCGGGATTGAAGAACAATGCGCCGTCGAAATGGTCGCTGGGCGGGCCGCTGTAATAGAGATTGGCGGCAGTTTTTCTCGCGGCCAATTTGCGGCTCCAGCAGGGTTTCGTTTTTCAGACATAGGCGCTAAGGCGGTTCGCGCAAGCGTCCACCGACGAAGTGTTGACCGGAATTCCCAAGCGACGCGCGACAAGCGGTCAGCCGTCGATTGCGATAAATTCGCGACAATTCTTGCTGCAAACTGTATTTTAACCATATCGGGTTGAAATTTCGCCACCTTCTCCATCTTGGTGGGGGTGAGATTGTGCGGACGGCTTCCCCCCAGCCGGATCCGACGGAGGTTGGAATGACTTTTTCGAAAACCGGTCTGGTGGCCGTATCGCTGGCGGCGCTCGTTGCGAGCGGCTGTTCGACCTCACGTTTTTCCTCGATGGATGACCAGCAGCCGGCACCGCTGGAGGCCGCGCCCGCCGGCAAGGTGACGGCGAACCAACTGCCGCCGCCGGCATCGCCCGGCACCACCGACCCTTCGCAATTCCCGACCGCTCCGGCGAACACGCAGGTCGCCGCGCTGCCTTCGGATGGTTCGGCGCCGGCCGGCGCTTCGGACGTGACCGCCGCCAGCGTCGCCGGTGTCTGGAACGCCAGCGTTGCGGGCCAGAGCTGCAAGGTGGCGACACCGCAGACCAAATTCGGCGCCGGCTTCCGCGCCGGTCCGCTGCATTGCCCGGCGCCGATGGACGGCATCAAGTCGTGGAACGTCGCCGGCAAGCAGCTGACGCTCTATGACGAGAGCGGCGGTGCGCTGGCGCGGCTCTATTCCTCGGGCGGCTCGAAATTCGATGGCCAGACTTCCAACGGCCAGCCGATTTCGCTTACGAGATAGTTTTTGTTTTACGCAATTCCGGTTCCCGGAATTGCTCCAGAACGACGTGACCGATGCATCTGCGTGACGGCCTTCAGACCCATGCGACCGTCAGGCAGCGCTACGACCATCTGGTGGAAACCGGTACGATCGACCGCGATCCGGCGCAGGAACGCATTATTGCGGCGCTCGACCGGCTGACCGATGAGATTTCGGCCAAGCGGCTGGCGCATAAGTCGAGCGCGCTGGGCTGGCTGTTCGCCCGCAAGCGCCAGACGCATGAGGCCGTCAAAGGCCTCTACATCCATGGCGGCGTCGGCCGCGGCAAGACCATGCTGATGGACATGTTCTTCGACTTGCTGCCGGTGCGGCGCAAGCGCCGCGTCCACTTCAACGACTTCATGGCCGACGTGCAGGACCGTATCCAGAAGCACCGGCAGGCGCGCAAGAATGGCGACGTCAGGGAAGACGATCCGATCCCGCCGGTGGCCAAGGCCCTTGCCGAGCAAGCCTGGGTGCTGTGCTTCGACGAGTTCTCGGTCACCGACATTGCCGACGCGATGATCCTGTCCAGGTTGTTTTCGGCGCTGTTTGCCAGCGGCGTGGTGCTGGTCGCCACCTCGAATGTGGCGCCGGAAAACCTCTACAGCGACGGGCTGAACCGCCAGCTTTTCCTGCCCTTCATCGGCATATTGGAGCGGCACACACAGGTGCTGGCGCTCGATGCCGACAAGGACTACCGGCTGGAAAAGCTCGCCCGGACACCGGTCTATGTGACGCCGGCCGACGCGGCGGCGGACCAGCTACTCGACGAGGCCTGGCAAGCCATGACGCGGGGCGCGCCGACCGCCGAGACGTCGCTGGCCCTCAAAGGGCGGCAGGTGATCGTGCCGCGTGCGGCGGGCGATGCGGCGCGGTTCTCCTTCGCCGATCTCTGCGAGAAGCCGCTTGGCGCGCGTGATTTCCTGGCGATCGCCGGGCGCTTCTCAACCATTTTCATCGACCACGTCCCGGTGCTCGGCGAAGGCAAGCGCAACGAGGCCAAGCGCTTCATCCTGCTGATCGACACGCTCTACGACCATCGTATGCGGCTGGTGGCGAGCGCCGAAGCGCCGCCGCAAGCACTTTATGCAGCCAAGCGCGGCGTCGAAGCCTTCGAGTTCGAGCGCACGGCATCGCGGCTGATCGAGATGCAAAGCCGCGACTGGCTGGAGGATTGGGCGGAGCGGCAGAAAGGAAAGCCGGCGGTGTCGGAAGCGTCGCAGGCGCAGGCCTAAAGAAAAGCGATTGGCAGCTTAGCGCCCCGCTCATTCCTGCTTCGTTGAAGATTGGCGAAATCGCGTGGCAATGGATCTCCCCCTCGAGGGGGCGATGGCCGGCAGGCCAGGGGGGTTGGTTCGACCGGGCGCGGCACAGATGGCGCCAGCGCGTCACGCGCGGCGACCCCCTCTGTCGCCTTCGGTGACATCTCCCCACTTGCGGGCAGGGCTATCGCACATGGATTCTTGCGAAGAAGAACCCCCACCCTAACCCCTCCCCACAAGGGGGAGGGAACGCTGCCGCGTGCCTTTAATTCTTCTTGGCGCCGAAAAGACAGGCGATGCTCCTGGGTCAGCGCCAACGGAAGTCTCCCTCCCCCTTGTGGGGAGGGGTTAGGAGTGGGGGTCCGTGCCGGGCAGACATCTCAGGAAATCCATATGCGATAGCCTGCCCTCAAGGGGGAGATTTGGCGACCGCCATCACAAGGGCGTCATCGCCTGCATCCAGCCTTACGATTTCCATCTTCGTCGGCTATTTCTTCCCAAGTCGGCTTACAAACTTTGACGTTTACGTAAATCCCAAATGATCTAACCGATTGAAAATACTGACACCAAAATAATCGTTTGAATTTTTTCCGTGCCGGGGCTATTGGGTGCGGCGAAAATTCGCGGTTCCCCGCAGCATTCCGGCCTCTTCTTCGACGCCGCCATCAAATCACCAGAGATTTGAGACGTCGTCACCGACAAAGGGAAAACATCCTCACATGGCACGCAACAAGATAGCGCTTATCGGCTCTGGCATGATCGGCGGCACGCTCGCTCACATGATCGGCCTCAAGGACCTCGGCGACGTGGTGCTGTTCGATATTGCCGAAGGTATCCCGCAGGGCAAGGGGCTCGATATCGCGCAGTCGTCGCCTGTCGATGGCTTCGACTCCAGGCTCACCGGCATCAACGACTATGCCGGCATCGAAGGGGCCGACGTCTGCATCGTCACCGCCGGCGTGCCGCGCAAGCCCGGCATGAGCCGCGACGACCTTTTGGGCATCAACCTCAAGGTCATGGAACAGGTCGGCGCCGGGCTGAAGAAGTACGCGCCGAAGGCCTTCGTCATCTGCATCACAAACCCGCTCGACGCCATGGTCTGGGCGCTGCAGAAGTTCTCAGGCCTGCCCAACAGCCATGTCGTCGGCATGGCCGGCGTGCTTGACAGCGCGCGCTTCCGCTATTTCCTGGCAGAGGAATTCAAGGTCTCGGTCGAGGACGTCACCGCCTTCGTGCTCGGCGGCCACGGCGATTCCATGGTGCCGATGATCCGCTATTCGACGGTATCGGGCATTCCGCTGCCCGACCTCATCAAGATGGGCTGGACCTCGAAGGAGAAGCTCGACCAGATCGTGCAGCGCACCCGCGACGGCGGCGCCGAGATCGTCGGCCTGCTCAAGACCGGTTCGGCCTATTACGCGCCGGCCGCTTCGGCGATCTCGATGGCCGAAGCCTATCTCAAGGACAAGAAGCGCGTGCTGCCCTGCGCGGCGTATCTCTCCGGCCAGTATGGCGTCAAGAACACCTATGTCGGCGTTCCCGTGGTGATCGGCGCCGGCGGCGTCGAGCGCATCATCGAGATCGAACTCAACAAGAGCGAGCAGAAGATGTTCGACTCCTCTGTGGCGACGGTGCAGGGCCTGACCGAGGCCTGCGTCAAGATCGCGCCGCAACTCGCCTCCAAATGAATCTCCAGCAAGTGAACCCCCAGTCGATCCGGAGACCATCCAGATGAACATCCATGAGTATCAGGGCAAGGCGCTGCTGAAGAGCTTTGGCGCGCCGGTGGCCGAAGGCGTGCCGGTGTTCAAGGCGAGCGAAGCGGAAGCCGCCGCCAAGGCGCTGCCGGGCCCGCTCTATGTGGTGAAGAGCCAGATCCATGCCGGCGGACGCGGCAAGGGCAAATTCAGCGAGCTCGGCCCGGACGCCAAGGGCGGCGTGCGGCTGGCGAAATCGGTGGCCGACGTCATCGCCAACGCCAACGAGATGCTGGGCAACACGCTGGTGACCAAGCAGACCGGTCCGGCCGGCAAGCAGGTCAACCGCCTCTACATCGAAGACGGCGCCGACATCGAGCGCGAGCTCTATCTGTCGATCCTGGTCGACCGTTCGGTCGGCCGCATCGCCTTCGTCGTCTCGACCGAGGGCGGCATGGACATCGAAGCGGTCGCCCATGACACGCCCGAAAAGATCATCACCGTCGCCATCGATCCGGAAAAAGGCGTCACGGCAGCCGACCTGAAGGC
Organism: Mesorhizobium sp. M7A.F.Ca.US.010.02.1.1; assembly: GCF_004023085.1. Classification (NCBI taxonomy): domain Bacteria; kingdom Pseudomonadati; phylum Pseudomonadota; class Alphaproteobacteria; order Hyphomicrobiales; family Phyllobacteriaceae; genus Mesorhizobium; species Mesorhizobium sp. M7A.F.Ca.US.010.02.1.1. Next base: position 47,364 of record NZ_RZRV01000014.1, on the reverse strand, counting down.
GCTCAACGGCGCGCTCAAGCTCGACGGCGATGCGGCCAAGGACGGCGATACGCTGTTCCCGATCCTCTACAAGGCCTTCGTCGAGAAGGACATGAGCCTGCTCGAGGTCAACCCGCTGATCGTCATGAAGAACGGCCGGCTGCGCGTGCTCGACGCGAAAGTGTCGTTCGACAACAACGCGCTGTTCCGCCACCCCGACGTGCTCGAACTGCGCGACACAACCGAAGAGGACGAAAAGGAAATCGAGGCGTCGAAATACGACCTCGCCTATGTCGCGCTCGACGGCAATATCGGCTGCATGGTCAACGGCGCCGGCCTCGCCATGGCGACGATGGACATCATCAAGCTCTATGGCGCCGAGCCGGCCAACTTCCTCGATGTCGGCGGTGGCGCGTCCAAGGAGAAGGTGACGGCGGCGTTCAAGATCATCACCAGGGATCCGGCGGTCAAGGGTATCCTGATCAACATCTTCGGCGGCATCATGAAGTGCGACATCATTGCCGAGGGCGTCATTGCCGCGGTCAAGGAAGTCGGGCTGGAAGTGCCGCTGGTGGTGCGCCTGGAAGGCACCAATGCCGAGCTCGGCAAGAAGATCATCAACGACAGCGGCCTCAACGTGGTGTCGGCCGATGATCTCGACGACGCAGCCAAGAAGATCGTGGCGGCGGTGAAGGGCTGAGCGGATGCCTCCGCGCAAGATAAACCTCGTCGAGGCGGCCGATCGGACCATCAGCAAGGTTTTCGATCCGCTCGTCGCCGGCGACGTCAACGACAGCCAGGCGAAGGTCGCCAAGTTCGGCGAGATGTTCGACTGGCATGCGCATGACAATGAGGACGAAGCCTTCCTCGTGCTGCGCGGGCGTATCGCCATCGATTTCCGCGACGGTCCGGTCGAGCTCGGCGAGGGCGATTTCATCGTCGTGCCGCGCGGTGTCGAGCACCGGCCGCGTTCGCTGACCGCGGAACCCGTGGTGCTGATGTTCGAGCCGGCAACGACGCTCAACACCGGCAATGCCAAAAGCGACCTCACCGTCGCCGACCTGAAGCGGCTGTAACGAACTTGCGACTGCCACACAGTTACACATATACTGTGTGAAGCAGGCGCAGGAGAAAAGAGAAATGAAGAACATCACTCTGGCAGTCGAAGACGAGGTCTTGGAGCAGGTCAAGCTGACAGCCGCCGAACAGCGAACGACCGTCAACGCCATGGTGCGGGAGTTTTTCTCGGCAGTGGCCGCCAAGCGGTACGCCAAGGACGAGGCACGGCAGGCCCTTCTGCGGCTCGCCCGCGAGGCGGCAGGCGACATGGGTGGCAAGAAATGGAACCGGGAAGCTCTCTATGATCGCTGACTGCTTCCTCGACACGAACATCCTCGTCTATGCCGCCATCGGACACAAGGCCGAGCGCGCGAAGTATGAGCGCGCCGTGGAGTTGATCGCCAAGGAAGACTATTCGACCTCCGCACAGGTGCTGCAGGAGTTCTATGTCAACGTGACCAAGCGAGCTGAGGTCACACTGGCGCCGGCGAAGGCGGCCGAATGGGTCGCCGCGATCTCCATGAAGCCCTGCCAGGATCTGGATAGCGCCGTTGTAATGCGGGGCATCGCGAACGCGCAACGCTACCAGATTTCATATTGGGATGGCGCCATCATCGCCGCCGCCGAGCGCCTTGGCGTCAAGATACTCTACACCGAAGACCTCAACCACGGGCAGTCTTATGGCTCCGTGGTCGCCATGAACCCCTTCCGCAATCACTGATCAGGTCGCAAAAAATGTCCATTCTCGTCGACAAGAACACCAAGGTGCTGGTGCAGGGCCTGACCGGCAAGACCGGCACGTTCCACACCGAACAGGCGCTGGCTTATCACGGCACGAAAATGGTCGGCGGCATCCACCCGAAGAAGGGTGGCGAGACGTGGACCGGCGCGAAGGGCGAGAGCCTGCCGATCTTCGCCACCGTCGCCGAGGGCAAGGAAAAGACCGGCGCCAACGCCTCCGTCGTCTATGTGCCGCCGGCGGGTGCCGCCGAGGCCATCCTGGAAGCGATTGAGGCCGAGATCCCGCTGATCATCTGCATCACCGAAGGTATCCCGGTGATGGACATGATCAAGGTCAAGGCGCGGCTCGACCGCTCGACGTCGCGGCTGATCGGGCCGAACTGCCCGGGCGTGCTGACGCCCAACGAATGCAAGATCGGCATCATGCCCGGAAACATCTTCCGCAAGGGCTCGGTCGGCGTTGTTTCGCGGTCGGGAACGCTTACCTATGAGGCAGTGTTCCAGACCACCAATGTCGGCCTCGGCCAGACCACCGCCGTTGGCATTGGCGGCGACCCCGTCAAGGGCACCGAATTCATCGACGTGCTCGAAATGTTCCTCGCCGATGACGAGACCAAGTCGATCATCATGATCGGCGAGATCGGCGGTTCCGCCGAGGAAGACGCCGCGCAGTTCCTCAAGGACGAAGCCAAGCGTGGCCGAAGCAAGCCGATGGCCGGTTTCATCGCCGGGCGCACGGCGCCGGCCGGCCGCACCATGGGCCATGCGGGCGCGGTCATCTCCGGCGGCAAGGGCGGCGCGGAAGACAAGATCGCGGCGATGGAATCGGCTGGGATAAAAGTATCGCCCTCGCCGGCGCGGCTAGGCACGACGCTGGTCGAGGCGATCAAGGGTTAAGGCAGTAAGGGAGTAGGGCAGTATGGCAGTAGGGGAATAGGAAGAACGGGACGAGCGGCGGCAACCGCCTGCTTTCCCTACTGCCTTACTCCCCTACTGCCCTACTCCCCTCCAAAAACAGGAGACGGAGCCAGGCTCCGCGGACAAAAATGGCAAGACAAGATCAGGCCAACGACCAATTTTCGCTCACCTCATTCCTCTATGGCGGCAACGCCGATTACATCGACGCGCTCTACGCCGCCTATGAGGACGATCCAGCTTCGGTCAATCCCGAATGGCAGGAGTTCTTCGCCGGGCTGAAGGACGATTCCGGCGATGTGCGCAGGAACGCCAAGGGCGCCTCATGGGCCAAGCCCTCCTGGCCGCTGCAGGCGAATGGCGAACTGGTGTCGGCGCTCGACGGCAATTGGGGCATCGTCGAGAAGACGATCGAAAAGAAGGTCAAGGACAAGGCGGTCACCAACGGCGTCGTCCTGTCCGATGCCGACGTGCACCAGGCGACGCGCGATTCGGTGCGCGCCATCATGATGATCCGCGCCTACCGCATGCGCGGCCATCTGCACGCCAATCTCGATCCGCTCGGCATCGCCAAGCCGCTCGAGGATTACAACGAGCTGTCGCCGGAGAACTATGGCTTCACCGAAGCCGACTATGACCGGCCGATCTTCCTCGACAATGTGCTCGGGCTTGAATTCGGCACCATCCGGCAGATGCTGGAAATCCTGACCCGAACCTATTGCTCGACGCTCGGCGTCGAGTTCATGCATATTTCGGACCCCGAGGAAAAGGCCTGGATCCAGGCCCGCATCGAGGGCGCCGACAAGGAGATCACCTTCACCGCCACCGGCAAGAAGGCGATCCTGCAGAAGCTGGTCGAGGCCGAAGGCTTCGAGCAGTTCATCGACGTCAAGTACAAGGGCACCAAGCGCTTCGGCCTCGATGGCAGTGAAGCGCTGATCCCGGCGCTGGAGCAGATCGTCAAGCGCGGCGGCCAGCTCGGCATGAAGGAGATCGTGCTCGGCATGGCGCATCGCGGCCGGCTGAACGTGCTCTCCCAGGTGATGGCCAAGCCGCACCGCGCCATCTTCCACGAGTTCAAGGGCGGCTCGGCCGCACCCGACGAGGTCGAGGGCTCGGGCGACGTCAAGTACCATCTCGGCGCCTCGTCGGACCGCGAGTTCGACGGCAACAAGGTGCATCTGTCCCTGACTGCCAATCCCTCGCATCTGGAAATCGTCGATCCGGTGGTGATGGGCAAGGCGCGCGCCAAGCAGGATTACCTGTTCGGCCGCAGCCGCGAGGAGATCGTGCCGCTGGAAGAGCGCGCCAAGGTGCTGCCGCTCTTGCTGCATGGCGATGCCGCCTTCGCCGGTCAGGGCGTGATCGCCGAGATCCTCGGCCTGTCCGGCCTGCGCGGCCACCGCGTCGCCGGCACGCTGCACTTCATCATCAACAACCAGATCGGTTTCACCACCAACCCGCGCTTCTCGCGCTCGTCGCCCTATCCATCAGACGTGGCCAAGATGATCGAGGCGCCGATCTTCCACGTCAATGGCGACGACCCGGAAGCCGTGGTGCACGCCACCAAGGTGGCGATCGAATTCCGCATGAAGTTCTTCAAGCCTGTTGTGGTCGATATGTTCTGCTATCGCCGCTTCGGCCACAATGAGGGCGACGAGCCGGCCTTCACCCAGCCGATCATGTATCGTAACATCCGCACCCACAAGACGACGGTCCAGATCTATGGCGACCGGCTGATCGCCGAGGGCCATATTAGCCAGGCCGAGCTCGACCAGCTCAAGGCCGACTGGCGGGCGCATCTGGAATCGGAATGGGAAGTCGGCCAGCACTACAAGCCCAACAAGGCCGATTGGCTGGACGGCGCCTGGTCGGGCCTGCGCACCGCCGACAACCAGGACGAACAGCGGCGCGGCAAGACCGCCGTGCCGGTGAAGACGCTGAAGGAAATCGGCAAGAAGCTGACCGAGGTGCCGAAGGATTTCGAGGCGCACAAGACGATCATCCGCTTCCTCGAAAACCGACGTCAGGCGATCGAGTCGGGCGAAGGCATCGACTGGTCGACGGCCGAGGCGCTGGCCTTCGGCGCCATCCTGCTCGACGGCAATCCAATCCGCCTGTCGGGGCAGGATTCCGAACGCGGCACCTTCTCGCAGCGCCATTCCGTGCTCTACGACCAGCGCGACGAGACCCGCTACATCCCGCTCAACAATCTGTCGGCGGCTCAAGCCGGCTACGAAGTCATCAACTCGATGCTGTCGGAAGAGGCGGTGCTGGGCTTCGAATATGGCTACAGCCTGGCCGAGCCGAAGGCGCTGACCTTGTGGGAAGCGCAGTTCGGCGACTTCGCCAACGGTGCCCAGGTGGTGTTCGACCAGTTCATCTCCAGCGGAGAGCGCAAGTGGCTCAGAATGTCGGGCCTCGTCTGCCTGTTGCCGCATGGCTATGAAGGCCAGGGTCCGGAACACTCTTCGGCCCGGCTCGAACGCTTCCTGCAGCTTTGCGCCGAAGACAACATGCAAGTGGCCAACTGCACGACGCCGGCCAACTACTTCCACATATTGCGCCGGCAGCTGAAGCGCGACTTCCGCAAGCCGCTGATCCTGATGACGCCGAAGTCGCTGCTGCGCCATAAGCGGGCAGTGTCGACGCTGCCGGAAATTTCGGGCGAAAGCTCGTTCCACCGGCTTTTGTGGGACGATGCGCAGCTGCTTTCCGGCCAGGCGATCAAGCTGGTCAAGGATTCAAAGATCCGCCGCGTCGTGCTGTGTTCGGGCAAGGTCTATTACGACCTCTATGAGGAGCGCGAGAAGCGCGGCATCAACGACATCTATCTGCTGCGCGTCGAGCAGCTTTATCCGTTCCCGGCCAAGGCGCTGATCACCGAACTGTCGCGGTTCCGAAATGCCGAGATGGTGTGGTGCCAGGAGGAGCCCAAGAACATGGGCGCCTGGTCGTTCATCGACCCGTATCTGGAATGGGTGCTGGCGCATATCGACGCCAAGCATCAGCGGGTGCGCTACACCGGCCGTCCGGCCGCCGCCTCGCCGGCGACCGGACTGATGTCGAAGCATCTCGCCCAGCTCGCCGCCTTGCTCGAAGACGCGCTTGGTGAATAGAGAATATCTGGGCGAACAACAGAACCGAAAGAAAACGGACAGGCACAATGGCTACCGAAATCCGCGTTCCCACTCTCGGCGAATCCGTCACTGAAGCGACCGTCGGCAAATGGTTCAAGAAGGTTGGCGATACAATCGCCGCCGATGAACCGCTGGTCGAGCTCGAGACCGACAAGGTGACGGTGGAGGTGCCTGCCGCCGCCGCCGGCACGCTGGGTGAGATCACCGTCAAGGAAGGTGAGACGGTCGGTGTCGGCGCGCTGCTCGGTTCGATTTCGGCAGGTGGCGCGGCCGCCGCTCCGGCTACCAAGCCGCAGGCGGTGTCGCAGGCCTCGTCGCCGGATGCCGCATCGACCGGCAAGCAGGCCGCGGCCGAGACCGCCAAGATTGCCGGCGACGCCGGCCCGGTCGAACCGCGCACCATGCCGCCGGCACCGGCCGCGGCCAAGCTGATCGCCGAAAGCAATCTCTCGGTCGACCAGATCTCCGGTTCGGGAAAGCGTGGCCAGGTGCTGAAAGGCGACGTGCTCGACGCCATCTCCAAAGGCGCGCCGTCACAGCCGGCAGAGACGCCCAAGGCGGCACCTGCACCGGTTGCCGTGCGCGCGCCATCCTCCGGCGACGACGCCTCGCGCGAGGAGCGCGTGCGCATGACCAAGCTGCGCCAGACCATCGCGCGCCGCCTCAAGGAAGCGCAGTCGACCGCCGCCATGCTGACCACCTTCAACGAGGTCGACATGTCTGCGGTGATGGCGCTGCGCACCAAATACAAAGACGTGTTCGAGAAGAAGCACGGCGTGAAGCTCGGCTTCATGGGCTTCTTCACCAAGGCCGTCACCCACGCGCTGAAGGAAATCCCTTCGGTCAATGCCGAGATCGACGGCACCGACATCATCTTCAAGAACTATGCCCATATCGGCGTCGCCGTCGGCACCGAAAAGGGCCTCGTCGTCCCGGTCGTGCGCAATGCCGACCAGATGTCGATCGCCGAGATCGAGAAGGACATCGGCCGGCTGGGCATCGCCGCCCGCGACGGCAAGCTGTCGGTCGCCGACATGCAAGGCGGGACGTTTACGATTTCCAACGGTGGCGTTTACGGGTCGCTGATGTCGACGCCTATCCTCAACGCGCCGCAGTCGGGCATTCTGGGCATGCACAAGATCCAGGAGCGGCCTGTCGTGGTCGGCGGCCAGATCGTGATCCGGCCGATGATGTACCTGGCACTCAGCTACGATCACCGCATCGTCGACGGTAAGGAAGCGGTGACCTTCCTGGTCCGCGTCAAGGAAAGCCTGGAGGATCCGGAACGGCTGGTACTCGATCTCTGAGGTCTGGTGCTGATCCGGCTGTTGGAATGCGTGCCGGAGGAAGGATCTGCGCGGCAGAATGACGACCCGTTCCCTTAGCCTTTCCAAGGTGCTTTCGATCGCATCGATCGCGGCCGGCATGGTGCTGGCCACCGCCGGCGCCCATGCAGCCTGTCCGATCGAGCTCGCCGTCTATGGCGACGCCCAGAGCGGCAGCGAAATCGATTTCACGCCGACCGGCACCTCGGCGACCGTCACCAACAGCTTCCGCATGATCCTCGACAACAATGTGGTGCTCAACGGTATCGTTATGTGGAACGAAGGCGTGTCGCGGCCGAACGGCGCGCTGATGTACAAATGCCCCGAAGGCGACGTCACCGGCGAGGAGCTTGCTGCCTGCACGCCCTGGCATGGCGTCATCTACACGTCGGATGACAAGGGCAACATCGGACTGCTGCCGGCCGAAGGGGTCGAAGCGCCGAAGACGCTGATCCTGCCGGACCTCGGGCCGGCGTTGCGCCAATCCTCGGCCTATGGCGGCAGCGGGTTTTCGAAAGTGCCGTGGGATGTGTTTGTCTTGAAGGGATGCCAGGAATGAGCGAGGCGAAAAAGGTGCTGCTGGTCACCGGCGGCAGCCGCGGCATTGGCGCCGCGGTCTGCCGGCTAGGATCGAAAGCCGGCTACCGCGTGGCGGTCAACTATGCCTCGAACCAGGCTGCCGCTGACGCAGTGGTCGCCGAGATCAAGGCCGGCGGCGGCGAGGCCTTAGCCGTCAAGGGCGATGTCGGCAGCGAGGCCGATATCGTGGCCATGTTCGAGGCCGTCGACCGCGCCTATGGCCGGCTCGACGCCTTCGTCAACAATGCCGGCATCGTCGACGTCAAGGCGCGTGTCGACGAGATGGACGTCGCGCGGCTGGAGCGCATGATGCGCATCAATGTCGTCGGCTCGTTCCTGTGTGCCCGCGAAGCGGTGAAGCGCATGTCGACCCGTCATGGGGGGGCGGGCGGATCGATCGTCAACATCTCGTCGGCGGCAGCGACATTGGGCTCGCCGGGCGAATTTGTCGACTATGCCGCCTCCAAGGGTGCCATCGACACGTTCACCGTCGGGCTCGCCCGTGAGGTCGCACTGGAAGGCATTCGCGTCAATGCGGTGCGGCCCGGCCTCATCGATACCGAGATCCATGCCTCCGGCGGGCAGCCGGACAGGATAGAGCGGTTCCGCGACCTGCTGCCGATGAAAAGAGCCGGCACGGCTGATGAAGTCGCGGGCGCGGTTCTCTATCTTCTATCCGACGCCGCGTCCTATACGACGGGCGCGATCCTGAATGTAAGCGGCGGCCGCTGAGCGCCAAGCAAAGGGAAACAAACATGGCTTATGACGTCTTTATCATCGGATCGGGACCGGGCGGCTATGTCTGCGCCATCAAGGCGGCGCAGCTCGGGCTCAGCGTTGCGGTGGTCGAGAAGAACGCGACCTTCGGCGGCACCTGCCTCAACATCGGCTGTATTCCGTCGAAGGCGCTGCTCCATGCCTCCGAGATGTTCGCCGAAGCCGGCCATTCCTTCGACGCGCTCGGTATCGAGATACCAGCGCCGAAATTGAACCTGACGAAGATGATGGCGCACAAGGATGCGACGGTGTCGTCGAACGTCAACGGCGTCGCCTTCCTGTTCAAGAAGAACAAGATCGACAGCTTTCGCGGCACCGGCAAGGTGGTCGCGGCCGGCAAGGTCTCGGTGACCGGCGAGGACGGCAAGGTCGAGGAGATCGAGACCAAGAACATCGTCATCGCCACCGGATCGGATGTCGCCGGCATTCCCGGCGTCAAGGTCGACATCGACGAGAAGGTGATCGTGTCGTCGACCGGCGCGCTGTCGCTGGAGAAGGTGCCCGGCCATCTGGTGGTGGTCGGCGGCGGTGTCATCGGGCTCGAGCTCGGCTCGGTGTGGGCGCGGCTCGGCGCCAAGGTCACCGTGGTCGAATTCCTCGACACCATCCTGGGCGGCATGGACGGCGAGGTCTCCAAGCAGTTCCAGCGGCTGCTATCCAAACAGGGTTTCGAGTTCAAGCTCGGCGCCAAGGTCACCGGCGTCGCCAAGGCCAAGAAGGGTGCCACGGTCACCTTCGAGCCGGTCAAGGGCGGCGCCGCCGAGACGATCGAGGCCGATGCCGTGCTGATCGCCACCGGGCGCCGGGCCTATGCCGACAGTCTCGGGCTGAAGGAAGTCGGCGTCGAGGTCGACGAGCGCGGCCGCGTCAAGACCGATGGCCATCTCAAGACCAATGTCCCGGGCATCTATGCCATCGGCGATGTCATCGCCGGGCCGATGCTGGCGCACAAGGCCGAGGACGAGGGCGTGGCGGTAGCGGAAGCCATTGCCGGCCAGGCCGGCCACGTGAACTATGACGTCATTCCGAGCGTCGTCTACACCAGCCCGGAAATCGCCTCGGTCGGCAAGACCGAGGAAGAGTTGAAGAAGGCCGGCATCGACTACAAGGTCGGAAAGTTCCCGTTCAGCGCCAATGGCCGGGCGCGCGCCATGCTGCACACCGACGGTTTTGTGAAGATCCTCGCCGACAAGCAAAGCGACCGCGTGCTCGGCGTGCATATCGTCGGCTTCGGCGCCGGCGAGATAATCCACGAGGCGGCGGTGCTGATGGAGTTCGGCGGCTCGTCGGAGGATCTCGCCCGCACCTGCCATGCGCATCCGACGATGTCGGAGGCGATCAAGGAGGCGGCGCTGGCCACGTTCTTCAAGCCCATCCACATCTAAAAGGCCAATGCTTCGTCATCCTCGGGTTAAGCCCGAGGATGACGAAGGCACGGTGACACCACTAACCAAAACGGCCCGCTTTCAGCGGGCCGTTCGTATTTGATATATCGAACCGATCAGTTGGCCGGTGCGGCAGGAGCCGGCGCTGGAGCCGGTGCGGGCGCTGGGGCCGGTTCTGCAGGGGCCGGAGCAGGTGCAGGTGCAGGTGCAGGTGCAGGTGCAGGTGCAGGTGCAGGTGCAGGTTCGGCTGGCTTCATCGGTTCTGCCGGTGCGGGCGCGGGGGCCGGTGTGCTGGCCGCCGGCGGCTCGGCTGGTGCCGGGTGCTCACCACTTCTTCCGAAAACATAATACGCGACAACCGCCAGAATAACGACGACCAGCGCAATCAGCCAGCCACTACCGCCGCCACCGCTCTGTTTGATGGTGGTGTTGGTGGTGTTGGGATTGAACGGATCGTTTGGATTCGGTGCGTTCGCCATAAAAGTGTCCTCCGTGGATGAAAAATATCAATCAACACCATTCAACGCGCAATCATTGAACTGGTTTCACGCTAGGGTTGGAAAACGCCAAAAACAAGGACAATCCTGCCTTTCCGCAGCCTGAACGGCGTCGTTTCGCCCCGCAGCGCGCCAAGTTTGCGTCTGTTAAGCTCGAATCAGAGGATTTTGCCGTGACAAATCCGTTAGCGCAGGTTGTCCCGAATCACTGCGATGCTCTCGCCGGAGCCCAGTTCGCCGACCGCTATGTGCTGGTCACTGAAGGTCTTTCTTTAACCGCACTCGGCGCGGCGGAACGCGCCTTGGGGCGAACACCGCCCTGGATCGGCAGGCTCATGGCGCTGCGCAACCTGGCCGTCAGGCCGTTCCGGCTGAAGACGGGCCTGGAAGCTGCGGTGTTGCCGTCGGGCCGGATCGGGATATTTCCGCTCATCAGCCAGTTTCCCGGCAAGGTTGTGCTTGGCCTGGACGACCGACATCTCGATTTCCGGGTCCTGGTCGAAGTCAGGGATCTCGGCATGGGCCGGCAGGAATTGGCCGCGACGACGATCGTCAAGACGCACAATTGGCTCGGGCGCGCCTATCTCGCGATCATCATGCCGTTCCACCGGATCGTCGTTCCGGCGATGCTGGCCCAGATCAGATAAGGTTACAGGCCTACAGGCGTGACGGTGTAACCGGCCTTGCGGAAATCCTCGACGAGGCCTTCGGGACCGGGAAGGTGGAGGGCGCCGACCGCCATGAAGACGTTGCCCCTGGCAAGGATCGGTTCGGCATGCTCGACCATCACCTTGTTGCGGCTGGTGATCATGGTTTCCTCGAACGCCGCATAGCCCGCGGGGTCGTCCGTGCCATCGGGCATGGCCACGCGAAACAGCGGCCAGAACATGCCGGTGTCGCCGCGCTGGTAGAGCACGATCATGGTTTCGTTGATGTCGTTGATCTTATCGCCGAGCTTCAGCGTGTCGACGAGACCCTTCATGTGAAACGCCAGCGGCAGCGAGGCCATGGCCCGCAGCTGGCTTTCAGCCGTCTCCAATCCTTCCACCGGCTTGCCGGAAGCCTTCGCACCTTGGGCCAGCCTGACATCGAGCACCGGGGCGCCGCCTGACTGGCGGGCCAGCTCGCAGGCCGGCAGTGCCATCATGGCCGAGAGCATCCACGGCTTCATCTTGGCAACCGTTGCCGGAGGAATGCCGCGTGCGTCGAGCGCGGCGTTCATGGCCGCCGCATCGTCGGGCGACAGCAGCGACGCCAGCGTCGTCGAATCAGTGAACATCATCAGGTCCGGCTCCTGGAGCATCGCGACCATCATCTTCTGCTTGTCGAGCACGTCGGTGGTTTCGATGACGATGGTGCCGGCGGCGTCATAGGCTTTCTGCGCATCGGGAGGCAGCGTGGTGACACGCGGGTCGGTCATATGCATGGTGCCGAACAGGAAGGACGGCTTCTCGCCGGGCTTTTCCAGCTTCCACAACAGGCCCTTGCCGTTCGGTGTCGCTGCGGCTTCCGCTTCGATCTTGCGGTAGGTCGCCGGATCGTTCTTCTGCAAGGCCGACAGCATGTCGGCGCCGGTGCAGGTCGGGATTCCGGCATGCGCCTTGCCGGCCGCGAACAGCAGCACGGCGAGGAACGACAGGAAGAACAGAACATTGAGTGCGACGAGCAGCTTCAGCGACACGGAAGCTGCACGGTCGGCGATGGCGATGACGCGTTTCATGGTTCTGTCTTCATGTTTGACCATGATCTTTTCCGAAAACCGGGTCCCACTTTTCGGGATCATGGTCAGTTCTAGAACCGAAAAGCGGCAAAACGGTTAATTGGTACTGCGAAATTGAAGGGTTCATGCCCGTGGATGGGCTGATTCGTAGATTTCGAGCAGCCTCGCGGTGTCGACGCCGGTGTAGATTTGCGTCGTCGACAGGCTGGCGTGGCCGAGCAGTTCCTGGATGGTGCGCAAGTCACCGCCGCGGCCGAGCAGATGCGTGGCGAAGGAATGGCGCAGCGCATGCGGCGTCGCGGTATCGGGCAGGTTGAGCGCCGAGCGCAGTTTGGCCATGTCGCGCTGGACGATGGCCGGGTTGAGCGGACCGCCACGGGCGCCGCGAAACAGCAGGCCCTTGGGGTCGAGATGATAGGGGCAGAGCCGGCGATATTCGGCGATTGCCCTGAGCGCCACCGGCAGCACCGGCACCAGTCGCGTCTTGCCGCCCTTGCCGGTGACGCGCAGCACGGTGTCGGTCGCCGACGCCAGGTCGGCGCCGGCCAAGCCGAGCGCCTCGGAAATGCGCAAGCCGGAGCCGTAGAGCAGTGTCAGCACAGCGGCGTTGCGGGCCGCGATCCAGGGTTCTTCCGCCAATTGGCCTTCGATGGAAACGATATGCTTGGCGTCGCTCGCCGTCAGCGGCTTGGGCAGCGATTTGGGCTGGCGCGGCGCCCGCAGGGCTGCCGCACCGGCCGCATTGGCGAGGCCGCGCCGCTCGAGGAAACGCAGCAGTGAGCGAATGCCCGCGAGACCCCGGCCCAGCGTGCGGGCACCGGCGCCGGCATTGCGCCGTGCAGCGAGGAAGCCGCGCAGATCGGCCGGGCGCAGATCGGCGATGTCCGAAATGCCGGGCGAGCCGCCGCAATGGCCGGTGAGGAAATGCAGGAACTGGCGCGTGTCGCGCTCATAGGCTTCCACCGTCTTAGGCGACAGCCGACGTTCTCGCGCGAGCATCTTCAGCCAGCTTTCGCGCGCCGCCTGGAGATCGGGTTTGGCCGGGATCAGGAATTCCTGCATGGCGGCATTTTCGGGTATTCGGGTTAGGAAGCGGTGAAGACCCTCATTGAAATGACCGCCGACAGGGGTTAGGAAACCATCGATTGGTGGCAGGTCGCAACCTTGGTGATTGGCTGAAATGCCCGCCCCCTTCGTCATCCTGGGGCGCAGCAGGAGCGAAGCGACGTCGCGGAGACCCCAGGATCCATGCCGTGACCTGCGAGCGTTGCTGCGGTACAGAAGTTACAAATATTCGCGGCGGACAATGCGACGTGTCCGCAGATGGAGATTTGGCAGGAACGAGACTCGTGACCCTTTCTGAACTGCCGTGCTTTTTGGTCGCTGTAACGGAATGGATCCTCGGGTCTGCGCAGTCGCTTCGCGCCTGCTCCGCCCGTGGATGACGAAGGTAGAAGCGCCATGAGCAAGCTCCAGAACCCTGTCCAGATGGCCGTGATCGGCGCCGCCCATGGCATCAAGGGCGAATTGCGGGTGAAGACCTTCACCGGTGAACCGCTGGCGCTGGCCGACTACGGCCCGCTCTACGCCCGTGACGGCCGCGCCTTCCAGATCATCGACATCAGGCCCGCCAACACCGTCGTCGTGGTCCGCTTCAAGGGCGTTGCCGACCGCAACGCGGCCGAGGCGCTGGCCGGCACGGAGCTGTTCGTCGACCGTTCGATGCTGCCGGACGACGGCGAGGAAGACGAGTTCTACCATGCCGACCTCGTCGGCCTCGAAGTCCGCGACGAGACGGGTGCCGCACTCGGCAAGATCGTCGCGGTGCACAATTTCGGCGGCGGCGACATTCTCGACGTGACGCTGGGCGGGCGCAAGGGCGTGCTGATCCCGTTCACACAGGCTGCCGTGCCACAAGTGTCGATCGCCGAGGGTTTCGTCCGCGTCGACCCGGCGGCGGCCGGACTTGTCGAGGACGAGGATGGCGACGGCCCGCGAGAGGAAGACTTCGATCCGAAGGGCAGGCCGCGCGGACCGAGCGATGCCGGGGGCAACCGGTGAGTTTTTCCGCTTCGGTGCTGACGCTTTACCCCGAGATGTTTCCCGGCGCGCTCGGCCTGTCGCTGGCCGGCCGGGCGCTCGAGGCCGGCACGTGGTCGCTGGAGGCGATCCAGATCCGTGACTTCGCCACCGACCGTCATCGCACCGTCGACGACACGCCAGCCGGCGGCGGCGCCGGCATGGTGATGCGCGCCGACGTGCTGGCGAAAGCCATCGACCACACTTCGCCGGAAGGCGACCTGCGGCCTCGGCTGCTGATGAGCCCGCGCGGCAAGCCGCTGACCCAGGTCCGCGTGCGCGAACTGGCCGCCGGGCCGGGCGCGGTCATCTTGTGCGGCCGCTTCGAAGGCATCGACCAGCGGGTGATCGACGCGCGGGGATTAGAGGAAGTCTCGATCGGCGACTACATCCTCTCGGGCGGCGAGCCGGCAGCGCTCGTTCTGCTCGATGCGGTGGTGCGGTTGTTGCCGGGCGTGATGGGTAACGCGGTGTCGGGCGAGGAAGAAAGCTTTGAGAACGACCTGCTCGAACATCCGCACTATACGCGGCCGCAGGAGTTTGAAGGGCGCGAGATTCCCGAGGTGCTGATCTCGGGCAATCACAAGAAGATCGCCGCATGGCGGCGGGCGCAGTCGGAAGCGCTGACGAAAGAGCGGCGTCCTGATTTGTTGGGCGCCGCCGCTCAGCCTTTCCAAAAGTAATAGAAAGCCAGAAACAGGCCGACGGCGACGACGAAGCCGCGCACCGCGTTTTGCGGCACGCGCTTGGCGATCCAGACGCCGGCATAGCCGCCGAGCGCGCCGCCCGGGATCATGATGATCGCCTGCGGCCAGGCGACGACGCCGCCCGAGACGAAGACGACGATCGCGACCGCGGCGATGACCATGGCCAGCATGTTCTTCAACGCATTCAGCCGGTGATAGTCGCCGGCTTGGGTGAGGCCGAGCGTCGCCAGCATCATCACGCCCATGCCGGCGCCGAAGAAGCCGCCATAGATGGCGGTGAGAAACTGCGCCAGGAAGCCGGCGAGCGAGCCCACCGCCGCTTCATGGCCGAGCTTCGGCACTGGTTTCAGCCAGGGGCCGGCGGCGAACAGGGCTGTCGCGGCCAAGAGCAGCCACGGCACCAGAGCGCGAAACGACGGATTGTCGAGCGCCAAAAGGATCAGAGCGCCGGCCAGTGCGCCCACGGCCGAGATCAGGCACAGCAGCAGTGCGCTGCGCCAGAAATGCCTGATATCGGCCGAGTAGGCGAGGGTCGAGGTGATGTAGCCTGGAAATTGCGTCACCGAGGAGGTGGCGTTGGCGACGATCGGCGGCAGGCCGACCAACGTCATGGCGCCGAAGGTGATGAAGGTGCCGCCACCGGCGACCGCATTGGCGGCGCCTGACAGAAAGCCCGCCAGAAAGAGCAGGATGGCATCGAAGACAGACATGAATTGCGGCCGCTCAAAACTGTGTTATTTCAGGCTTAGAAAGCCTGAACGACCGGCGCAACCCGGCACGGCAGGATTACGATGGTGCCATGCGAGCAGAAAATGCGCTGCCAAGGCGTGACAAAGCGGCGAAATAGCTGTATGTGCCCGCCCGTACCGGCCAGAAAGAATCTGCCGGACCCGTCAACAATGACGGTGTAGTCGCCCCTGCCTGATGTTTCAAAGACAAATGTCTTGGAGACAAAGGGCATAGCCAAGCGGTCAATGGAACTGCAAGGCGAGTGTCGGACGCTCTGACTGTCGGAAGAACAAGAAGTGGACTTTTGAGATGGATATTCTCCGTCAGCTCGAGGCCGAACAGGCCGCCAAGATCGAAGCCAAGCGCAAGCTTCCCGAATTCCAGCCCGGCGACACCGTGCGCGTCCAGGTCCGCGTGACCGAAGGCACCCGCACCCGCGTCCAGGCCTATGAGGGCGTCGTCATCGCCCGCGCAGGCGCCGGCTTCCAGGAGAACTTCACGGTTCGCAAGATTTCCTACGGCGAAGGCGTCGAGCGCGTGTTCCCGGTCTACTCGCCGATGGTTGAAGGCGTTGAAATCGTTCGCCGCGGCAAGGTGCGTCGCGCCAAGCTCTACTACCTGCGCGATCGTCGCGGCAAATCGGCCCGTATTTCGGAAAACACCGGCGTGCGCGCCCGCAAGCTGAACGACGAGGAGCGCGATGCTCTGAACGCCGAGAAGGCCCGCATCGAGGCCGAGAAGGTGGCAGCCGCCGAGGCCCTGGCCGTCGAGAAGGCCGCTCAGGACGCCGCCGAGAAGAAGGCCGCCGCCGAGGCAGCTGAAGCCGCAAAGGCAGCCGAAGCAGCCACCGCCGAATAAGTTTTTCGGCGAGCAAGTTTGAAAAGGCGGCTTCGGCCGCCTTTTTTCGTTTCCGGGGGCTGGCTGGCGGAAAAGTCGGCGGTTGACTCGATTTACATCGTGTACTAAACAATCGTGCACGAATTAAATGGAGAAATGAAATGCCTGCATTGTATTCTACCCAAGCCCGCGCCGTCGGCGGCCGCGCCGGCCATGTCCAGAGCGATGATGGCTTGCTCAGCCTCGATCTTGCCATGCCCAAGGAGCTTGGCGGCAAAGGTGGCGCCACCAATCCCGAACAGCTTTTCGCCGCCGGCTATGCCGCCTGCTTCGAAAGCGCCATGCGCTTCATCGCCGGCAAGCAGAAACTGCCGCTGCAGGATGCCTCGGTGACGGCAAATGTCAGCCTGCACAGCAATGCGCAGGGCGGATTTGTGCTCGGCGTTTCGCTGGCAGCGGAAACAAAAGGTCTTGATCAGGCGGCGGCGGAAGCGCTTGTATCGGCGGCGCACCAGGTTTGCCCCTATTCCAACGCCATCAAGGGCAACATCGAGGTGGCGCTTTCGGCTAAGGCGCTTCCGGCAAAGGCAGCATGAACACAAAACAGACGGACGATACCACGCAGGCCTCGGCGGATTTCGCCGGGGTGCCGAAACTCGACGAACAGATCTGCTTCGCCCTCTATTCGGCTAGCGGGCTGATGACACGGCTCTACCGGCCGTTGCTCGAACCGCTCGGCCTCACCTATCCGCAATATCTGGCGATGATGGCGCTGTGGGAGCGAGCGCCACGCACGGTGGGTGGGCTCGGCGAGGTGCTGGGTCTCGATTCGGCGACGCTGACACCCCTGCTCAAACGGCTGGAGGCGGGCGGCTTCATCACCCGCCGGCGCGACGCTGCCGATGAGCGCCGGGTGCTTCTGGAGCTGACAGCCAAGGGACAGTCGCTACGCGGGCCCGCCAAAGACGTTGCTGTCCAGATACTCTGCCAATTTCCCCGCCTCAGCGCGGTCGAACTGGATGGCCTGCACCGCATCCTGGCCAAGCTCATTGCTGGGCTGCGCGAGACGGACGCCAAGGCACCGGCGGCTGACTGACCGCCGGCCAAGGCACGGATCTCCCGGAATCTTCCGATCGAGAGCATTGGAATCCGATTTCGCCCCAGGCGACACGGCAGAGCGTCTTGCATGACGCTTGCGGAAAGCTAAAGTCGGCGCCGGATTTTCCTGCAAGCCCGGCCATGCCCGGGTCATCAATTCCCGGGGAGTGTGTCATGACCAAATCGAAACTGCTGCTGGCGGGCCTGCTTGCCCTCGTCCTGGCACCCGTTGCCGCCTTCGCGCAGGCGCTGCCCGACCTCGGCGGCAAGAAGGTGGTGGTTGTGACCGAAAACGCCTATCCGCCGCTGCAGTTCATCGATGCCAAGACCGGCAAACAGATCGGCTGGGAATATGACGCGATGAACGAGATCGCCAAGCGGCTCAATTTCACGGTCGAGTACCAGAACACTTCCTGGGACGCGATGATCCAGGCGGTTTCCGACAACCAGTACAACATTGGCATGACCGGCATCACCATCAAGGACGACCGCAAGGAGAAGGTCGATTTCTCCGACCCCTATATGCGCTCGGAACAGTTCATGCTGGTGCGCGGCGATGAGAGCCGCTTCACCGACGCCAAGACCTTCGGCGCCTTCAAGGACGGGCTGGTCGGCGCGCAGGCCGGCACCACGCCCTTCTACACCGCCGTCTACAGCGTGCTCGACGGCAATGAGCAGAACCCGCGCATCAAACTGTTCGAGACGTTCGGCGCGACCGTGCAGGCACTGAAATCAGGCGACGTCGATGTTGTTTTGACCGATGGCACCGCCGGCAAAGGCTATGTCGACGCCTCCGAGGGCAAATTGAAGCTGATCGGGGGGCCGCTCGGTACCGAGGATTTTGGGTTTATCTTTCCGAAGGGTTCGGACCTGGTGAAGCCGGTCAACGCGGCCATCGCGGCGCTGAAGGCCGACGGCACCCTCGATGCGCTCAACAAGAAATGGTTTCTTGATTACAAGATGGGGCAGTAGTTCGCTGAACCTCACGCAGACACGGCGCTTGAACACCCCCCTCTGCCCTGCCGGGCATCTCCCCCGCAAGGGGGGAGATCAACTGTCCGCCCTGCCTTCGCGTACCTCCAGCATTGAAGAAAAGGCGCGGGCATTGAAGCTGCCAATCTCCCTCCTTGCGGGGGAGATGGCCGGCAGGCCAGAGGGGGGTGCCTTGGCGCAATCCTTCTGATGCAGGTCCCTTGCTCTTCCTCCAAAGCCGACTTCCCCTGGTGGCTCGTCGTTGCCGTAACCCTCGCGATCGCGGTGGCCGTCTTCGTCGCCACCAGCAACCTCTATACCCAGGTGTTCGCCACGGTCGCCAAGGGCATCGGCGTCACCATCTTCGTCACCGTGATTGCCTTCGTGCTGGCTTCGGCCATGGGTCTCGGCATCGCGCTGATGGGAATGTCCGGCTCGCGCTGGCTGCGCCAGATCGCGCGCTTTTATGTCGAGATCATCCGCGGCGTGCCGATCCTGGTGCTGTTGTTCTGGATCGCCTTTGCCGGTGCACCGGCCTTCGTCGCGGCTTGGAACGCGCTGACCGCGCCGCTGCAAAGTGCGGGCCTGTTCGGCGAGCTTTTGGTGCGCGACGTGTCGCTGCTCTGGCGCGCCATCATGGCGCTGACCATCGGCTATTCGGCTTTCATCTCGGAGGTTTTCCGGGCCGGCATCCAGTCGGTGGAGAAGGGCCAGATCGAGGCGGCGAAGGCGCTTGGGCTGACCCGCGCTCAGCGCTTCCGGCTGATCGTGTTCCCACAGGCAATCCGCACCATCCTGCCGCCGCTCGGCAATGATTTCGTCGCGCTGGTCAAGGATTCCTCGCTGGTCTCGGTGCTCGGCGTTGCCGACATCACGCAGATGGGCAAGGTCTACGCCGCCGGCTCCTTTCGCTTCTTCGAGACCTATTCGCTAACGGCCTACATCTATCTCATCCTGACCGTCGGACTGTCGCTGGCGCTCAGGGCGCTGGAGCGGCGGCTGCGCCGTCAGCACGAGGAATAGTTTTTCGGCGAAGACAGCATTACGATCCCCGAGCATTCCCGTTGAGGAGGTCCCATGATCGTCGACAAAGCCAATGCGGCGCTGGATTCCGTCTACACGGCCGACACGCCGGAAGCGCTTGAAGAGGCCTATGCCGCATGGGCCGCGACCTATGACAGCGAGACCGCCTCGCTCGGCTACCTCCTGCCTTTCCTGATCACCGCCTGGGTGGCGCGCCATGTGCCGGCGGGCGATGGCCCCTTGCTCGATGCCGGCTGCGGCACCGGCCTGTCGGGACCGTCGCTGAAGGCGCTCGGTTACCGCGACATTGCGGGGCTCGACCTCTCGCACGATATGCTGAAGATCGCCGGCAGCCGCAATGCCTACAGCGAACTGAAGCAGGCAATGCTGGGCGACACGTTGCCATGGCCTGACGGCCACTTCCGCGCCTTCTTCTCGACCGGAGTGTTCACCATCAGCCATGCGCCGGCCTCTAGTCTGCACGAGTTGGTGCGCATCACTCGCAAGGGTGGCCATGCCATCTTCACCGTGCGTGACCAGGTGTTCGAAAGTGGCGGCTTTCAAGCCGTGTTCGATGAGCTGGAGCAAGCTGGGAAATGGCGACCGGTCGAGGAAAGCCCGTGGTTCCGCTGCTATGCGATCGCCGAGCCCGAAGCGCTGGTGAAGACGTTTGTGTTTGAAGTGATCTGAGCGGAGAGGTTTGGGTTCTGCGAAGACACGCCGCAATTGCCGAAAACCCAAAACATTGGTATGAGCCACGCCATGGAAGAGCTTTTTGGCGATCCGGCCTACAAGGGGTTCGTGCTGCAGGACAGGAAACGCCTGCCGTCGCGCTTTTCCGCGCGCGTGTCCGGGGCGCTGACCAGCCGACTACCCTAGGCCGACCTGTTCAGGTCGTTTTCGCCGGGCCGCAAGTCAGGCGTCTTTCCCATTCTCATATCGACGGATTTACGCACATGAGCGCACCGCGCACCCTCTACGACAAGATTTTCGACGACCATGTCGTCGACCGCCAGGACGACGGCACCTGCCTGCTCTACATCGACCGCCACCTGGTCCATGAAGTGACCAGCCCGCAGGCCTTCGAAGGCCTGCGGATGACCGGCCGTAAAGTCCGGCATCCGGAAAAGACGCTGGCCGTGGTCGATCACAATGTCTCGACCTCACCCGAGCGCAAGTTCGGCATCAAGAACGAGGAAAGCCGTATCCAGGTCGAGGCGCTGGCCAAGAACGCCAGGGATTTCGGCGTCGAATATTATTCCGAGAACGATATTCGCCAGGGCATCGTCCACATCATCGGTCCGGAGCAGGGCTTTACTCTGCCCGGCATGACCATCGTCTGCGGCGACAGCCACACCTCGACGCATGGCGCTTTCGGCGCGCTGGCGCATGGCATCGGCACGTCCGAGGTCGAGCATGTTCTGGCGACACAGACGCTGATCCAGCGCAAGGCCAAGAACATGCTGGTGCGCGTTGACGGCCAGCTGCCGGAGGGCGTCACCGCCAAGGACATCATCCTGGCCATCATCGGCGAGATCGGCACCGCCGGCGGCACCGGCTATGTCATCGAATATGCCGGCGAGGCGATCCGTGCGCTGTCGATGGAAGGCCGCATGACGATCTGCAACATGTCGATCGAAGGCGGTGCGCGCGCCGGCCTTATCGCCGCCGACGAGACGACCTTCGCCTATGTCAAGGACAAGCCGCGCGCGCCGAAGGGCGCGTCCTGGGATGCGGCGCTCGAATACTGGAAGACGCTGCAGTCCGACGAAGGCGCGCATTTCGACAAGGTGATCGTGCTCGACGCGGCCAAGCTGCCGCCGATCGTCTCCTGGGGCTCCTCGCCCGAGGATGTGGTGTCGGTGCAAGGCATCGTGCCGAACCCGGACGACATCGCCGATGAAAACAAGCGCACCTCCAAGCAGCGCGCGCTCGACTATATGGGGCTGACGCCGGGCACCAAGATCACCGACATCACGCTCGATCGCGTCTTCATCGGTTCCTGCACCAATGGCCGCATCGAGGATCTGCGCGCCGTCGCCAAGGTGGTCGAAGGCAAGACGGTCAGCCCGCATGTCGATGCGATGATCGTGCCGGGCTCCGGCCTGGTCAAGGAACAGGCGGAAGCCGAAGGGCTCGACAAGATCTTTGTCGCCGCCGGCTTCGACTGGCGCGAGCCGGGCTGTTCGATGTGCCTTGCGATGAATGACGACCGGCTGAAGCCGCATGAACGCTGCGCCTCGACCTCGAACCGCAATTTCGAGGGCCGGCAGGGCTTCAAGGGCCGCACCCATCTGGTGTCGCCGGCGATGGCGGCCGCGGCGGCGATCGCCGGCCACTTCGTCGACATCCGCGAGTGGAAGTAACCCTAGAGCGGTTCAGCGTTTCACGGAAACGTTGACCGCTCTATCTCTCTGTTTTGACGCAATTCCCCAGGGAAAGCGCTATGCGCTTTTCCCGGGAAAACCGCCTCACACTTTTCCTGGAATTGCTCTGCCGTGAACAGAACCCGAGCCGCGCCCGGCTCGGGTCAGTTCGTTCCGTCGCGGCGAACGAGTTCGTGGACTCCTCGCGGCGTCCCGGCTGTTCGGCCGCGACCACAAGCGCAAGCTGTTGTTCCTCGAAGAGCTTGAACCATTCGTCCCATTCGACGAGCTCATAACCTCCCGCATTGAGCGGCCGTTCAGGCTGGTCCTGATCCTGATAGGCGTGCTGGCCGAAGACCAGCCTCAACATGGGCTGCGTCCCCGCCTCCGGCGATATGTCGACGATTGCGGGAAAGCCGGCGCGCCCGGCAGCCCATGAGCGGATCGCATCGTGGTCGGTCAGTGTGATCGTGTCGGCCATGGGTCGCTCCAGATTGTGAACGGAGGAACGCTGACTGGGGACTGCGGTTCCCTGACATTATTTTGAGGCGGCGGTCCTGCTTGCCGCATGGCTTAACCGCTTGTTTGGGCTTGCCCTCTAAGCTCTTCCCTGACGTAAGCCAGGGGAAGTCACAGTCGGTTGGACACGGGTCTGCTCATTGCGCTGCTCAACCCGACGATCGCGCTGGCGCTCGGCGCGGCGTTCCTTGTGCTATGGTCCTATCAGCGCCACCGCCCCTATCTGGCCGTTCTGGCGATCAGCTACAGTCTCTCGGCGGCTGGCTTCCTGCTCCAGTATTTCACCTTGCCCATCGGGATGCCGCTGACCAAGCTTACGTCGAACATCTGCTTCACCATCGCTGCCTGCTGCCTGTCCAGCGCCATCATCCACCGTTATGGCCGCAAGGTGCCCTCTGTGGGAATCGCCGTGTTGGCGGGCGGCGGCCTGGCGTCGTTATGCTGGTTCCTGTTCGTCGCGCCGGATCTCACCTGGCGCATCCTGGCGATGAATTTCGCATTCGGCGGCATCAGCCTTCTGGTTGCCGCCGAACTGCGCCCGGTACGCAACAACGGCCCGACCGAAAAAATCCTGTTCGTGCTGTCGCTGCTGTCGGGCGTCAATTTCTTCGTGCGCACCCTTGCCGTCGTCATCGCGCATGGGCCCTTCGCCAGCTATGACGGGTTCTATGGCTCGTCCTACTGGACGACGGCGCTGCTGTCGCACGCGCTGCTCTCGCTGCTCATCGCGCTGTGCCTGTTTTCCGCCGCGGCACTCGACGTGTTGAAGGCATTGAAGACCGAGACCTATACCGACCCCCTGTCGGGCCTGCTCAACCGGCGTGGCTTCGCGGAGCGAGGCATGCGGCTCTTGCAGCACTGCGCCTCGGCCCGGTTCCCGGTCGCGCTGGTGCTGGCCGACCTCGATCACTTCAAGGCGCTCAACGATGTGCATGGGCATGGGGCGGGCGATCGGGTGATCGCCGACTTCGCCGCCAAGCTTCGGTCGGCGGCCGGCGCGCGCGGTGTTGCCGGGCGTATCGGCGGCGAGGAATTCGCGGTGCTGCTGCCCCTCAGCGATCTTGCGGCGGCGCGGCTGTTCGCCGAAGCGGTGCGCACCGTCTATTCGGCCGGCCATGTCGACGGGCTTCCCCAGGGAACGAAGGTGACGGCAAGCTTCGGCGTGGCGGCCCGCAGCGGTGGCGAGGCGCTGGAGCCGCTGATGCGCCGTGCCGACGATGCGCTCTACAAAGCCAAGAAGAACGGCCGCGACAGTGTACGCCTGTCCTATGAGCGGCCGGAAACGGCGTTCCTGCCGGAGCCGCTCAAGACCGGCTGAATCTGTCCGGCCGGGACGGCGTTAACGTCTTCTTCGCCCGTCGATGATTAGCTGTCGGCGCGGGTGCGGGAGAACATGAGCGGCGCCAACTTCATCCTGTTGATCAATCTGTCGGTTGCCGGCCTGCTGGCGGCATCCTTCATGGCGGTCGCCTTCCACGATGTCGGCCGGGCGCCGGCGCGCTGGCTGGCATTTGGCTATCTGCTGGGCATGGCCTATTCGGCCATCGAATTCTCCATTCCCGCTTTTGCCGACGCGCGGCTCCCGGTCGTTGCCGCCTTCGCGGTCTTCCTTGGCGCCACCATTGCGTTCAATGGCGGGCTTGCCCGCAAATACGGCGTGGCGCCGCCCTGGAAGCCGATGCTGTTTTTCCTGTTGGCCACCACCATAGCCGTGTATTTCGTGCAGGACCTGCCTCGCCAGTCGCTCATCCGCATCATGGCTTACCAGCTTCCCTATGCGGTCATGCAGTTCGTCGGGCTGGCCATCGTCTGGTCATCGAGGCAAAAGCTTGACCGTCTCGATCGCATATTGATGGCCGTGCTGGCGGCGAGCGGCCTGCAGTTTGCCTCCAAGCCGTTCATCGCGCATGCGCTCGGCGGCTGGGGCGCCAATCCGCAGGCCTATCTGCAAAGCAACTACGCGCTGGTGTCGCAATCGCTCGGCACTGTCTTTGCGCTGGCGCTGGCGCTGCTGATGCTGGCCATCCTGGTTCGCGACGTGCTTGCCGAAGTGACGTCGAAGTCGGAGACGGACACGCTTTCGCGCCTGCTCAACCGCGGCGGCTTCACCCGCCATGCCGAGTTGGCGGTGCTTGGCGCGATGCGGCAAGGCGTGCCGGTCGCGCTGGTCATCGCCGACCTCGATCATTTCAAGAGCGTCAACGACAGTTTCGGCCATGCGTCAGGCGACCGGGTGATCGAGATTTTTGCAGGCTTCCTGCGCGAAGCCGCCGCCGCGCATCACGTTGCCGGCCGCATCGGCGGCGAGGAGTTCGCCATCATCCTGCCGGGAACCAACCTTGCCGCGGCGCGGCTGTTCGCCGAGGGCACGCGCAGCGCCTTTGGCGGGCTGCCCATCGACGGGCTGCCGGCTGACAACCGCTGCACCGCGAGCTTCGGCGTCGCCGAACTTCATCCGAACGAAGACTTTGCCGATCTGATGCGGCGCGCCGACCAGGCGCTCTATCAGGCGAAGAATGCCGGGCGCGATTGCGTGCGCGTCTCCGCCGGGCCTGCCGGCAATTGGTCGTCAGCCGGAATGGAAGCCAGAGCAATTTCAGGAAAAGTGTGAAACGGTTTTCCCGGGAAAAGCGCATGGCGCTTTCCCTTGGGAATTGCGTCCAGACAAAGAGTCTAGCGGCAGGGGCTGAGCTCGGGCATCTCGCCGTCGGAGAGACCGTACATATAGGAGCGGCCCTTCACCAGCACCGGCGGCCGGTAGCAATCGCTGTATCCGCTGATTTCGTCGGCTTCGTTCTCGTAGATCACCTTGGGCTGGCCGGCGCTGGTGTAGTCGGAAAGCTGCTTGGCCAGCCTGCCTTCGCCGACGATGATGCGCTTGTAGCCAGCGGCGCTGTCGACGACGAGGTTGCCGAAGGAATCGGCGTAGACGCGATCCTGATGCCGCGCGCCTGCAAGCGCTGGCGCTGCAAGGCCGACGGCCGACGCCGTCACGATGAGCGCCGCAAGGCGCGATCTGCCCGAATTCGAACGCATGGCGTCCTCCGTGTCTTGAGGGAAAGCCTCCTCGAATCAGAAATTAACGTTTTCTTAACCTTTGTTAAGAGGCCGGCGCGTTTGGCGGCAATGTCTCGGTAAACATGGTTAATATCCGTTAATATCCGACTGGATGGAAAACCTGGTGGCCATCATTCGGCCATGCTCGGCCGCACCATCGCGGCTGGTGTCCGTCTCGGCGTCGGGATGACCTTGATCTTGGCAAAGCATCGCGGCTGGTTTGCCGCGCGGGAGGACAGCATATGGCGCTACGCCGGCCGAATTGGGTGTCCGTTTTCCCGTTGCTCGGGATCGCCGCTGGCTGTGTGCCGCAGGACAGCGCGCCGAAGGCGGCCAATACCGTGGTCGTCTCACCTGCACCGGCTCAGCAGTCCGTCGCAGCCGCGGCGCCTCCGGCAGCTGCAACCAAGATCATCACCGACCTTACCGCGCCTCGGTCCGGCATAGGCGCGGCCACCTACAGATGCGGCAACAACGGTATGATTTCTATCCAAAATCTCGGTACATCGTTGCGTGTGGTCGGGTCCGACGGCGCGACCGAGGAGTTTGCGGCGTCGCCCGCCAACCAGAGCAGCCGCTACCAGGCGGTCACGCATGACGCAATCGTGATCGACGGACGCGAGGCGTTGGTGATGAAGAAGGGGTCGACGCCGCAGACCTGCAAACGCTGACGCCAATCTCAACACCGCTGGGCCCTTGGGTCAGACATGTTGCACTGCAGCGATATCGAGCCGGCTTCGGGCCTCCCGGCCTAATCGATTGAAGCCCAAGCCGGCCTTTTAGTCAGACTAAATTACGTTTTCGAAACGGTTTTCTGGCTTTGACGCGGTGCAAAAAGAGCATTAGAAACCGGCTGTCCGAAGTCGCAACCGGAAGCGGCAATGCCGCATTTCCACCTGAGGCTCCAGAGAGACGCCGAACTGGGGGAGCCATGAGCAAATCACCAGCCACCCGCGAATTTGTCAGACGTGAACGGCCGATTTCGCCGCACCTCACCGTGTACCGGCCGCCGATCACCATGACGATGTCGATCATTCACCGCATCACCGGTGGCGCGCTGTATTTCGGCACGCTGCTGGTCGCCCTGTGGCTGATGGCGGCGGCAAGCTCGCAGGCGACGTTCGATTGGGCCAATTGGGCCTTCGGCACCTGGCTCGGCCGGCTCATCCTGTTCGGCTACACTTGGGCGCTGATGCACCATATGCTGGGTGGCGTGCGCCATCTGGTCTGGGACACCGGCGCGGGTCTGGAGAAGCATACCGCCTCGAAGATCGCCTGGGCGACGCTGGCCGGCTCGATCCTGCTCACCCTGCTGATCTGGATCGCCGGCACTATGGCGCGGGGAGCCTGACCATGAGCGGCAAAAACACCGACATGCGCACGCCGCTGGCGAGGGTCCGCGGCCTCGGCTCCGCCCGTGAGGGCACCGGGCATTTCTGGCGCCAACGCCTCACCGCGATCGCCAACATCCCGCTGATCCTGTTCTTCGTCGGCTTCCTGATCGCGCTCAACGGCGCCGACTACGCACATGTGCGGGCAGCTCTTGCCAACCCGTTCGTGGCGCTAGTGATGGCCCTGGTGCTCATTTCCGGGCTTACCCATATGCGGCTCGGCATGCAGGCGATCATCGAGGATTACGTGCATGGCGAAGGCATGAAGCTGGCGCTGATCGCGCTCAATACATTTTTCACCATAGCGGTCGGCGTCGCCTCGATCTTCGCCCTGCTCAAGCTGGCATTCGGAGGCTGAGTTGGCCAAGGACGCGAAACAAGCCAACACGGCAGGCTATACCTTTGTCGACCACAAGTTCGACGTGGTGGTCGTTGGCGCCGGCGGCGCCGGCCTGCGCGCCACGCTCGGCATGGCCGAACAGGGGCTGCGCACCGCCTGCATCAGCAAGGTGTTCCCGACCCGCTCGCACACGGTGGCGGCGCAAGGGGGCATTGCCGCCTCGCTGTCCAACATGGGTCCCGATTCCTGGCAGTGGCACATGTACGACACCGTCAAGGGCTCGGACTGGCTGGGCGATGTCGACGCCATGGAATATCTGGTGCGCGAAGCGCCGGCCGCGGTCTACGAGCTCGAACATTACGGCGTGCCGTTTTCGCGCACCGAAGAGGGCAAGATCTACCAGCGGCCGTTCGGCGGCCACATGATGAACTATGGCGACGGCCCGCCGGTGCAGCGCACCTGTGCCGCCGCCGACCGCACCGGCCACGCCATCCTGCACACGCTCTACGGCCAGTCGCTGAAGAACAACGCGCAGTTCTTCATCGAGTATTTCGCGCTCGACCTGATCATGGAGCCGGACGGCACCTGCACCGGCGTCGTCGCCTGGAACCTCGATGACGGCACCATCCACCGTTTCTCCGCCAAGATGGTGGTGCTGGCGACCGGCGGCTATGGCCGCACCTATTTCTCGGCCACCTCGGCGCACACCTGCACCGGCGACGGCGGCGGCATGGCCGCGCGGGCAGGGTTCCCCCTTCAAGACATGGAGTTCGTGCAGTTCCACCCGACCGGCATCTATGGCGCCGGCTGCCTGATCACCGAGGGCGCACGCGGCGAGGGCGGCTATCTCGTCAACTCCGAGGGCGAGCGCTTCATGGAGCGCTACGCGCCGTCGGCCAAGGACCTTGCCTCGCGCGACGTCGTCTCGCGCTGCATGACGCTGGAAATCCGCGAGGGTCGCGGCGTCGGCAAGAACAAGGACCACATCTTCCTGCATCTCGACCATCTCGATCCCGCCGTCCTGCATGAGCGGCTGCCGGGCATTTCGGAATCGGCCAAGATCTTTGCCGGCGTCGACCTGACCAAGGAGCCGATCCCGGTGCTGCCCACGGTCCACTACAATATGGGCGGCGTGCCGACCAATTACTGGGGCGAGGTGCTCAATCCGACGGCGCTCAATCCAGACCAGGTGTCGCCCGGATTGATGGCTGTCGGCGAAGCCGGCTGTGCCTCCGTGCATGGCGCCAATCGGCTCGGTTCGAATTCGCTGATCGATCTTGTGGTGTTCGGCCGCGCGGCCGCGATCCGCGCCGGCCAGGTCATCGACCGCAAGTCGGCGATCCCTTCGCCCAACGAAGCCTCGGTCGAAAAGATCATGGACCGCTTCGACCGGCTGCGCCACGCCAATGGCTCGACGCCGACGGCGGTGCTGCGTGAAAAGATGCAGAAGGCGATGCAGGAAGACGCGGCCGTATTCCGCACGCAGGAGTCCCTCGAAAGCGGCTGCAAGCGGGTTTCGCAGATCTGGGGCGAGTTGAAGGACATCAAAGTGTCCGACCGCTCGATGATCTGGAACTCCGATCTGGTCGAGACGCTGGAGCTGGAAAATCTGATGGCCAATGCCATCACCACGGTCTACAGCGCCGAGGCGCGCAAGGAGAGCCGTGGCGCGCACGCACGCGAGGACTTTTCGGCGCGCGACGACGCGGTCTGGCGCAAGCATACGCTGGCCAGGCTGAGCGAAGACGGCAAGGTGGCCCTCTCCTACCGGCCGGTGCACACCGAACCGCAGCTGGCTGAAAAGGACGGCGGCATCAGCCTCGCCAAGATCGCGCCCAAGGCCAGAGTGTATTGAGGATCGAACATGGTTGAACTCAAGCTCCCGAAGAATTCGCAGATCAAGCCGGGCAAGACCTGGCCCAAGCCCGAGGGCGCCACCAATCTGCGGGAGTACCGCATCTACCGCTGGTCGCCGGACGATGACGAGAACCCGCGCATCGACACCTATTTCGTCGACATGGACGATTGCGGGCCGATGGTGCTCGACGCGCTGCTGTGGATCAAGAACAAGATCGACCCGACACTGACCTTGCGGCGTTCCTGCCGCGAAGGCATTTGCGGCTCCTGCGCCATGAACATCGACGGTTCCAACACGCTCGCCTGCACCAAGGGCTGCGACGACATTTCCGGCGCGGTAAAAGTCTACCCGCTGCCGCATATGCAGGTGGTCAAAGACCTGGTGCCCGATCTCACCAACTTCTACGCCCAGCACGCCTCGATCCAGCCCTGGCTGAAGACGGTATCGCCGGAGCCGGCCAAGGAGTGGCTGCAAAGCCATGAGGACCGCGAGAAGCTCGACGGGCTCTACGAGTGCATTTTGTGCGCCTGCTGCTCGACCTCGTGCCCGAGCTATTGGTGGAACGGCGACCGCTATCTCGGCCCGGCAACGCTTCTGCAGGCCTATCGCTGGCTGATCGATAGCCGCGACGAGGCCACCGGTGAGCGGCTCGACAACCTCGAAGACCCGTTCCGGCTCTATCGCTGCCACACCATCATGAACTGCGCGCAGACCTGCCCGAAAGGCCTCAACCCGGCCAAGGCGATCGCCGAGATCAAGAAGATGATGGTGGAGAGAAGGGTTTAGGCCCTGAATGAAGCGGCTACCTGCTGATTTTTCGCCGGACGCCGTTGCGGCAGTCCGGGCGCGACTCGACCTGGTGCGAACCCAAGGTGTGACGATCCTGTTCGCCATCGAAAGCGGCAGTCGCGCCTGGGGTTTCCCGTCTCCCGACAGCGACTATGATTGCCGCTTCGTCTATGTCAGGCCGGTGCCCGATCACCTCGTGCTGGAACAAGCACGCGACGTGATTGAATTTCCTATCGAAGGCGAGATCGATGCCGGCGGCTGGGATCTGCGCAAGGCCTTGCTGCTGGCGCTCGGCGGCAATGCGGTCATCGTCGAATGGGCAAAGTCACCGATCGTCTATGAGGAAGTCGCGGGATTTCGCCGGCGCCTTCTCGACCTGTTGGCTGAGATCGTCGATCCGGCAAAGGTTTCGCATCACTATCTCGGACTTGCACGGTCGCATGTCGCCAAGATCGGCAGTTTCTCTGGCGAGGTGAAGCTGAAGAAGCTGTTTTATCTCATTCGGCCGCTGGTAGCGCTGGACTGGATGGAGCAGCACGGCTTTGCCAGCCTGCCTCCGATGAATCTTGGCGAGTGCCTCGACCAGACCGAGATACCCGCACGGGCATGCGACGAAATCCGCAGCCTGATCGAGCGGAAAAGCCAGACGCGGGAGATGGGGTCCGGTCTCACCCCGACGGCAATCGCGCGCTACCTTGAGGCCCGTTATGGACACTATGAAATGAATCTTGCTGGCACGGTCAGGGATGAGGGCCGCCAAGCGCACAATCGAGCCCTTGCAACCGATTTTTACCGCCGGGAGGCTGAACTTCAATGAGCGATGACCTTCCCATCCTTTCCCCCATCGAAGCCCGCATTCTCGGCTGCCTGATCGAGAAGAAGGAGCTGACGCCGGATGTCTATCCGCTGACGCTCAACGCGGCACTGGCCGCCGCCAACCAGAAGACGGCGCGCGAGCCGGTGATGGCGCTGGAGCAGACCGAGGTGCACCGGGGGCTGAAGCTGCTCGAACAAAAGGGACTGGTGCGGCAGATGTTCGGCTCGCGTGTCGAGCGCTACGAGCACCAGATGGCGCAGCGCTTCTCGCTGACCACGCCGCAGACCGCTTTGATCGCCCTGCTGTTGCTGCGCGGGCCGCAGACGGTCCATGAATTGTCGGCGCGCACCGAGCGCATGGCGCGGTTTTCGTCGATCGAAGATCTGCGCGCCGAGCTCGACATGCTGATCGGCCGTCGGCCGTCACTCATCCAGGAAATCCCGCGCGGACCGGGCCAGCGCGAGGACCGCTACGTACATCTGCTGAGCGGCCCGGTAGACGTTACCGTCCTTTCGGCGCAGCGAAGTGCATCGGTCCTGCCCGCTTCCGACCTGGAGGCGCGGTTGGAGGCGTTGGAGCAGGAAGTCGCCGCATTGCGTGCCCGGCTGGACGCGCTGGGAGCATAGGTCCCCGCGCGCGCCTGAGCGTTCGCGCCGGGTCTTCACACCGGATGCAGCGTTCTCAGCCGAGCTTGGCGTCGAGCGACACGTTTATGGCGCCGAGCGCCTTCGAGACCGGGCAGCCGGCCTTGGCCTTCTCGGCCAGCTCCGTGAATTTCGCCGCATCGATGCCCGGGACCTTGCCGACCACGGTGAGGGCGCTGCCGGTGATCCCCGTGCCGGGAACCAGCGTCACCACGGCCTTGGCGTCGAGTTCGGTGGCAGGCGTGCCGTTCTCGGCCAGGAAATGCGAGAACTGCATGGCAAAGCAGCCCGCATGCGCCGCCGCGATCAGCTCTTCAGGGTTGGTGCCGGATTTGCCGCTCTCGTCCTCGAAGCGCGCCTTGAACGAATAGGGCGTGCCCTTCAGGGTCCCGCTCTGGGTGTCGAGCGTGCCCGTGCCCTCTTTCAGATTGCCTTTCCAGACGGCGTTTGCGGTGCGGTCCATGAATTCCTCCTTGTTACAGCGGTGGCGCCGGCCAGGCGGCGTTCCTCCCAACTATAGCGCGGGCGCGCGGGAAGACCACCGCGCTGTTTTGCGCGCGCATGCGGCGACGGCGGGTCTCATCGAATCTTTTTTGAAAAATGTGCGTGCAAAAATGTCGACTTGCACCGGCCCCGACCGTCCTGCGGGCGACCACGGATTCTCGTGGCGGATGGAGGTTCGGATGAACAATCTGTTTTCTGCCCATTGGACAAGCACCGGCCGAAGGGCTGATCTAGGGGAACGCGACCCGCTGCATGTGCCGCCCTCCGGCTTCGGCCGGCTGATTGCGGCAATTGCCATTATCGGCATTGCGGTCAGCCTTCTCGACCATGTTGCTGCCGGCAAGGACTCAACCGATACCGTGATCGCCTATGGTTCGTCACAGCAAGGGAGCTGGAAATGAAATATGTCTGTCTGGTCTATGGCGAGGAAAACGACCTCCATGCCATGACGCCGGAGCGTCTGGCCAAGCTCGATGCCGATTCGATGGCTCATGACCGCTCATTGGATCAGCGTGGGATGCTGATCGTCGCACAGGCGCTCCAATCGGTGAAGACGTCGAAGACGCTGCGGCGACGCCAGGGCAAGCGGCTGATCACCGACGGCCCGTTCGCCGAAACCAAGGAGCAGTTGCTCGGCTTCGTCATGATCGAGGCGGACAATCTCGACCAGGCGCTGGAGATCGCTGGCGAGATCCCGCTGGCCGAAATAGGCACTATCGAGGTGCGGGCGATCTACGATGTGCCGGGGTCATAGCCCCCGCCATGTGCTACAGCCACGCGGAAACCAAGACATTCGACTGAACGATCGTCCTGGTTCATTTCGTGCGCAACTTTTGCGTGTTGAAGCAAGGAGAGAGTTCTCCTATCGTCGCCGGGGTTCTTGGGGATTTCGACATGCCTTTCCTGATTGCTATCCTTGGCGTGATGGGCGCGGCAGCGTTCTGGTGGTACCGGATGAAGGCGATGAACGACGCGGCTCGTGAGGTTGCGGACGTTGTCGGGCGCGTACAGGGCAACATCCGCCGCAAGAAGCTGCGCAAGCAGGCGGCGCTGTCGCCGCTGACGGCGATCGATGATCCGGTCGTAGCGGCAGCTACGCTGATCACATCGATCGTCTCCGAGGATGGGCCCATACTGCCGCAGCGCGAGGCCGTCATCCGCGCCGTGATTTCCGAGATCGCCGACAAGAAGAAAACGGACGAAGCGGTGGTCTACGCCAAATGGGCGGCGTCACAGATCGACGACACCACAATCGTCATCGACAAGCTGGCGCCGTTCCTGCGCGAGCGTCTGGATGTCGCCGAGCGAAACGATCTGCTGCAGATGGTCAACCGCGCCGCCCAGGGCGGCGAGAAACGCCTCGAAATATCCGACCAGAGGATATTGCGGCTGCGGCAAAAGCTGGGTTTTGAGGTCAATTGATCGCATACCTTGGCGATTGGCGGAAACGCCCATCGCTTTCGTCATCCTGGGGCGGAGCAAGGAGCGAAGCGACGCGGCGCAGACCCCGGGATCCATGCCGCGACTCAAACGCGTCACCACGGTGCAGAATTCTGCTCCGCTGCATTCTTCAGCCAAGGTCGCGGCATGGATCCTTGGGTCTTCGCTCCGCTTCGCGTCGCTACGCCCAAGGAATGACGACGTTGGGGATGCTGGCCGCGGGTCAAATCGCCTCGCCCTTCAACAGTCTTGGCGTGCCGGCGGACAGTCCCGACGCCTGGCGGATGAAGAATTCCTTCAGGCGCGGCATGCGTTCGACGAGGCCGAGGCCGATGTCGCGGACGGTGCGCAGCGGGCCGATATCGTTGGAAAACAGCCGGTTCAGCGCGTCGGTGGTGACACCCATCTGCACCGTGTCGAAGCGGCGCCACTGCTGGTAGCGCTCGAGCACGTCGAGCGCTCCGATATCCTGGCCGAGCCGGTCGGCCTCGACGATCACCTCGGCAAGGGCTGCGACATCCTTGAAGCCGAGATTGAGGCCTTGGCCGGCGATCGGGTGGATGCCGTGGGCGGCATCGCCGGCGAGCGCGATGCGGGGTGCGACGAAGGCACGCGCAATGGTCAAGCCGAGCGGCCAGGCGCGCGGCTTGTCGGCGACGCGGATTTCGCCAAGCTTCAGGCCAAAGCGCTGTTCGAGTTCGTGTTCGAAGAGGAGATCGTCACCGGCCACCAGCTTCTCGGCGTCGGGCGTACGTTCGACCCAGACGATCGACGAGCGGTTGGTGCCGTCCTCGCCGGGCTTGAGCGGCAATGTGGCGAAGGGGCCAGCCGGCAGGAAATGCTCTTCGGCGCGACCATTGTGCGGGCGTTCATGCGCCACCGTGCAGACGATGCCGGACTGGCCATATTCCCACTTCACCGTCTTGATGCCGGCCATGTCGCGCAGCTTCGAGTTGACGCCGTCGGCGGCGACCAGCAGCCGGGCCTTCAGCGTCGCGCCGTCGGCGAGATGCACGGTGATGCCGGCGCCGTTGGTCTCGAACCCCTGCACGGCGACGCCTTCGATGATGTCGATGCCGAGTTTTTCGGCACTGGCCCGCAAGGCGCCGTTCAGCACCCTGTTGGCGACCATATGCGCAAAAGGCTCGCCCGGCGCCACTTCGCCG
Organism: Mesorhizobium sp. M7A.F.Ca.US.010.02.1.1; assembly: GCF_004023085.1. Lineage (NCBI taxonomy): Bacteria > Pseudomonadati > Pseudomonadota > Alphaproteobacteria > Hyphomicrobiales > Phyllobacteriaceae > Mesorhizobium > Mesorhizobium sp. M7A.F.Ca.US.010.02.1.1. The sequence continues at coordinate 12,911 of NZ_RZRV01000014.1, read as the reverse complement.
TCGAAGGTCAGGAAGACCGGACGCACCGGATCGGCAGTGCGCGAATCGGTGATGATCATCTCGGTGATCGCCTGCGCCTGGGGCACGATCTCGGCCCACACGCCGAGCTGGTCGAGCATGCGGCAGGCGGCGGCGGCAATGGCCGAGGCGCGGCCATCCCTTTGCCAGGCGCCAGCAGGTGCGGCATCGACGAGAGCGATGGCGAGATCCGGTCGCGCCTGCTTCAGCGATACGGCGGCGGCCAGGCCGACATAGCCGGCGCCGGCGACCAGGACATCGAGCCCAGATCTTGTTTTCGCGTTTGCCCCGGTTTTCGTGTCCGCCTTGCGTTCCATCATCTTCGCTCCTGCGCGCCGCCGGGTCCTGCACCCTTGACTGCCTGTTCGTCCTGTCGGAAACCGCCATAACACTTCTGCGGTGAGGGCGCGAAATATGACGGCAGCCATGGACGAGCTTCTCGGCATTCTCGACCTCGAGAAGCTGGAACACAATCTGTATCGTGGTCGCAGCCCCTTGCTCGACTGGCAGCGCGTGTTCGGCGGCCAGACCATCGCCCAGGCGCTGGTGGCGGCGCAGCGGACAGTGGATCCCGATCGGTACGTGCATTCGCTGCACGGCTATTTCATGCGGCCCGGCGACACCAAGGTGCCGATCGTCTACGAGGTCGACCGTATTCGCGACGGCGGCTCCTTCACCACGCGGCGCGTGGTGGCGGTCCAGCACGGCCAGGCGATCTTTTCGCTCGAAGCCTCGTTCCAGCAGGACGAGGTCGGTCTCGAGCACCAGGTGCCGATGCCGCAGGACGTTCCGGGGCCGGACACATTGCTGTCGCAACGCGAATTGCTGGGCAAATTCGGCGAGGCGGTGCCCGATGGCATCAAACGCTACTGGGAGCGCGACCGGCCGATCGAGATGAAGCCGGTGATGCTGAAGCATTACACCAGCCGCGAAAAGCTGGAGCCGAAGCAGAATATCTGGATCCGCACCACCGGTCCGGTGCCGGCGGACCGCGCCATCCAGGCGGCGGTGCTCGCCTATCTTTCCGACATGACGCTGCTCGACACATCGACCTTCGCGCATGGCCGCGCCATTTTCGATCGCGATATCCAGGCGGCGAGCCTCGACCACGCCATGTGGTTCCATCGCAGCCATGCGCTCGACGACTGGATGCTCTATACGCAGGACAGCCCGTCGACACAGGGGTCCCGCGGCTTTACACGCGGGTCGCTGTTTGCCCGCGACGGCACGCTGATCGCCTCGGTTGCGCAGGAAGGGCTGATCCGGCTCAAGCGATCGCCTGCAGAGTAGGCATTTTTCAAAAATTGCCTAAGTTTTAGGCAGATGCACCGCTGCAGCTGTGGGCAGGTTGCGTCGGTGTGCTCCCTAATCTCTTTGTTTACAATGGGTTAGCATCCTGCTTCGGCACTTGGCACGGAGCTTGAATCCTCGTGGGCACTCTCCGGCTTTTTGGGATCGGTGAAGGTGTGCAAACGCGGGGGACCGCAACAGCGAAGGGTGAAACCTTATGAAAATTGTGATGGCAATCATCAAGCCGTTCAAGCTCGACGAGGTACGCGAAGCGCTTACCGCCGTCGGCATCCAGGGCCTGACCGTCACCGAAGTCAAAGGCTACGGGCGTCAGAAAGGGCATACGGAAATCTATCGCGGGGCGGAATACGCGGTCAGCTTCCTGCCGAAGATCAAGATCGAAGTCGCCGTCAGTTCCGACATGGTGGACAAGGCTGTCGAAGCCATCACCGCCGCCGCCAAGACCGGCCAGATCGGCGACGGCAAGATCTTCGTTTTCGGCATCGATCAGGCGGTGCGCATCCGCACCGGCGAAACAGACACCGACGCGCTCTGAGCGGCGATCACGTATTCCAATGGAGAGTTCAATGAATATTCCTTCCACCTTGAAGTCAGCGGCGCGCTCCGCGCTGCTCGGCTCGTTCGCGCTCGGAGCATTGGGCACGGTCGCCGCATTCGCGCAGGAAGCGGCTCCCGCCGCGGCTGCGGCAGCGCCAGCTTTCACCGTCGACAAGGGCGACACCACGTGGATGATGGTTTCCACCGTTCTGGTGCTGTTGATGACGGTTCCCGGTCTTGCGCTTTTCTACGGCGGCCTGGTTCGCAGCAAGAACATGCTGTCGGTGCTGATGCAGGTCTTCACCATCACCAGCGTGGTCATGATCATCTGGGTTTTCTACGGCTACAGCCTCGCCTTCACCCCGGGCAACGCCTTCGTCGGCGGCCTTTCCAAGATGTTTCTCTCCGGCGTCGATGTGACGACCCTGTCGGAAACCTTTACCAAGGGTGTCGCCATTCCTGAACTGGTGTTCGTCGTCTTCCAGATGACCTTCGCCTGCATCACGCCGGCCCTGATCGTCGGCGCCTTCGCCGAACGCGTCAAATTCTCCGCTTTGATCCTTTTCGTGATCCTGTGGGTCACTTTCATCTACTTCCCGATCGCTCATATGGTCTGGTTCTGGGGCGGCCCGAGCGCTTATAGCGATCCGACCGGCCTCATCTTCAGCTTCGGCGCCATCGACTTCGCCGGCGGCACGGTCGTTCACATCAATGCGGGCATCGCCGGCCTCGTCGGCGCGCTCATGATCGGCAAGCGCAGCGGCTACAAGAAGGATCTCATGGCGCCGCACTCGATGACGCTGACCATGGTCGGTGCTTCGCTGCTGTGGGTCGGCTGGTTTGGCTTCAACGCCGGTTCGAACCTTGAAGCGAACGCCTATGCGGTGCTGGCCATGATCAATACCTTCGTCGCCACGGCGGCGGCGGCGGTGACCTGGATCGTGCTTGAATCGCTGCTGCGCGGCAAAGCCTCCATGCTTGGTGCTGTTTCGGGTGCGGTGACCGGCCTCGTCGCCGTCACGCCCGCTGCCGGCTTTGCCGGCCCGATGGGCGCCATCGTGCTCGGCATCGTCGCCACCTTCGTCTGCTACTTCTTCGTCTCGGTGGTGAAGAACGCGTTCGACTACGACGACAGCCTTGATGTCTTCGGCGTCCACTGCATCGGCGGCATCATCGGCGCGCTCGGCACAGGCATCCTGGTCAATCCTGCCCTCGGTGGCGCCGGCATTGTCGACTATTCGACGGCCGACTTTGCTGCCGGCTATGCCGGCACGGCCACCCAGCTCCTGGCGCAGGCCAAGGGTGTCCTGGTGACCCTGCTGTGGTCGGGTATCGGCAGCGCCATCCTCTACAAGATCGTCGACCTGATCATCGGCCTGCGTCCGACAGCCGACGCAGAGCGCGAAGGCCTCGACCTCACCTCGCATGGCGAAGCGGCCTATCACTCGTAAGCCCTGTGCGAGGCGGCCTCGGCCGCCTCGTATTCTCCCATCCCGTCGTGACGCTCCCGAAAGGAGTTCACGCATTGAGGCCCGGATCACCTCCGGGCCTCTTTTTTTGGCAAGCCATTCCGGCAATGGGCGGCTTCACGCAATCACGTTCGGGTGATCAGGTTTTTTGAGGAAACAACGACCGCTCTGGTTCCGAACAGTGGAGGCGATCGTCGTTCTGACGCTCGTGCCAACAACAGGGAAGGAAACCATCTCATGAACCTCAAGAACATCTGCCTCGGAGCGCTTGCTCTTTCCATGATAGGCGGCGTGGCTTTTGCCGGTGCTCTGGATGAGCCCGACAACATGGCGCCGTTCTTCACGGACTCCGGCATGAAAACCATGAAGCCGATGGCGGATTTCAAGACAGCCTTCATGGCCATGCCGATGGAAAAGCAGGAAGCGATGAAGAAGGAATGCCAGGATGCGGCGATGAGCAAGCCGCATGCGGAATTCTGCGCCAATGTGCAGGCGCTCGGCGGCGCCAACTGATTTGCCGCGATCGGGCCGAGACCCGATCTTTGTTCCAGACGACCAATGGCGGGCTGCCAGCCCGCCATTGTGTCGTTCGATGGAAGCTCCATCGGCCCGTCGTCCATCATTGCCTCGAGCGGCTCAACCGGCGGTAACGAGGTTTGATCATCTCAACCTCTTATAGTTAATGCGCCCTTAACCTTCCCACCGATAGTCTGAGACCCGAATCTGCCGGAATGCGCCACGCACCCGGCGAGTCCACGACAGACGGGGAAGAGCATGCGTTCAGGGGCTTCAGCACCGCTCGCGCTGGCCGATACGGGGCACGGCATCCAGGCGTTCGCACGGCGTCAGGTCGGGCGGCTGGTCGGCGTCGGCCTGTTCGCGCTGGCCGCCTTTGGCGTTGCCAGCCTTGCCACCTGGAATGTCGCCGATCCGAGTTTTTCCCACGCGACGAACAACACCGTCACCAATGCCATGGGCTATGCGGGTGCCGTGTTCTCCGACCTGGCCATGCAGTTCTTCGGCCTCGCCGCCGTCGCCGCCTTGGTTCCGACGGTCATCTGGGGATTCCTGCTGTTTTCCGCACGCGGCGTCGACAGGCTGCCCAAGCGCGGGTTGTCCTGGTTCGGCTTCGCGCTGCTGGCCGCTGCGATGGTCGGCTGCGTCGTGCCGCCCAAGACCTGGCCGCTGCCCACCGGCCTCGGCGGCGTGTTCGGCGACATGGTGCTGAAGATCCCCGGCGTCGTCATCGGCGGCTATCCGACCGGGCTGATCGCCAGCATCATCGCCATCCTGCTGTCGGCGCCCGCACTGTGGCTCTTCGCCCATGGCTCGGCGCTGATCGGACGCAAGAACGGCTTCGCCGTGATGGAGGACGAGCCCGCCGTTGATCCGCGCGAGGACGACCTTCTGTTCGACAATGACGAGGACGAGGGCGACGAGGGCATCCTGGCACTCGGGGCAATTACTCATTGGTGGCTCTCGCTCCGCGCGTGGATGCACCGCCGCGCCTTGCGCCGCTGGCAGGAGCGGGACGAGTACGAGCCGGAGATGGAGCAGCGCTCCACCGCTTGGCGGCGCGCCGCAGAACGGGTCGAATCGGCCGAGTTTGCCGAGCAGCGGATGAGCCAGGATGGCCGCGCCCGCGTCGAGCCCGAATTCTTCGCCGCCATGGTCAATGACCGCAGCGTCTCGCTCGATCCCGACGATGCCGATATCTTCGAGGACCGCTTCGACAATGCGGGCGAGGATGCCGATTTCGACGATGAGCCTGTCGTGCAACGCCGCGGCGCGTCGACCGCCAAGGTGCAGCCGTTCCGCTCCGACGCAGCCACCCGCGTCGAGGCGCCGGCGGCGCGCCCCGTGCCCGGCGCCCGCGTGCAGCGCGAGGCGCAGACCTCGCTGATCGGCTCGGAAAAGTTCGAAATGCCGTCGCTGCACTTCCTCTCCGAACCGAAGAACGTGGTGCGCGACGCCAGCCTGTCCAAGGACGCGTTGGAGCAGAACGCCCGCTTGCTCGAAGGCGTGCTGGAGGATTTCGGCGTCAAGGGCGAGATCATCGCCGTGCGTCCGGGTCCGGTGGTCACGCTCTATGAGCTCGAACCGGCGCCCGGCATCAAATCGTCGCGGGTCATCGGCCTGTCCGACGACATCGCCCGCTCGATGAGCGCCATCGCCTGCCGCGTCGCGGTGGTGCCAGGCCGCAACGCCATCGGCATCGAACTGCCGAACGCCAAGCGCGAAACCGTCTATCTCAGAGAGATCCTGGCCAGCCGCGATTTCGAGACGACGAAGGCCAAGCTGGCGCTGGCGCTGGGCAAGACCATCAATGGCGAGGCGGTCATCGTCGACATCGCCAAGATGCCGCACGTGCTTGTCGCCGGCACCACCGGCTCGGGCAAGTCGGTCGCCATCAACACCATGATCCTGTCGCTGCTCTACCGGCTGACGCCGCAGGACTGCCGGCTGATCATGATCGATCCGAAAATGCTGGAACTCTCGGTCTATGACGGCATCCCGCATCTGCTGACGCCCGTCGTCACCGATCCGAAGAAGGCGGTGGTGGCGCTGAAATGGACCGTGCGCGAGATGGAGGACCGCTACCGCAAGATGTCCAAGGTCGGCGTGCGCAACATCGACGGCTTCAACGCCCGCGTCAGCCAGGCGGACAAGAAGGGCGAGAAGATCTCACGCACCGTGCAGACCGGCTTCGACCGCCAGACCGGCGAGGCGATCTACGAGACCGAGAACCTCGATCTCGAGCCGATGCCCTATATCGTCGTCATCATCGACGAGATGGCCGACCTGATGATGGTCGCCGGCAAGGACATCGAAGGTGCCGTGCAGCGCCTGGCGCAGATGGCGCGCGCCGCCGGCATCCATGTCATCATGGCTACGCAGCGGCCGTCGGTCGACGTCATCACCGGCACCATCAAGGCCAATTTCCCGACCCGCATCTCCTTCCAGGTGACGTCCAAGATCGACAGCCGCACCATTCTGGGCGAGCAGGGCGCCGAGCAGCTGCTCGGCATGGGCGACATGCTCTACATGGCCGGCGGCGGTCGTATCCAGCGCGTGCACGGCCCGTTCGTCGCCGATGAAGAGGTCGAGAAGATCGTCGCGCACCTGAAGCTGCAGGGCGTGCCGGAATACCTCGACGCCATCACCGAGGATGACGGCGAGGACGACGACGAGCCGTCGGGCAAGGGTGGGTCCGGTGGCGGCAACAGCAATTTCGAGGATTCCGACGATCCCTACGATCAGGCGGTCTCCGTGGTGCTGCGCGATGGCAAGGCCTCGACCAGCTATATCCAGCGCCGGCTGGGCATCGGCTACAACCGCGCCGCCTCGATCATCGAGAAGATGGAGAAGGAAGGTATCGTCGGCCCGGCCAACCATGCCGGCAAGCGCGAGATCCTGGTGCCGACCGAAGAGGACAAGTTCTGACTGGAAAGCCTGACCCTTGTGACATCCCGGTCCGGCAACCTTGAACCTTTCAAGGCGTTGAAGCGACCAAGGGACGCCTGACCCGCCAAATTTCAGCCTAACTGGGGGTCCAAGCACAGAACAACTCAGGAATCAGATGAGAGTGACCGACATGAAAAACGATCTTTCAGCGCTCAGCACATTTGCTCCCTCCCGGCGTCAGTTGCTGGGCCTCGGCCTGGCGTTTGCGGGGGCGGCAGCCTTCAACGCGGTACCCGGCTTCCAGGTGCTGGCCTCGGCGCAGGCGGCCGTGCCGGCCGCGGCACAGAAGATCGCCGACCACTTTTCCTCGGTCAAATCGATGAGCGGCGAATTCGTGCAGTTCGGCCCCAAGGGCGAGCAGACCGGCGGCAAGTTCTTCCTTGAACGGCCGGGCAAGATCCGCTTCAACTATGACGGCTCTTCGAATTTCCGGGTGATTTCAGACGGCAAATCGGTGGTCATCCTGAACAAGAGGCTCAACACGTCCGATCTCTATCCGCTGTCGAAGACGCCCCTGAAGCTGCTGCTCGACACCAGGATCGACCTCTCCGGCGATCGCGTCAAAAGCGTCAAGCAGGAGGATGACCTCACCACCATCCAGCTCGCCGACAAATCGGTGTTCGGCAATTCGAGGATCACCATGATGTTCGATCCGAAAACCTTCGATTTGCGGCAGTGGACGATCACCGACGCGCAGGGCAAGGATACGACGGTGATGATCTTCAACACCAAGGAAGGTGTCAGCTTCGCGCCGGATACTTTCGCCATCGACTACACGGCGAACCGCGAGCTCAACACCAACAAGGCGCGCTAGAGCAGTTCACCGTTTCACGGGAACGACGACCCGCTCCAACTCCTTGTTCCTGGAATTGCTCTGGCTTCAAACGCTCAATAGCTGTGGAAAGCACCGGGCCGCGCCTCGTCGGGCGTGGCCCGGCTTGTCTTTGCGGCCCGCGGCTGGCAATTTCCCGGGCTGACTCCGTCAAAAGGCGTCTTCCCCGCCGGGACCCATCGGTTCTGGCCGGCTGCACGCTGTCCTGGATTGCCAATGCCCTTCTCCATCGCCACCTGGAACATCAACTCCGTTCGCCTGCGCATGCCGATCGTCGAGCGCCTGCTCGTCGAGCATGCGCCCGACGTGCTGTGCCTGCAGGAAACCAAGGTTCCCGACGAACTGTTTCCCGAAAAGGCTTTCCGCAAGCTCGGCTACGAGCACATCGCCTTCCATGGCCAGAAGGGCTACCACGGCGTCGCGACGGTGGCGCGGCGGCCGATCGAGGTGGTCGAAAAGCGACGCTTTTGCGAAATCGAGGACAGCCGGCACCTCTCGGTCACGGTGCGGGCCGGCGGCAAGGCGATCCTGCTCCACAATTTCTACGTTCCGGCGGGCGGCGACGAACCGGATCCCGTCATCAACAGGAAGTTCAAGCACAAGCTCGACTTCGTTGCCGAGATGAATGCCATCCGGGCAGAACATGACGAGGTGTCCGGCTCGGTGCTGGTCGGCGACCTCAACATCGCCCCGCTCGAGCATGACGTCTGGTCGCACAAGCAATTGCTCAACGTGGTCAGCCACACGCCGGTCGAGACAGAAAATTTCGAGGCGATGCGGCGCGCCGGCGACTGGGTCGACCTGATGCGGCTCAACGTGCCGCATGAGCAGAAGCTCTACACCTGGTGGAGCTATCGCGCGCAGGATTGGGAGCTGTCCAACCGCGGCCGCCGTCTCGACCACGTCTGGTCGTCGCCGAACCTGGTGCCCAGCTTTTCCGGCTACGAAATCCTGCGTCCGGCGCGCGGCTGGGAGCGCCCGTCGGACCATGTGCCTGTGATCGCGCGGTTCGATCTGGACTAGCCTGCTTGAAGATGCGGGGCCTGCGGCAGTCAGTCGGTAGAGGTGGAGTCGGCTGGATCCACCCACGGACGGCCCAATCGTGTCACCATCGCCGCGTACCCAACGGCACCTGCCGCCCAAAGGAAGATGCCAAGCTCTTTGACGACGTCTTCGGCGATGGCGGCCGCAGAACCAGGGGTAGGAAACAGCTCTCCGAGCTGGTCAATCGATGCTGACATCGCGAGCAGGAAGCCTGCGGCCACAAAGACGATCGTGCCGTCGAATGTCTTTCGTCGCAGCCGAAAGAACCAGAACAACCCGGCGGCGGCGTAGACAATCATCGGAACGATCTCCGGTATCCCTACAATGGGCAGCACGTCCTCATGGATCAACAACAGGTCATCGAGGCCCAAGAACAGGGTAAGACCGCCGAGAAACGTGCAATCCCATCGATGCGTGAGCAGGCCAGCAAACAGGGTGGCAGCGCCGGTGCCGATCCATAGCGAAGCACCCAGGGACGAAATCCACCCCGTATAGAAGCCGACTTCGGCGGCTGCAGATGGATCTCGATAAAAGATCCAAGCGTCCAGGCCACGAATTTGCGCGATGAACAGCGCGGCTAAGAGCATCGCAACATTAATCGCCGTCGCCGCCAGTACGACCAAGCGCCAGGCTATTATCCATTCGCCGCCATGCTTTGTGTTCAGCGCGTTGTTCTCTGGCATTGCTATTCTCATTGAGGACTGAGAGGAACTCCACTGGAACCAAAGTACGACAGCCGCCAGATTTGCCGCCGAGAACTTCGCCTGCATTGTGCCGGTGGTCACCATGATTGCAGCGCTTCGCCCCACCGAACCCATTATACCATGGCGTCGATGTTCAGGTGAGGCTGGCCTGCAAATGGCCGACCTGAATCTCAACGCGCTTCGAAGCGCGCCAAATGAATTCAAGTTCAAACCGCGTGCTTCAAGTCTTCATGCATGTCGTTATCGCGAAATTGCTGGACTGACAGGCCTGCGAGATCCGGCAGATGGGGATGGTCGCGGCGGCGCGTCGCCAGCATCCGTTGCGCCGCTTCGACGATTGTCGACGCAGGCACATCGGCGACCAGGCCGGTCGGGCTTGCAAGACGGGATTCGATCACGTCCACGCAGTTCGAAAGCGGCCTCCAACGGGCCATGTTGGCGCCGCCACTGAGGATAACCATCGGCGTCATCACGGTTGCCATGAGATGTGCGGTACCGCCTTCGGCGCCGATGTAAAGATCGGCAAACTCGCCGAGCGCCAGCAAGATGTCACCGATATCGACACCCTCGATCGCGGCGGAATCGACAAGCCGCAGCTTCGGTACGCGCTGAGCCAGTTCAGCCATATCGGGACCATCGCCGGGAGTTTTCACATAGAGAAGGTCCGCCCCGTCGGCGATCAGGCTGTCGGCGATCGCGGCAACCTGATCCGCCGACATGCGCTTGCTGGCGCTGCCGTGCGCCGCGATAATGATCAACGGAGCATGCTTGCCGTCCGCAAGGCCCCTGGCCGCCGCTCGCGCGGCCGGGCCAGGCTCCAGCCGATGATCGAAAGGCAGCCGCTTGCCGGCAAGGCGTTCGATGAGGCGGTGGTAGCGCCAGGCATTGTGCCCGGGTCGTGCTTCAGGCCTTTGGCCCAGGCGCCAGGAAAGGGCGAAAGCCGGAAAGTTTGCCTCATAGGCGATGCCGCGGCCGAGCAGTGATGCCGAGGCTTGAAGCAGCCAACGCGCCGAGATGCGGAAATCGACCACGGCCAATCGCCCCTTGCCGTTGCGGTGACCGGCGATCAGGCGCGCCAGGGGCGTCCGCACATTGATCGCATCGACCAAATGGCCGGCATGGCGATTGAGGCTATGTTCAAGGGACGACGACCGGGTGGTTCCGTAGACGATGAAACTATCGGGGAATGCCGTTCTGGCGGCGCGCAAAGCCGGAATCCGGATTAATCCGTCGCCGAACGCGTCATTGCGGGAATACAAGATAATCGTCTCGTACCGCCCTGATGGCATGGCTCGCTCCCCCCAGGAGCCTGGTGGTGATGGCGCCTGCTGTGCCGGCCGCCTTCGAGGTGCTTTAGGATTTCACCTCATGCCTGTCAACGGACCCTTGCCCCTGGATCCGGGCGTCCGGATGAACGAACCTTGGCGATTCCCGCTCCGGCCGCAGTGCGCCACGATCAGGTCATCGCGGCCAATGTCGTTGAAAAGCGCTGCCGCGCTTCCGCCTTGGGCCGCGACACAACAGCTTCGCAGGCGGGCAGCCTTCAGCCAGAGAAGCGCGGCGCCAGTTCCTCGATGCGGCGGATCATCGCCTGAAATTCCTCCGAGATGCGCTGGTGGAGCTTGACCGCGATCTCGGGATATTCCTCCAGGATGCGGCGGAACATCTTGCGGCTGAGCCGCATCACTTCGGAATCGATCTCGGCCGAGGCGCTGGTCAACCGGTTGGTGTCGGCGATCAACGCCAGTTCGCTCAGGATTGTGCCGGGGCCTGCCGTGCCAATTGGGATGCGTTCACCACCCTGCTCCCGGTAGAGCACGATGCGCCCACTGACGACGATATAGGCGGAATCGGCCTCATCGTCCTCGCGATAAAGCTTGTGGTTGGCAATCAGCCTGGTGTTCTCGGCGCCAAAGGCGAGCAGGCGCAATTGTTCCTGCGTGAAGCCCTCGAAGAGCCTCACGGCGGACAGGACGCGGATGTCGTCATCCAGCGCCATCTAGCTATGTCCCCGAACCGACAGTCCGACTCCTCCTCTGCGAGTTCGATCCAAACCACCCTCCAACTGGATCGTACCCGAAAGCGGCCCCGCCCGACCGCTCATTGGATAATGAAATGTTTAAGGAACCAGCTTGTAGCCGCCGCTTTCTGTCACAAGAATTTCCGCATTGGAAGGATCGCGCTCGATCTTCTGGCGCAGCCGGTAGACATGGGTTTCCAGCGTGTGCGTGGTGACACCGGAATTGTAGCCCCACACCTCCTCGAGCAGCACGTCGCGCGTCACCACCTTCTGGTCGGCGCGATAAAGATATTTGATGATCGAGGCTTCCTTCTCCGTCAGCCGCACCTTGCCGCCGCGCGGGTCAAGCAGCAGTTTCTGGCTGGGCTTGAAAGTATAGGGCCCGACCGAGAAGGTGGCGTCCTCGCTCTGCTCATGCTGGCGCAGCTGCGCCCGAATGCGCGCCAGCAGCACGGCAAAGCGGAACGGCTTCGTCACATAGTCGTTGGCGCCGGCCTCGAGACCAAGAATCGTATCCGAATCGGTGTCGTGACCGGTCAGCATGATGATGGGCGCCTTGTAACCGCCCTTGCGCAGGATCTTCACCGCTTCGCGGCCATCCATGTCGGGCAGCCCGACGTCCATGATGAGCAGATCAATGAGGCCGCCGCGCGCTGCGGCGACACCTTTTGCCGCAGTCGATTCCTGCAGCACGTCGAATTCCTCATAAAGGGATAATTGCTCGACCAGTGTGCCGCGCAGGTCATCATCATCGTCGACGATCAGTATGGTGCGTGAAGTCATGGATCAATCCGTTGTTTTGAAAAGAAAATTCAGTTGACCGCTGCCTGTTTATGCGGAAGCTGACCGGCGCAACAGCCGTTCACAGTGATTTGTTCCGTGGCACGATCATACAAGAAAAAACACGATCGCAATGCAGCCGGCGCAATTTTGCGAAAAGGGCTGCGTGTGCTGACCGTGCGGGCCAGGCCTGGGCATTCAAGCCAGGGCCTGCTGCAGGCCGGGAAAACGGTGTTTGCCTGTGCGTTGGGGCGCGGTGGCATCTCGGCCGGCAAGCGCGAAGGCGATGGCGCCACGCCGCTGGCCGCGATGCGGATACTGTCGGGGTATTTCCGGGGAGATCAGTTCTCCAGCGGCCGCAGGACCCGTCTGGCGATGACGCCGATCGGGCCCGATCTGGGCTGGTGCGAAGTGCCTGACGACCGCAACTACAACAGGCCCGTCAAGATACCCTATGGCGCCAGCCACGAACGCATGCGGCGCGACGACCGGCTCTACGACGCCTGTCTTGTGCTCGACTGGAACCTGTCGCCGCGCCGGCGCGGGCGCGGCAGCGCCATCTTCTTCCATCTGGCGCGCCCCGGCTTCACGCCGACGCAAGGCTGTGTGGCTGTCACGGCTCGTACGATGGCGCGACTGCTGCCACTGCTGTCGGATCGGACGGTGGTGAGGGTGGTAAGATAGTAGGGGAGTAGGGGAGGAGGGGAGTAGGGGAGTAGGGGAGTAGGGAC
>NZ_RZRV01000144.1:0-414 GCF_004023085.1 Mesorhizobium sp. M7A.F.Ca.US.010.02.1.1 | reverse complement strand
CTGTTGTACGACCGTCGGTGATTCCAAGCCGGAGCGAAACCAGCTTCGGCTCGCGGTCTGGCCCAACTACAAAGACCTCGCCCGGGCTTCCTGCCTCTGCGCCCGTTTCGGCAATGGCCGGCGCGGTTGAACGCGCCTTGTCCCCGGTATCATTCGGCGGCCGGAAACGCAGGGCAGCGTTCGGCACTTTCAAGACGCCCTGTCGCTTGGCCACTACCACACTCAGATTGTCGGTCATGCCGGGCAACAGCAGCTCATCGGAATTTTCGGTACCGACCACCACTATGTATGTGACGACATTTTGGACGACCTGCGGTGCCTTGCGGATCTGCTTTACCGTGCCGGTGAAGATTCGGTCGGGATAGGCATCGGCGGTGAAAGTAACTGGCTGGCCAAGCGCAAAACGGCTAATAT
>NZ_RZRV01000143.1:0-416 GCF_004023085.1 Mesorhizobium sp. M7A.F.Ca.US.010.02.1.1 | reverse complement strand
GAACAAAACAGAGACACTTCTGGCCTTTCGCTGCCGAATCACTACATTCGGGGGAGATGTCCGGCTTTTCGGAAGATATGCCTTTTTTTGACGAACCGAACGCGCGGCCCGTGGCCCCGTCGGGCATTGCTGCGCGCGCCATGGCTGCCCGCAGCGGCCACAACAATGCGCCCGATTATCTGAACGGGCTCAACCCCGAGCAGCGGCTGGCGGTGGAAACCACCGAAGGCCCGGTTCTGGTGCTGGCCGGCGCCGGCACCGGCAAAACGCGCGTCTTGACCACCCGCATCGCCCACATCCTCGCCACCGGCAAGGCCTTCCCGTCGCAGATCCTCGCCGTCACCTTCACCAACAAAGCTGCGCGCGAGATGAAGCAGCGCATCGGCCTCTTGATCGGCGAAGGCAATGTCGAGGGC
>NZ_RZRV01000142.1:0-426 GCF_004023085.1 Mesorhizobium sp. M7A.F.Ca.US.010.02.1.1 | reverse complement strand
GAGATAGTTGCGTGTCTGGCAGGTCCTTTTGCAGAATCCGCATTCGAAGGCTATCTGGACCCGCGCGATATGGCGATGAATGCGTCCGATGGGAATGAGGGGAGCAGCGACTACGCGGATGCCAAGCGAATCTATGGTGAGTTGCGGTTCCTGATGCCGCGCCGCCCCCGTTGGAGGCGGATCGAAGATCGCACGGCCCGGCTAGTACTCGATCACTGGTCAGCCATCGAAGCATTGGCCGCGCATTTGCTGGTCAAGCATGATCTCCAATTCGATGAGGCTCTGACGATTGTTGCGCCGCATCTTCCGCCCATGCCAGCAGCTACGCCGCCAGAGCGTCATCCGCAGCCTGCTTGATCAGCCATTCGATGTGATTTGACCACATCTGCAACACCTCGCGCTTCTCCTTGACGTTGCTATAGAGAT
>NZ_RZRV01000141.1:0-428 GCF_004023085.1 Mesorhizobium sp. M7A.F.Ca.US.010.02.1.1 | reverse complement strand
GTCGAATATCTGCGCGGGCTTGCGGCGTGCGGGCGGGGATTGCCGGGTCAATACGTACCCCTAGGAAGCTACCCTCGCGAACAGCCGATGCGAACAGCGCTAGCTGGCCGACAGTGCGGGCGCGTTCGCCTTCGACTCGCCCGCGAGGCAGACCGGTTTCGGCCATGCAGCGCTCGATCAGTGCGTCACCCAGCGCCAGGATGTGGCGGGCGATGGTTTGCAAAAACACCGCCCGGACCTCGGGCATGGTTTCGCGGTAGTTGTCGAGCGCCGCGTCCGCCAAGGCGCAGGCGACCTCGAGATCACCCAGGCTGGCGCCACCGAACACTGGCGATAGCGGCTCGACCGTCGCGGCGTTGATGCCCTGCAGTTGACCGTTTGCACCGGCAACCCTCGACTGACCGATCAACAAATGACCTGTAATAGAC
>NZ_RZRV01000140.1:0-431 GCF_004023085.1 Mesorhizobium sp. M7A.F.Ca.US.010.02.1.1 | reverse complement strand
CTTATAGACTAATTAGATATCTAAAGACTAACGTTTCTCCTCATTACCCTGCATGTTATAACTTGGATATAATATATACAGGCATTGGCACATGTGTGGGACTGTTGCAAGCTTGAACACATTTCCTCCCTTCCATCCTCCACCCTTTAGCTTGTTATCTTTCCTTTGCTGCAATATTTTTGAAGTAACATCATAGGCATGTTCTATTCCTTCGGTGTACCTTTGCACCTTTAGGGGCAATTTCTAGTATTAATAATAATTACTTTATATGATATATACATAGTTGAGATTAGAATATTTTTCTTAACAAAATCATCTAAATGTTTTAATTTCAATTGTTTTATATAACAAATACATAATTGAAATTAAATTATTACATTTATAACTCACATTGTCTAAAATAAAATGTTTAATTGTTATCAATATATTTT
>NZ_RZRV01000139.1:0-431 GCF_004023085.1 Mesorhizobium sp. M7A.F.Ca.US.010.02.1.1 | reverse complement strand
ACCTTTGATTTTTCCAAATCTCAATGGCTCTGTGCTTAATAGTCGACTACTTAGAAATACTTTACTTGATTGTTTTGAGAATGTGGGCCTACCAAATATCTGCTTTCACGGCTTTAGACATACTCACGCTACACTCTGTTTAAGTGCTGGAATGAGTTATAAAGCAATCCAAACTAGGCTAGGTCATTCAACATTACAAATGACTATGGATATCTACGCTCATCTTGAACCTGAAACAGCTAAAAATGAACTCAGCTTATTTGAGAAATACCTTAATTATTCAAACTAAGCGTAACAAAAAACGTAACATTATTTCCCAAGAAACTCTTAAACCCTTTTATAATCAGGCTCACACAGACTTTATATCATAAGTCTTAGGTCTGATTTTTTATTTCTATTATTTACTGACAGCCTTTTATTCACTTTTAGGA
>NZ_RZRV01000138.1:0-383 GCF_004023085.1 Mesorhizobium sp. M7A.F.Ca.US.010.02.1.1 | reverse complement strand
GCCCCTTCATGCCCTTCTCCAGCACGAAGCCGCGAATCTCGTTGTCATGCGCAGCCGATTTCGCCCAAACGACAAAGACGTCGGCGATCGGCGCGTTGGAAATCCACATTTTCGAGCCGGAGATCTTGTAGCCGTTCGCGGTCTTTTCGGCGCGCGTCTTCATGCCGCCCGGGTCGGAACCGGCATCCGGCTCGGTCAGGCCGAAGCAGCCGATCCATTCGCCGCTGGCGAGCTTCGGCAGGTATTTCTTGCGTTGGGCCTCCGAGCCATAGGCATGGATCGGATACATCACCAGCGACGACTGCACGCTCATCATCGAGCGATAGCCCGAGTCGATGCGCTCGACTTCCCGCGCCACCAGCCCATAGGTGACATAGTTGGCG
>NZ_RZRV01000013.1:0-150589 GCF_004023085.1 Mesorhizobium sp. M7A.F.Ca.US.010.02.1.1 | reverse complement strand
GACTTCCGTTGGCGCCGACCCAGGCTAGTCGCCTGTCTTTTCGGCGCCAAAGAAAGAACAATTAAGGCACGCGACAGCGTTCCCTCCCCCTTGTGGGGAGGGTTAGGGTGGGGGTCCTCTTCGAAAGAATCCATATGCGATGTGGGAGGGTGAGAACTGATGCAAAATGCCTGTCGCGGTGCTTGCGCAAGTGCCGCCGAACAGGCCAGTTTGCGCCTGCAGAATCGGTGAGAGCGCGATGACCATCCAGACCATCAAGGCCCGAGGCATTTCGGTTTTGCTCGACCTCACGGTCGGCCACATCGCCGACATGGTCGTCGAGGGTGGTGGGCGGCAGCTGAAGCCGCTGCACCGCGCGCCCTGGGTCGATGCGAATGAGACGCTGCCGGACAATTTGCCGGAAGGTACGGTTCGGCTGTCCGGCGATTTTCTCTGCGCGCCGTTTTCGCGCAGCGATGTCGAGGAGGCGCCGCTGCATGGCTGGCCGGCCAACAGCGCCTGGGACATCGCCGAAAGTGCCGCAACGGATGATGGCTGGCGCGCGGTCTTCCGCTTGCGCCACAAGGTGATGGGCGCAACGGTCGACAAGATCCTGACGCTGCGCGACGGCCATCCCTTCCTCTACCAGGAGCATGCGTTTTCCGGTGGCCATGGTGCGATCTCGGTCGCGCATCACCCGATGACGGCGATGACGGGCGGCGGCAGGCTGGCCTTTTCGCCGAAGCGGTTTGCCGCGACGCTGGAGGATCCGCTGGAGCCGGATCCCGCACGCGGCCGCTTCCTGCTGGCCTATCCGGCACGATCCGCCGATCTCAGCCAATTCCCCGCCGCCGGCGGCGGTACGCTCGACCTGACGGAATACCGCATGGATGACCGTCGCGAGGATTTCCTCACGCTGGTCGAGGCGGATCATGGCGGGCCGGGCTGGACCGCGCTTGCACGACAGGCCGAAGACGATCTGGTGCTGGTGCTGAAGAACCCGGCCGAACTGCCGATCACCATGCTGTGGTTCAGCAATGGCGGGCGCGACTACGCGCCGTGGAGCGGTCGCCACCTTGGCGTGCTCGGCATCGAGGATGGCCGCGCCGCCGTCGGCCATGCCGCCTCGATCGGCGACAACTGGCTGAAGCGCGAAGGGGTCGCGACCGCCTTTGCACTGGGCGAAGGCCAAAGCGTGTCCTTTCGCCATGTCATCGGCGCCATTCCGCTGGCCGGCGGCGAGCCGCCACAGGCGATCACGACGGCGGATGGCCGCATACGACTGGTGACGGGTGGCGCGACGCGGGAGGTTCCCTTCGACAGCGATTTCCTGCGCATTGGCCAGCCTGCGCCCGCTTGATGGGATTGCGCGGCCGCAGGGTTTGAAATTTCCGTGAACTGCCGCCAAGATGTGGCCGAAATCATCATGCGGAACATGGTGGATTTGAAGCTCCTGCCAGAGAGGCTCTCATGTCCGAAATCGCCCATCTCGCCGCCACCATCTTCAAGCGTGCCGGCAAGGCAAACCGCTTCATCGTGGCCATTGCCGGGCCACCAGGCTCCGGCAAGTCGACGCTGTCGGCAAGGCTGCATGAACTGCTGCCCGAAGGTGCTTCGGAAGTCGTGCCGATGGACGGCTTCCACTATGACGACGCCGTGCTCGAGCGGCGCGGCCTGCGCGCGCGCAAGGGCGCGCCGGAAACCTTCGACTTTGCCGGGTTTGAGGCCCTGCTGAAGCGTATCCGTGCCGGTGAACCCGACATCGCCATCCCGGTCTTCGACCGCAGCATGGAGCTGGCGCGCGCCGCCGCCTCGATCGTCGCCACGGAAACCAAGTTCATCCTGGTCGAGGGCAACTATCTGCTGCTCGACGAAGAGCCGTGGTCGCGGCTGGCGCCGCTGTTCGATTTCTCGATCTTCGTCGACGTGCCGCGCAACGAACTCGAGCGCCGCCTGATGGAGCGCTGGCACGGACATGGCCGCTCCGACGAAGATGCGCGCGCCTGGATCGCGTCCAACGACCTGCCCAACATCGAACGCGTGCTCGCGCGGCGCCGGGCTGCCGATCTGGTGATCGGCCTTTCAGCTTGATTCGACGGATTGCGCAAGGGGAACCTTAAGACTTTCAGGCCGTTATCCCGACACGGCAATTGTGCCAAAAGAGGGATTCGGTCCAATGGCAATGAAGGCAAGACAGCCCGCGCCCGCCAAGGGCAAGGCGACCCAATCCAAGGCCGGCGCCGGCCCGGCGATGACAGCTAGTTCGAAGGACGCCAAGCCGGCCTTCGGCAAGGCAGCGCCGAAGAAAGTGGTGCCGACGGCAGCGAAAGCCGCGCCGAAAGCCGCAAAGCCGAAGAAGCCCGCAAGCTCCAGCGACTCCGTGAGCGGCAGCGCGATGCGCACGGCCAAGGCGACGGCCAACGTCGCTGCCGGCGCGGTCATGGTCGCCGCCCGAGGTGCTGCGTCGCTCGCTGCTTCCGTCATGGGCAAAGGCGGTTCGAAGGCCAAAGCGAAGGCGAAATAGCCGCGCTCCGGAGGCTGGTTCGGCTATCCCTTGGCGGGGATGGTCAGGCCTTTCTGCACCGCCGGCCGCGCCAGGCCGCGCTCCAGCCATGTCGAGACATTGACGAAATCGTCAAAGCCGACGAGTTCGCGGGCTTCGTAGAAGCCGATCAGGTTGCGCACCCAGCCGAGCAGCGAGATGTCGGCGATGGTGTAGTCATTGCCCATGATCCACTTGCGCCCCTTCAGCCGGCCGTCGAGCACGCCGAGCAGTCGCTTTGACTCGTCACGATAGCGCTCCAGAGGGCGTTTGTCGGCGATCTCGCGACCGGCGAATTTGTGGAAGAAGCCGACCTGGCCGAACATCGGCCCGACCGAGGCCATCTGGAAGAACACCCACTGGATGGTCTCGTAGCGGCGCGCAGCATCGATGGGCATGAGCAGGCCGGTCTTTTCAGCGAGGTAGAGCAGGATGGCGCCGGATTCGAACAGGCCGATCGGCTTGCCGTCCGGACCGTTCGGATCGATGATCGCCGGTATCTTGCCGTTGGGGTTGAGCGACAGGAATTCCGGTGTCCAGCTTTCGTTCTGGCCGATGTTGACCCAATGCGGCTCGTAAGGCAGGCCGAGTTCCTCCAGGGCGATCGAAATCTTCACGCCGTTCGGCGTTGTCGCCGAATAGAGCTGGAGCTGATCCGGACGCTTGGCCGGCCAACGCGTTGCGATCGGAAAGGCGGACAGGTCGGCCATGGAAACTCCTGAATGAGGATTCGCGCCGAGCGGCGCGGTTTTGGCGGGTCGGCCAAGGATTAGACGCGGCGCACGGCACGATCAATGGCGTGCAAGGGTTTCGTTGCGCGCGAACAGTCAACGGAACGGCCTGCTTGGGGCAGATCGCGCGCCCGGCCTTTGCGTTCAGACGGCCTTGAAGGCCAGCACGGCATTGGTGCCGCCGAACGCGAAGCCGTTGCTGATCGCGGCGCGCACCTTGCGCTCGCGCGGCACATTCGGCGTGACGTCGAGGTCGCAATCGGGATCGGCCTCACGAAAATTGGCCGTCGGCGGCACGATGCCTTCGCGGATCGCCATCACGCAGGCGATCATCTCCAGCGCACCCGATGCGCCCAGGCAATGGGCGTGCATCGACTTGGTCGACGACACCGAAAGCTTGTAGGCATGGTCGCCGAAGACGCGCTTGATCGCTGCCGTCTCGATCTGGTCGTTGGCCTTGGTGCCGGTGCCATGGGCATTGAGGTAGTCGACATCCTCGGGATTGAAGCCGGCATCGGCCAGGCAGGCGCGCATGGCCGCCGTCGGCCCTTCGACGGTCGGAGCGACAATGTCGGAGGCGTCGGCGGAGAGGCCGGCGCCGGCGACCTCGGCAAGGATGGTGGCGCCGCGCGCCATGGCATGCTCATACGTCTCCAGGACCGCCATGCCGGCGCCCTCGCCGAGCGACAGTCCCTGGCGGTCGGCCGAGAATGGCCGGCAGGTGTCGGGCGCCAGCACGCGCAATGCTTCCCAGCCCTTCAGGATGCCCCAGACCAGCGGCGCATCGGTGCCGCCGGCGACCATCACGTCGGCGCGGCCAAGCCTGATCTGGTCGACGGCCGAGGCGATGGCGTGGTTGGATGAGGAGCAGGCCGAGGTGACACCGAAGACCGGGCCGCGCAGGCCCAGACTCATGCTGACATGGCCGGAGGCCGCGCTTGGCATAACCTTTGGCACGGTGAAGATACCGGCGCGGTTCTTGCCCTCGACCAGGATGGCACGATAGCTCTCTTCGATCGCCTCCCAGCCGCAGACGCCGACGCCGACGACGGTGCCCATCCGATAGGTGGTGGCTTCATTCGAAGTCAGGCCGGCCTGCTGCATGGCTTCCCTGGCTGCGATCGTCGCCAGCAGGCTGAAGCGGTCCATCGACACGGTCTGCTTGCGGTCGATGCCGTGATCGGGAAGCGCCTTGATTTCGCAGCCGACCTTGACCTTCAAATCATGCAGTTGGGGACTTGTGATCTGGCCGATGGCCGAGCGGCCGGCGCGCATCTCGTTCCAGATCGCGGGCGCGCTGGTGCCGAGCCCGCAAATGCCGCCCATGCCGGTGATGACAACGCGCTGCCGCATTCAGTTCAGGCTTTTTTCGCGATCAGCGCGCGCACAGCTTCGACCATGTCGCCGACATTCTTCAGATTGCTCCAGGCGTCGACCGTGTTCATCTCGATCTCGATGCCATACTCTTCCTCAAGATCGAAGATAATCTCCGTCAGCTCGAGCGAATGGATGCCAAGCGAGGTCAATTCGGTGGTGGTGGTGATTTCTTCGCCGCCCGGCTCGGCATGAGCCTTGATCTTCGCGATGATATCCGTTGCCAGCTGGTCGGCCATTCGGTTCCTTCCCCACTATCTCGACGTTTCCCGACGCCAACTGAGCAGCGCCCCTTTTTCTCCTGGTATCAAGCCGCCGTCGTCGTTTAATACCCCCGCCAAGCGCAGCATGACCGTACCAAGGTGGTTCCCTCTATAGAAACCGAAACGTTGTCAAGCAACAAGCTATATCGAACTCCATATCGACAAAGCCGCCGGAGTGCTTAACGTGCAGGCATGGATATGGGCGAACATGGCGGGATTTCGACGCAGCGCGTTGCGGGCGTCGCGCGGCTTTCCTGCGCGCTCCGTGAGGGCCGCACGCGCCTGCGGCGCCTCTATCAGGACGGCGCCGCCAAGATAAGAATGCCGGCCGTCTCGGCCGATCCGCTCGAAGCGGTGCTGATCAACACCGCCGGCGGGATGACCGGCGGCGACCGTATCGCCTGGGACGTGGATGTCGGCGCGGCCGCTTCGGCATCGATCACCACGCAGGCCTGCGAGAAGATCTACCGGGCGGCATCCGACCGTGCCGAAGTGCGGGTCAATTTGTCGGTCGGGGAAAACGGCCGCATCGCCTGGCTGCCGCAGGAAACCATCGTCTTCGACCGGGCGGCCTTTGCCCGCACGCTCGACGTCGAGCTTGCCGTCGGCGCCGAGGCGCTGGTGCTGGAAGCCGCCGTCTTCGGTCGCCTGGCTATGGGCGAGCGCGCCACGCAGGGCAACTTCCATGACCGCTGGCGCGTGCGCCAGGATGGCGCCCTCATTCATGCCGAGGATTTCCGCATCGGACCCGATATCGCCGCCAGGCTCGACCGCCCGGCCGTTGCCGGCGGCGCGATCGCGGTGGCGACGCTGCTTCTGGTGTCGCCGCGCGCCGAGGCCCTGCTCGACCAGGTTCTGGAGATCGTCGGCGACCAAGGCAGCGCCAGCGCCTGGTGCGTGAAGAAATCTGGCAAGCTTCTTGCGAGGCTCTACGCCGGGGACGGCTACCGGCTGCGCCAGCGGCTGGTTCCACTCGTCGAATTGCTCAACGGAAGGGCGGGGTTGCCCAAATTATGGTCACTATAGGCCTGTCTCTACCAATCCAGGGAAACGCATGAACCTGACGCCGAGGGAAAAGGACAAGCTGCTGATCGCCATGGCGGCGATCGTGGCGCGCAAGCGGCTCGAACGCGGCGTCAAGCTCAACCATCCAGAAGCGATCGCGCTGATCACCGACTTCGTCGTCGAAGGCGCCCGCGACGGCCGTCCGGTCGCCGAACTGATGGAAGCCGGCGCTCATGTCGTCAGCCGCGCGCAAGTCATGGAAGGCATCGCCGAGATGATCCATGACGTGCAGGTCGAGGCGACTTTTCCCGACGGCACCAAGCTGGTGACCGTGCACGAACCGATCCGTTGAGGAGGACAGGATGCTGGAGCTGCGTCCCAACTGCGAATGCTGCGACAAGGACCTGCCGCCCGAGGCGACGGATGCGCTGATCTGCACCTTCGAGTGCACCTTTTGCGCCGGATGCGTGGAACAGGTGTTGGGCGGCATCTGCCCCAATTGCGGCGGTGGGTTTTCGGCGCGGCCGATCCGCCCGGCAGCGATGCTGAAGAAATACCCGGCGTCGAGTAAACGCGTTCTCAAGGCCGAAGGCTGCGGCCCCCGCAAGGCGGCGTAAACACCAGACCGAGCAAAACGAAAGGCAATAGAATGATCCCTGCCAAACGCCTCTCCCTGTCGGCGATCCTGCTGCTGGCCGCTGCCATGCCGGCCTATGCCCATGTCGGCATCGGCACGGCCTCCTCCTTCACGGCCGGCTTCATGCACCCGCTTTCCGGGCTCGATCACATGACGGTGATGATCGCGGTCGGACTGTGGGCAGCGATCAAGGGCGGCAAGGCGGTTCTTGCCTGGCCGGCGGCCTTTGTCGGTGTCATGCTGGTCGGCGGCGCGCTGGGCATTTTGCATATGCCGCTGCCCTTCGTCGAACCCGGCATACTGGCCTCAATCGTGGCGCTCGGGCTGCTGGTGGCGCTGGCGGTCGATCTGCCGGTCTCGGCCGGCGTCGCCATCATCGGCCTGTTCGCGCTGTTCCACGGCCACGCGCATGGCACCGAGGTGCCGGAGAATGCCGGCGGGCTTGAATACATGGCCGGCTTTGCCATCGCCACGCTGTTGCTGCATGCCACCGGCATCGCCGCCGGTCTCGGTCTCGGCATCCGGTTCCGCGGCTTGGCCCGTACTGCCGGTGCCGCCTGCGCGGCGATCGGCATCGGCCTCGCCTTCGGCATCGTGTGAGGGTGACCATGATCCCCGGTGAGATCATCACGGTGGACGGCGACATCGAGCTCAACAGGGGCCTGCCGACCGTCACCCTGAAAGTCGCCAACAGCGGCGACCGGCCGATCCAGGTCGGCAGCCACTACCATTTCTTCGAGACCAATGAGGGGCTGAAATTCGACCGCGAGCGTGCCAGGGGCATGCGTCTCGACATTGCCGCGGGCACGGCCATGCGTTTCGAGCCGGGCCAGGAGCGCGACGTCACGCTGGTGCCGCTCGGCGGCAAGCGCGAGGTCTACGGATTTCAGCAGAAGGTGATGGGCAAGCTGTGAGATCTCCCGGCGCGCTCAGCTCAGTTCGATGGCTTGGCCGCGGCGTAGATGACGATCTTTCCGGGATTGTCGAATTCGACGGCGAGGACATCCTGCGCCTGCACGCGCCGCGATTCGATGGCGTTGAACAGCAGCGCGTTGGCCTCGATCTCCTTGCGCAGCTCCGTGATGTCGTCTTGATGCTGCTTGACCTTGCTTTCGATCTCCGGCGGCGGGCCGCCTTCGCTGCGCGCGGCGTCGGTGAGGAACACGATGTCGACCTTGTCGAGCTTGGACGTCTTGCGCACCGTACCGATGTTTTCACGCGTGCGGTCGATCGCCGTGTTGACGCTGCGGGCTTCGGCGGTGGCCTTGGCCTCTTCCTGCTTGACCTGCGAGCCGACGATGCGGTTGACGGTCTCCGTGCTTTCCAGCCCTTGCGCTTTCAATCCGGCAACAGACCCTGCCGCCGCCAAGAACGCCGTGGCGGCGACTGCCTGCATTCTGGTCGAGAAAGAAGTGATCGCCATCGCTCGCTCCTGAGAGAAGTCGTTTCGGGGCGCGGGTTAGCGCGAAAAGAACAAAACGAATCCCGCCCGGCGAAGGTTCCTTTCCCGATGCGGCCGGCAGGCCGGATGCCGGCCCGCCGTGCCGTCTCGTCAGCTCGCCTTCTTGGTGATCAGGGTCAGTGCGCCATTGGGTTCCATGCTGGCGGCGACGACTTGCGCCGAACTGAGCCCCTTGGCTTCCAGCGCCGACTTCACCTTGGGCGTGGCGTCGATCGAGCTGCGCAGTTTCTTCAGGCCGTCATCGCCACGCTGGGCGATCACCTGGTTGACCTGCGTCTGGGTGTCCTTCGGCAGCTCGGTGATGTCGACGATGTTGACGCTCTGGATCGTCGGCACCGCAGGCTGAGCCTGGGGCGTGGCTGGAGCAGGCGTTGCCGGCGCCGGAGCGGGCTGTGGCGCGGGTTGCTGCTGGGCACTGGCGGCGCCCGCCAGCATCAGGCTGGCAGCGGCGGCAAGAATTATTGTTTTGCGCATGGATTTTCCTTTCCATCGATTGGCAAACGGTCGGTCTGGGGTGACCCCCTAACCTCAACCGCCAAATGGGATCAGAAGGTGTCGCCCAGCGGGTCATTGCGTGACCATAGGATGGCAGCAAAGTGCAGCCGCGCTTCAATCCCACCGCATTTCGGCAAACCGCATTTCAGGAGCAATCGCTGATGGCCAGAATTACCCGCGCCGCCTATGCGCAGATGTATGGCCCGACGGTCGGCGACAGAGTGCGCCTTGCCGACACCGAACTGTTCATCGAGGTCGAGAAGGATCTCACCATCCATGGCGAAGAGGTGAAATTCGGCGGCGGCAAGGTGATCCGCGACGGCATGGGCCAGAGCCAGGTTTCCAGGGCGCAAGGCGCCGTCGATACCGTGATCACCAACGCGCTGGTGATCGATGCCAGCGCAGGCATCTTCAAGGCCGACATCGGCCTCAGGGACGGGCGCATCACGGCCATCGGCAAGGCCGGCAATCCGGACACGCAGGATGGCGTCACCATCATCATTGGTCCCGGCACCGAGATCATCGCCGGCGAGGGCAAGATCCTGACCGCAGGCGGCTTCGATGCGCATATCCACTTCATCTGCCCGCAGCAGATCGAAGAGGCGCTGATGTCAGGCATCACCACCATGCTCGGCGGCGGCACCGGTCCGGCGCACGGCACGCTGGCCACCACCTGTACGCCGGGGCCATGGCACATGGCCCGCATGATCCAGTCCTTCGATGCCTTCCCGATGAACATCGGCCTGTCGGGCAAGGGCAATGCCTCGCTGCCCGCAGCCCTCGAGGAAATGGTGCTGGGCGGCGCTTGCTCGCTGAAGCTGCACGAGGACTGGGGCACGACGCCGGCGGCGATAGACTGCTGCCTGTCGGTCGCCGACGACTACGACGTGCAGGTGATGATCCACACCGACACGCTGAACGAGTCCGGCTTTGTCGAGAACACCGTCGCTGCCATCAAAGGCCGCACCATCCATGCCTTCCACACAGAAGGCGCCGGCGGCGGCCACGCGCCCGACATCATCAAGGTCTGCGGCCTGCCCAACGTCATCCCGTCCTCGACCAACCCGACGCGGCCCTACACGGTCAACACTCTGGCCGAGCATCTCGACATGCTGATGGTCTGCCATCATCTGTCGCCGTCGATCCCCGAAGACATCGCCTTTGCCGAAAGCCGCATCCGCAAGGAAACCATCGCGGCCGAAGACATTTTGCACGATATCGGTGCCTTCTCGATCATCTCGTCGGACAGTCAGGCCATGGGCCGCGTCGGCGAAGTCGCGATCCGCACCTGGCAGACCGCCGACAAGATGAAGCGCCAGCGCGGCTCGCTGCCGCAGGAGACCGGCAACAACGACAATTTCCGCGTCCGTCGCTACATCGCCAAATACACCATCAACCCGGCCATCGCGCATGGGCTGTCCAGGGATATCGGCTCGATCGCGGTCGGCAAGCGCGCCGACCTGGTGCTGTGGAACCCGGCCTTCTTCGGCGTCAAGCCGGACATGGTGCTGATCGGCGGCATGATCGCCGCCGCCCCGATGGGCGACCCCAACGCCTCGATCCCGACGCCGCAGCCGATGCACTACCGGCCCATGTTCGGCGCCTATGGCAAGGCAAGGACCAACTCGTCGGTGACCTTTGTTTCGAAAGCCGCGCTCGAATCAGGCCTGCACGGCAGGCTTGGCGTCGACAAG
Source organism: Mesorhizobium sp. M7A.F.Ca.US.010.02.1.1 (assembly GCF_004023085.1). Classification (NCBI taxonomy): domain Bacteria; kingdom Pseudomonadati; phylum Pseudomonadota; class Alphaproteobacteria; order Hyphomicrobiales; family Phyllobacteriaceae; genus Mesorhizobium; species Mesorhizobium sp. M7A.F.Ca.US.010.02.1.1. The sequence goes on along the minus strand of NZ_RZRV01000013.1, from coordinate 140,407 downwards.
CAGTTCGTCGCCGTTGAAAACACCCGCGGCGGCATCGGCAAGCATTCGATGGTGCTCAACGACGCCACGCCTCATGTCGAGGTTGACCCCGAAACCTACGAGGTCCGCGCCGACGGTGAATTGCTCACCTGCGAACCGGCGACGGTGCTGCCGATGGCCCAGAGGTATTTTCTGTTTTGAAGCGGCGATTCGACCGGGCGAGCCTTATCCGTCCTTGGTGGGAGGCAGCAATATGCGGCCGACCACCAGTTGCATTGTGATCGAGCATGGCCACCGAAATCGCTTCCGCCCACGACATCTTCCCGCATATCCGCATCGTCATGGGCATGGTGATCGGGCTTGGCGTCGCCCGCCTGCTGTCGGGGGTGGCGCGGATCGTCCAGCATCCCGGCCAATACAAGCTCTATCCCGTGCATCTGGCCTGGGTCGTCTCGGTGCTCCTGATGCTGGTGCATTTCTGGTGGTGGGAGTTCGGCCTCTACGCCATCGAAACCTGGACCTTCGGCAAGTATCTGTTCATCATCTTCTACGCGATCACGCTGTTCCTGCTGTGCGCGCTTTTGTTTCCCGATTCGATGCTGGACTACACCAGCTACGAGGATTTCTTCTATTCGCGCCGGGCGTGGTTCTTCGGCCTGCTGGCGGCGACCTATATGCTCGACGTGGTCGACACGCTGCTGAAGGGGCCGGAGCATTTCGCCCGCTTCGGCAGCGAGTACCTGTTCCGCACGCCGGTCTTCGTCGCGCTTTGCATCATTGCGATCCTGGTGCGCGACCGCCGCTTCCATATCGCCTTCGTGACGGCGGCGCTCATCTATCAGATATCGTTCATCCTGCGGCTCTTCGACACCATCGTCTGAACGAACGCGATGGTCTAGCTTGTTGGGGAAAGGCAGGGTTCGACATGTACAAGGCCGTTGGATCGCGCGGATCCCGGGTCAGCCGCGTTCTCTGGATGCTCGAGGAGCTCGGGCAGCCTTATGAATTCGTCGAGGTCAGGCTGCGCTCACCGGAAGCCTATGCGCTCAACCCATCGGGCAAGGTGCCGATCCTCATCGATGGCGAACTGACGGTGACGGATTCGGCGGCGATTTGCGTCTATCTCGCCGACAAGCACGCGGACATGGGCATGAGCGCCAACCCAGGCCTAGCCGGTCGCGCCGAAATGGATTCCTGGATGCATTTTGCGCAGAGCGAGCTTGAAGCGCCGCTGTGGAACAAATTGCGCCATCGCTTCCTGCTGCCGAAGGACGTACGCGTCGATGTCGGTCCTGCGGCGGCTTACGATTTTGCCTCGGAGCTGAAGGCGCTGGAGCGGCGGCTGGGCGACAAACCGTTTGCGCTGGGCGCTCGGTTTTCCGCCGTCGACGTGCTGCTCGGCGACATGGGCGGCTGGGCGCGTGCCAGCCGGTTTGAGATCGAGTCCGAACGCGTCAACGCCTATTTCGACCGCGTGCTGGCGCGGCCTGCGCGTGTGCGGGCACAAGCAAATGGAGGATCCATGAAATGAAGCTCAACCTCAACACCGACTTCACCAAATTCCCGCGCGCCGTCTCCGTGCTGTCCGCCGGCAATGCCGGAACCACCCTACCGTCCGGCCGGGCCATTCTCGCCCATGACGAACGCCATCTGCGCCGCCGCGCCATCGAGCTTGCCGACGGCAGCAAGGTGCTGGTCGACCTGCCCGAGCCCGTCGCCTTGAACGATGGCGACCGTCTGGTGCTGGAGGATGGCGGCCATATCGAGATCATCGCGGCGCCGGAAGAGGTCTACGACATCCGCGCCCGCGACGGCGTGCATCTGGCCGAGCTCGCCTGGCACATCGGCAATCGCCATCTCGCGGCGAGCATCGAGGCCGGGCGCATCCTCATCCTGCGCGACCATGTCATCAAGGCGATGCTGGAGGGGCTGGGCGCCACCGTGACCGACGTGTCCGAACCGTTCAAACCGGTGCGCGGTGCCTATTCCGGCCATGATGGGCAAAGCCATGATCACGGCCATGCGCATGCGCACAGCCACGCGGAAGCGCACAGCCATTCTCATGGCGAAGCGCATTCCCATTCGCACAGTCATGCCGGCCATCGCCACGATCATGACTGACCAGCCTTCGAACATCGCCCTGCTGCGGCTGATGGCGTGGCTGTCGCCTGCCTTTCCGGTCGGCGGCTTTTCCTACAGCCATGGTCTCGAGCGCGCGGTGCATGACGGGCTGATTGCCGATGCCGACAGCCTCGCCTGCTGGCTGGAAACGCTGGTCGAGATGGGCTCCGGCTGGAACGATGCCGTGCTGTTCGCCGAGAGTTGGCGCCGCGCGCGCAACGCAGGCGATCTCGATGAAGTAGCGGCACTCGCGGAGGCGCTGGCCGGCTCGCGCGAACGCCACACCGAAACCATGCTGCAGGGTGCGGCCTTCCTCAAAGCGGCGGCGGCCTGGCCAAATCCAGTGCTGGAGCGCTTGCCGGCTGAATGCGCCTATTGCGTCGCCGTCGGCGCCATTGCCGGCGGCAACGGCATCGGGCTTCAGGACGCGCTGTCGGCCTTCCTGCAAACCTTCTTCTCCAACCTCGTGCAGGCAGCGATCCGGCTTGGCATCGTCGGCCAGAGCAAAGCCACAGCTCTGTTGGCCGGCTTCGAGCCACTGGCCCTGGCGACCGCGACCCGCGCCGCGCGCTCGACACTCGACGATCTCGGTGGCTGCGCCTTCGTTTCCGATGTCATGGCGATGAAGCACGAAACCCAGTATTCGCGATTGTTCCGTTCATGATCCTTCTCGCCTTCTCGCTTTCGACCGTTCTACTCCTGATTACCGCGCTGCACGCCTATTGGGGCCTTGGCGGCATCTGGCCGGGCCAGGATGCGGCCTCCTGCGCTCACGCCGTCGTCGGCTTTCGCGGCGTCGATGAGATGCCGACGCCGTTCGCCAGTTTCGCCGTCGCCGCGTGCCTGTGCCTGGCGACGCTGTGGCCGCTTGCGCTCATAGGCGTCTTTGCCTCGCCCTTCCCCCAGGAGGGGCTCGCCGCCACCTCGCTGCTCATCGGTCTGGTGTTCCTGGGACGCGGCATAGCCGGCTTCACGCCGTGGTGGCGGCGGCTGACGCCGGAACAGCCTTTCGCGCGGCTCGATGTCCGCTATTATTCGCCGCTGTGCCTGTTGATCGGGCTCGGCTTTGCCATCCTCGCCATCACGGAGTTTCCGACATGACACAGACAAATGGTCCGCTGCGCGTCGGCATTGGCGGCCCGGTCGGTTCGGGCAAGACGACGCTGACCGAAAAACTGTGCAAGGCGCTGCGCGACGAGTTTTCCATCGCCGTCGTCACCAACGACATCTACACCAAGGAAGACGCCATGATGCTGGCGCGGCTGCAGGCGCTGCCCGAGGACCGCATCATGGGTGTCGAGACCGGCGGCTGCCCGCACACCGCCATCCGCGAGGACGCGTCGATCAATCTGCAGGCGATCGCGCAGATGAACAGGAAATTCCCGGATCTCGACATCGTCTTCATCGAATCCGGCGGCGACAACCTCGCCGCCACCTTCTCGCCCGATCTCGCCGACCTGACGCTCTATGTCATCTCGGTTTGCCAGGGCGAGGAGATCCCGCGCAAGGGCGGGCCGGCAATCACCCGCTCCGATTTCCTGGTGATCAACAAGAGCGACCTTGCTCCTTACGTGAACGTCAACCTCGATGTCATGGAGAGCGACGCCGGCCGCATGCGCGGCAAGCGGCCGTTCGGCTTCACCGACCTGTCGCGCGGCAAGGGGCTGCAGGAGGTGATCGATTTCATCATCGAGCATGGCGGCCTGCGAGCCGGCGCTGCCGCTGCCAGCACGGCGGCGTGAGACAGCTATCCCTGCACCAACCAAAACCGGTTGCGGGGATCGACTGGCCACGGCATTCTTGCCGAAACCGGAGGATTTTTCGATGAGCCTTGCCCGTCTGCAAAAGGAAACGCTGACCAACCTGCCCTACTATGAGGAGCGCGTCGATCTCGCCTGCGCCTTCCGCTGGACGGCGCGGCTCAACATGCACGAGGCTGTGGCCAATCATTTCTCGCTGGCCGTCAATGATGGCGGCACACAGTTCCTGATGAACCCCAACCAGGTGCATTTCTCGCGCATCAAGGCGAGCGACCTTCTGATGATCGATGCCAACGATCCAGAAACGCTCTCCGGCCCCAATGCGCCCGACCCGACGGCGTGGGGGCTGCATGGCGCCATCCATCGCAATGTGCGCCACGCGCGCTGCGTCATGCATGTGCACTCGATCCACGCCACGGTGCTGGCATCGCTCGCTGACTCGACACTGCCGCCGATCGACCAGAATTCGGCGATGTTCTTCAATCGCCACGTCGTGGACGCGCATTATGGCGGGCTGGCCTTCGAGGAGGAGGGCGAGCGCTGCTCGCAGCTTCTCGTCGATCCCAAGGTCAAGGTGATGGTGATGGGCAATCACGGCGTGCTGGTCATCGGCGACACGGTCGCCGATGCCTTCAACCGCATGTTCTATTTCGAGCGCGCCGCCGAGACCTACATCAAGGCGCTGTGGACCGGCCGCCCGCTGCGCACGCTGTCAGATGCGATCGCCGAAAAGGCGGCGAGCGAGATGGACGACTATCCCGGCCAGGCCGAACGCCATCTCAGCGAGTTGAAGGCGATCCTCGACGAGCAGGAACCGGTCTACCGAAACTGATTGCCTTACAGGCCTAGTTCTGCCCGGAGCTGATCGGCGCTGTTGATGACGACGGCGCCGGGCGGGCCCTCCATCGGCTTTTCCGGCCAGAAGATCGTCTTCATGCCCGCCGCCAGTCCCGCCATGGCGCCCGGCCAGCTGTCGTCGATCGCCACGGCGTGCGCGGGGTCGACACCGGCCAGATACGCGGCGCGCAGGAACGGCTCGGCATGCGGCTTGCCTTCGCGCACGTCGTTGCGGCTGATCGTCTTCATGCCGGGGTAGATCAGGCCGACCATGCTCAGATTGGCGTCGACGATCATCCGGTCCGAATTCGAGACCACGGCCTGCTGGATGCCTCTTGCACGCAGCTCGTTGAATATCTCGATCGCGCCGGGGCGCGGCTTCAAGCTCTCCACCAGCGGCAGATAGTGCTCGTATTTGCGCACGATCCAGTCGTCGAAAGGCAGGTCCAGGCCGAACTCGTCGCGCATCATCTCGTAGACCGGCCAGGCGGCAACGCCGAGCACGCGCTCATGCAGATCGTCCGGCGGGACAAGGCCGACATTGCGCATCGCCGCCATCAGGGCTGCTTCATGCAGCGGTTCGCTGTCGACCAGCGTGCCGTCCATGTCCCAGAAAACCGCTTTCGGCATCATGTGAGGCTCCTTTTTGCCATCCCTTAAAGGGTTTGAGCCGGGAGATAAACCTTCGGAGCGCAAGAACCTGCCGCCTGCCGGGACCGCGGCCAAGTCTCTTTGGCGACAGAGACTTCGTGGGGGAAGAAAAACTGGGCCGTGCTTACGTCGATGAACAGCAAGCAATTGCTCCCGAGATTGACAATTGCGCAGTTGGCCGTTCCCTGCGAAAGTGGGGCATGGGCCGCTCTCACAACCGGCGGTCTCGGGAGGCAGGACTTTGAATAGCCGGCAGGATGGTGGCAGCAACAGGCTGGACGATGCGGCGCGCGCCGGCTGGCTTTATTATGTTGCCGGCAACACACAGGACCAGATCGCTTCGACGCTCGGCATTTCGCGGCAGACGGCGCAGCGGCTGGTATCGCTGGCGGTGTCGGAGGGCTTGATCAAGGTTCGCGTCGACCATCCGATCGCCAACTGCCTCGATCTGGCGGCACGGCTGAGATCGCGCTTTGCGCTCGATCTGGTCGAGGTGGTGCCGAGCGACCCCAATTCGTCCTCGACCACGATCGGCATCGCGGAGGCGGCTGCCGCCGAGATCGAGCGGCGGTTGCGGTCTCCGACCCCGATCGTCATGGCGATCGGCACCGGTCGCACGCTAAAGGCGGCGATCGAGCAGCTGCCGCCAATGGAATGCCCGCAACACAAGGTGGTGTCGTTGACCGGCAACATCTCGCCGGACGGCTCGGCCGCCTTCTACAACGTCATCTTCACCATGGCCGACAGGGTCAAGGCGCGCTCCTTCCCGATGCCGCTGCCGGTCATCGCCTCGTCGCCGGAGGAGCGCGAGATGCTGCTCAACCAGCCGATGATCCAGCCGACGCTGGCGCTGGCGGCGGAAGCCGACGTCACCTTCATCGGCATCGGCGATCTCGGCCCCAAGGCGCCGCTCTACGAAGACGGCTTCATTTCGGAGAGCGAATTGAAGGCGCTGCAGAAGGCCGGCGGCATCGCGGAGATCGTCGGCTGGGTGTTCGATAGGGAGGGCCGCATGATCGAGGGCATCACCAACGACCGGGTGTCGTCGGCTTCGCTACCGTCACGCGAGAAATCGCTGGTCATCGCACTGGCCATGGGCGAACGAAAGCTGCCAGGCATCCTAGCGGCCGCGAACCGGCGGCTGATCAACGGCCTCATCACCGATGAACGGACCGCCGCCGCCCTGCTGGCTGGCATCTGACCGGACCCACAACCCGGTTTGCGATAAGGCCAACCGCACTAGCCGTGCCGCCCGAAAGGGTCGTTGCCATCGAGAAACCCGAGATCGCGCTGCAGATGCGGCGACAGGTCCCTGATATCGAGATGCGCCCGTTTTTTGGTCGCGAACCAGCCGAATCCATCCGTCAGCCACGAAAACCAGCGGTGATCCGGTGCGGGAGTGCATTTTTGCTGCGCCATGGTCATGATCGTCAACCTTCGCTATCCTGGACCCGAATGACGGGTTGACTGGGAATGTCGGTCTTGCCGGCGGTCTTTGCCAATCGAACATCGATCATGATCCATAAGGAGGCCTTATGCCGGACCTCGGCTCGCGACAGGTTTCGCCACTCCCGCCGCTGCAGGCGATCCGGGTGTTCGACGCGGTGGCGCGGCATCTTTCCTTCACCAAGGCCGCCGGCGAACTCGCCATGACGCAAGCGGCGGTCAGCTATCAGATCAAGGTGCTGGAGGAGCGTGTCGGCGCGCCGCTGTTCCTACGCCGGCCGCGGCAGATCGTGTTAACCGAGGCCGGGCAGCGCCTGGCACCTGCGGTCAGCGAGGCCTTCGCCATCCTTGGCCAGGCCTATGCCGCGGTGCGTGGCGGGGCCGACGGCTTGCTGTGCGTCACGACGGTGCTGACATTCGCCTCGAACTGGCTCGCGCACCGGCTGGGGTCGTTCCAGATCGCCCATCCGTCGCTGGCGGTGCGGCTCGAAACGTCGAGCCGCCTGACCGACTTTGCCCGCGAGGATACCGATATTGCCATCCGCTCGGGCGGCGGCAAATGGCCGGGCCTGGAAGCGCACAAGCTGCTCGATGCCGACTTCACGCCGATGCTGAGCCCGAAACTCGCGGCGACCATCGGCGGCGTCAGGGAACCGGCCGACCTCTTGCGGCTGCCTATCCTCGATCCCGGCGACATCTGGTGGACGGAATGGTTCTCGGCTGCTGGCGTGCACTCGCACGATCTTGCCAAGCGGCCCGGCAGCAGCATGGGCGCGCAGGCCTATGAGGCCAATGCGGCGATCGCCGGTCATGGCGTCGCGATCCTGACCAGGGCGCTGTTCAAGGCGGAACTCGCGGACGGGCGTCTGATCCAACCTTTCGATCTGGTTGGCGACGACGGCCATGCCTATTGGCTGGTCTATCCCGAGGCGCGCCGCAACGTGCCGAAGATCCGTGCCTTCCGCGACTGGCTGCTGGCCGAGATCGCCTGCTGACCGGCAAGCTTCCGGGCTGCACCTGGTTCTCGCAGATGTATCCGCCGTTGCCTCACTGTATGCGGCCGGGACGATCCGCGCCCTGGCAATTTCGCTCGTCCCGGCCTGCGGTGTCGCCCAAGTGCTGCGCTGCAGCATCGAATCCGGCTTGACATAATTCACGCCAAGTGAGTAATTGCCCAAAGCCAAGGCAAATGCTCATCTTGGTTCAAGGGAGGAATTTGATGAAACTTCGCACGCTCACCCTGGGCTTGTTGACGGCCAGCACGCTTGCGTTCGCCGCACATGCCGAATCCATCACCATCGCCACCGTCAACAATGGCGATATGGTCCGCATGCAAAAGCTGACCGAGGACTTCACCAAGGCGAACCCCGACATCCAGCTCAACTGGGTTACGCTCGAAGAAAACGTGCTGCGCGAGCGCGTCACCACCGACATCGCCACCAAGGGCGGCCAGTACGACGTGATGACCATCGGCACCTATGAGGTTCCGATCTGGGCCAAGCAGAGCTGGCTGCTGCCGCTCGACAAGCTCGGCGACGACTACGACGCCAAGGATATCATCCCGGCCATCGCCGGCGGCCTTTCGGTCGACGGCAAGCTCTATGCCGCGCCCTTCTACGGCGAAAGCTCCTTCGTCATGTACCGCAAGGACCTGATCGAGAAGGCCGGACTGAAGATGCCCGACGCGCCCACCTGGGACTTCATCAGGCAGGCCGCCGACAAGATGACCGATCGCGCCAATGGCGTGAACGGCGTGTGCCTGCGCGGCAAGGCCGGCTGGGGCGAGAACATGGCCTTCCTGACGGCCATGTCCAACTCCTTCGGCGCGCGCTGGTTCGACGAGAACTGGAAGCCGCAGTTCGATCAGCCGGAATGGAAGAACACGCTGCAGTTCTATGTCGACCTGATGAAGGCCGACGGCCCCGAGGGTGCGTCCTCCAACGGCTTCAACGAAAACCTGGCGCTGTTCCAGCAGGGCAAATGCGGCATGTGGATCGACGCCACCGTCGCTGCGTCCTTCGTCTCCGATCCCAAGGCATCGCAGGTCGCTGACAAGGTTGGATATGCGCTGGCACCCGACAATGGCCTGGGCAAGCGCGGCAATTGGCTGTGGGCATGGTCGCTGGCGATCCCCGCCGGCACGCAGAAGGCCGATGCCGCCCAGAAATTCGTCTCCTGGGCGACCAGCAAGCATTATGCGGAACTCGTCGCTTCGAAGGAAGGCTGGGCCAACGTTCCTCCGGGCACGCGCTCCTCGCTCTACGCCAATGCCGAATACCAGAAGGCGGCTCCGTTCGCCAAGATGACGCTGGACTCCATCAACGCCGCCGATCCGACGCATCCGACCGTCAAGCCGGTGCCCTATGTCGGCGTGCAGTTCGTCGCCATCCCTGAGTTCCAGGGTCTTGGCACCACTGTCGGCCAGCTCTTCTCGGCGGCTCTTGCCGGCCAGTCGAGCGTCGACGATGCCCTGAAGCAGGCCCAGGACGCTGCCACCGCGGCAATGACCGAAGGCGGATACATCAAGTAAGGCTCCTCCCGGTGCCGACTGCCGGTCGCCTCCTGACCGGCAACGGCCGCCCGAGTTCCCAGTTCGGGCGGCCGCCTTTAACGCCTTTTGAAAATTCCGTCTGACCAGTGAAGGGTGACCGTCATGGCTACTCAGCAGACCCGTTCGCTTGCCCGTTTCATGATGGCGCCATCCGTGGTGCTGCTGTTCGTCTGGATGATTGTGCCGCTGGTCATCACCATCTGGTTCTCTTTCCAGCAATACAACCCGCTCAATCCGATCCGCGACGGCTTTGTCGGCTTCTCCAATTACGCGCTGTTCTATTCCAACCCGGCCTTCCTGCAGTCGATCCTCAACACGCTAACGTTGGTGGTCAGCGTGCTCCTGATCACGGTGATCGGCGGCATCCTTCTGGCGCTGCTGATCGACCAGCCGATGTGGGGCCAGGGCATCGTGCGCATTCTCGTCATCTCACCGTTCTTCGTCATGCCGCCGGTGGCCGCACTGGTCTGGAAGAACATGATCATGCACCCGCAATACGGGGTGTTCGCCGATATAGCCCGCTTCTTCGGGGCTCAGCCGATCGACTGGTTCGGGCAGCATCCGATGCTGGCGATCATCATCATCGTCGCCTGGCAATGGCTGCCTTTCGCGACGCTCATTCTCTTGACCGCGTTGCAGTCGCTCGACGGTGAGCAGAAGGAAGCCGCCGAGATGGACGGCGCCGGCTTCATCAGCCGCTTCATCTATCTGACGCTGCCGCACATGTCGCGCGCCATCACGGTCGTCATCCTGATCCAGACGATCTTCCTCCTCTCCGTCTATGCCGAGATCCTCGTCACCACCAATGGCGGCCCGGGATACGCCTCCACCAACCTGCCCTTCCTCGTCTACCAGAAGGCGTTGCTGGAGTTCAAAATCGGCCAGGCATCCGCCGGCGGCGTGATCGCCGTCATTCTCGCCAACATCGTTGCCTTCTTTGCCATGCGCGCGGTCGGCAAGAACCTGGACAAGTAAGGGAGGCTACGATGGCACGCTCAGTCACCACCCAGCACAAGACGATTGCGACAATTGCCGCCTGGATCGTCGCCCTGCTGATCTTCTTCCCGATCCTCTACACGATCATCACCTCGTTCAAGTCGGAGCAGGAAGCCATCCAGGGCTTCAGCATCATCCCGTCGGGAACGTTCGAGAGCTATGCCGAGGTTCAGGCGCAAAGCGGCTACTTCAAGTTCTTCTTCAACTCGGTTCTGCTCTCGGTCGGCTCGACCATCCTGGCCCTGCTGGTCGCCATACCGGCGGCATGGTCGATGGCCTTCTCGCCGACCAAGCGGACCAAGGACATCTTAATGTGGATGCTGTCCACCAAGATGATGCCCGCGGTCGCGGTGCTGTTCCCGATCTACTTGATCTTCCGCGATACCGGACTGCTCGACAGCCGCATCGGCCTGATGATCATGCTGATGCTGATCAACCTGCCGATCGTGGTGTGGATGCTCTACACTTACTTCCGCGAAATACCGGGCGAGATCCTGGAAGCGGCGCGCATGGACGGCGCATCGCTGTGGAACGAGATCATCTATGTGCTGACGCCGATGGCGGTGCCGGGCATCGCCTCGACGATGCTGCTCAACATCATCCTGGCCTGGAACGAGGCGTTCTGGACGATCCGGCTGACGACGACGGAAGCCGCACCGCTGACCGCCTTCATCAGCTCGTTCTCCAGCCCGCAAGGCCTGTTCTGGGCCAAGCTTTCGGCCGCCTCGACGCTGGCCATCGCGCCGATCCTGATCATGGGCTGGTTCAGCCAGAAGCAGTTGGTGCGCGGCCTGACATTTGGTGCGGTCAAATAATTGGTGGTGCGGTGAAATAACGGAATTGTTCGAAGCAATCGGCAGAAATAACCCCTCGGGGAGGAAATCATGGGAAACATCACGCTCAAGAACGTCTCCAAATCCTTCGGAGCGACGTCCATCATCCCCGGTCTCGACCTGGTGATCGAGAATGGCGAGTTCGTCGTCTTCGTCGGCCCGTCGGGTTGCGGCAAGTCAACGCTGCTGCGCCTGATCGCCGGGCTCGAGGACACCAGCGGCGGCTCCATCAACATCGACGGCCGCGACGTCACCGGCGAGGCACCGGCCAAGCGCAAGCTGGCCATGGTGTTCCAGTCCTACGCGCTCTATCCGCACATGACGGTGGCCAAGAACATCGGCTTTCCGCTGAAGATGGCCGGTGAGGACAAGGCGACCATCGACAAGAAGGTGGGAGACGCGGCGCGCGTGCTCAACTTGACCAACTATCTCGAACGCCGGCCCGGCCAGCTTTCCGGCGGCCAGCGCCAACGCGTCGCCATCGGCCGCGCCATCGTGCGTCAGCCGACCGCCTTCCTGTTCGACGAACCGCTGTCCAACCTCGATGCGGCACTGCGCGGCACCATGCGGCTGGAGATCAGCGAGTTGCACCATCAGCTCAAGACCACCATGATCTACGTCACCCACGATCAGGTCGAAGCCATGACCATGGCCGACAAGATCGTCGTGCTGAACGCCGGCAACATCGAGCAGGTCGGCTCGCCGATGGAGCTCTACAAGACGCCGAAGAACCTGTTCGTCGCCGGCTTCATCGGCTCGCCGAAGATGAACCTGATAGAAGGCGCGCCGGCTGCCAAAAACGGCGCCAAGACCATCGGCATCCGTCCCGAGCATCTGGAGATCTCGACCACGGCGGGCGAATGGAAAGCCACTGTCGGCGTCGCCGAACATCTCGGCTCCGACACCTTCCTGCACGTCCAGTCCGATGGCGTCGGTCCGCTGACAGTGCGCGCCGACGGCGAACTCGCCGTCCGTCACGGCGACACCATCTATCTGACAGCGGACAAGGCCAAGCTGCACCGCTTCGGCGCCGACGGAAAGGCGATGTGAGCATGAGACTGGCCGGCAAATCCGCGCTGATCACGGGTTCGGCCCGCGGCATCGGCAGAGCCTTCGCCGAAGCCTATGCCGGCGAAGGCGCAACCGTCGCCATCGCCGACATCAATCTCGAGGCGGCGCAGAAGACAGCCGCCGAGATCGGCGGCAAGGCCTATGCGGTCAAGCTCGACGTCACCGACCTCGCCTCGATCGAAGCGGCGGTGAAAGCCGTCGAGACGAAGACCGGTGGCCTGGATATCCTGATCAACAACGCCGCCCTGTTCGACCTGGCGCCGATCGTCGAGATCACCAAGGCAAGCTACGACAAATTGTTTTCCGTCAATGTCGCCGGCACGCTGTTCATGCTGCAGGCTGCCGCCCGCTCGATGATCGCCGCTGGCCGGGGCGGCAGGATCATCAACATGGCGAGCCAGGCCGGACGCCGCGGCGAGGCGCTGGTCGGCGTCTACTGCGCCACCAAGGCCGCCGTCATCTCGCTGACCCAGTCGGCGGGGCTCGACCTCATCAAGCACCGCATCAACGTCAACGCGATTGCCCCTGGCGTGGTCGACGGCGAGCACTGGGATCACGTCGATTCGCTGTTCGCCAAATATGAAAACCGGCCGAGGGGCGAGAAGAAGAAACTGGTCGGCGAGGCGGTGCCCTATGGCCGCATGGGCACGGCGCAGGACCTTACCGGCATGGCGGTTTTTCTCGCCAGCGCCGACGCCGAATACGTCGTCGCCCAGACCTACAATGTCGACGGCGGCCAGTGGATGAGTTGAGGGCGGGGGACGGCCTCTGCTCCTCGTACCTCCGCGAGGAGCAGAGGCCGACATCAGCGGGCGCGTAGCAAGTGCCACCCCTTATCCTCTCCCCGACCGGGAGAGGAGCGTAACGAAGGCCGAAATCCGGCCAAAGGGTAAAACAGATGACCGTGAAACTCTCGTCCTCAAACCTCTCCAAGCTGCCCACTGAGGTCGCCGGTCCGAAGTATGACCGCGCAACATTGAAGGCCGGCATCGTGCATTTCGGCGTTGGCAATTTTCACCGCTCGCATCAGGCCGTCTATCTCGACGATTTGTTCAATGCGGGCATCGGCCATGACTGGGCGCTGATCGGCGCCGGCGTGTTCGACGGTGAAAAGATCGGTCGCGGCAAACTGGAAGAGCAGGATTGGCTGACCACCGTGGTCGAGCAGGACAGCGGCCATATGAGCGCACGCGTCACCGGCGCCATGATCGACTTCCTGATGCCCGGCGATGCGGCCGGCATCATCGAACAGCTGGCCGACCCGGCCATCAAGATCGTTTCGCTGACCATCACCGAAGGCGGCTATTTCATCGACCCGGCCTCCGGCGTGTTCAACCCGACCCATCCCGACATCGTCGCCGATGCGCAGCCCGGCGCGACGCCGAAGACGGTGTTCGGCATCATCCTTGCCGGGCTGGTGCGCCGCCGCGACGAGGGTACCGTGCCGTTCACGGTGATGTCGTGCGACAACATCCCCCACAACGGCCATGTCACCTCGGACGGGGTCATCGGCCTGGCCCGTTTGATCGACGAGGATCTGGCGAACTGGGCCAGCGAGCATGTCGCCTTTCCGAACGGCATGGTCGATCGCATCACGCCGGCGACCACCGATCGCGAACGCGGCATTCTCGCCAAGGATTTTGGCCTTGAGGACAACTGGCCGGTGTTCTGCGAGCCGTTCCGGCAGTGGGTGCTGGAGGACCATTTCACCGGCGGCCGGCCGCCACTGGAAAAGGTCGGCGTGCAGTTCGTCAAAGACGTTGCGCCCTACGAATTGATGAAGATCCGCATCCTCAATGGCGGCCACGCCACCATCGCTTATCCGGCCGGGCTGATGGACATCCATTTCGTCCATGAGGCGATGCAGGAGCCGCTGGTGAGCGGGTTTCTGGCCAAGCTCGAACGGGACGAAATCATCCCGACCGTGCCGCCGGTGCCGGACACGGTCCTGGAAGACTATTACCAGCTCATCGAGAGCCGCTTCTCCAATCCCAAGATCGGCGACACGGTGCGCCGGCTCTGCCTCGACGGCTCCAACCGCCAGCCGAAATTCATCATCCCGACCATCGCCGACCGGCTGAAGGCCGGGAAAAGCGTCGTCGGCCTGGCGCTGGAATCAGCGCTCTGGTGCCGCTATTGCTTCGGTACGACCGACAGCGGTGCCGTCATCGAGCCCAACGATCCGAGCTGGGACCGGCTGCAAGCGACGGCAAAGGCGGCAAAGGATGCTCCCGCCGCCTGGCTCGCCATGGAGGACATCTATGGCGATGTCGGCCGCGCGACGGCGTTTGTCGAGGCCTTTGCCCATGCGCTCAACGTGCTGTGGGCGAATGGCGCGCGCGCGACGCTGACGCGCTACCTCGCCGGCAAGCTCTGAGAGCCATTCTCCATCATGACGCCTGAGCTGGTCATCTTCGACTGTGATGGCGTGCTGGTCGACAGCGAGGCGCTCTCCGTCTCGGCGCTGCTTGGCATGGTCAAACTTGCCGGCGGCAGCGTCAGTGAGGACGCCGCCTACGAGCATTTCCTCGGCAAGAGCATGAAAAGCGTGCGCGAGATCCTCGGCCGCGACTTCGGGCTCGATATCACCGACCTGCACCTGACCGAGATGCGCGTCGAATTGATGCGCAAATTCCGCGAGGAGCTGAAGCCGATCGCCGGCGTCAGGAAGATGCTGCCCAAGCTTGGGCTGCCGTACTGTGTCGCGTCCTCAGGCACGCTCGACCGCATCCGCTACGCGCTCGACGTCACCGGATTGCTTGGGCTGATGGAGCCGCATCTGTTCAGTGCCACCATGGTGGCCAAGGGAAAGCCGGCGCCGGATCTGTTCCTGCATGCCGCCGCCAGCATGCGGGCCCATCCGCGCAAATGCCTCGTCATCGAGGACAGCCCGGCCGGCATCGCTGCTGCGCGGGCGGCAGGGATGCGCGTGCTCGCCTTCACCGGCGGATCGCATGCCGGCAATCCCGCCTTGAAAGCGCGGCTTGCGTCGAGTGAACCGGACTTTATATTCGCTGACATGCTGCAATTGCCCGATCTGATTGCAGGCTTGGGAGCGAGAGACAGAGCATCTTGACGAAACAGTTCGTTTGCGCGGTCGATGTCGGCACCGGGAGCGCTCGCGCGGGCATTCTCGACACCAGTGGCACCTTGCTCGGCCGCGCCGAGCGGCCGATCGCCATGAACCAGCCGAAGCCCGATCACGCCGAGCATGATTCGCGCGATATCTGGTCGGCCGTCTGCACCGCCGTGCGCGCTGCCCGCGAAAAAGCCGGTGTCGAGCCTGAGGACATTGTCGGCATCTCCTTCGATGCCACCTGTTCGCTGGTGGTGCGCGACCGGCAAGGCAGCCAGCTCAGTGTCTCGGTCACGGGCGACAAGCGCTGGGACACCGTCGTCTGGCTCGACCACCGCGCCATCGCCGAGGCCGACGAATGCACGGCAAGCGGCCACGCCGTGCTGAATTACATCGGCGGCGTCATGTCGCCGGAAATGGCGACGCCGAAACTGATGTGGCTGAAGCGCAATTTGCCGGACACGTGGAATGAAGCCGGCTATTTATTCGACCTGACCGATTTCCTGACCTGGCAAGCGACGGGTTCGCTGGCCCGCTCGCAATGCACGCTGACCGCCAAATGGACCTATCTGGCGCATGAGGAGACAGGCTGGCGGCGCGACTTCTTCGAGCTCGTCGGCCTCGGCGATCTTTTCGAGCACGGCAGCCTGCCGGAAAAGGCCAGTCCCGTCGGCGCCGATATCGGTCGATTGACGGCGCAAGCGGCGGCCGAGCTTGGGCTGAGCGAGAAATGCCGGGTGGGCTCCGGCGTCATCGATGCCTATGCCGGCGCGCTTGGCGTGCTCGGCGGCTTTGCCGGCGACGAACAGGACATCGGCCGGCATTTGGCGCTGATCGCCGGCACGTCGAGCTGCGTCATGGCGATGTCACCGGATCCGCAGCCTTTCGCCGGCGTCTGGGGGCCGTATTACGGCGCGGCGCTGCCCAGGCTGTGGCTGTCGGAAGGCGGCCAGTCGGCGACCGGCGCCCTGCTCGACCACATCATCCGCTGGCACGGCGCCGGCGGCGAGCCGGATGCCGCCATGCATGCGAAGATCGCCAGGCGTGTCGCCGAGCTGCGCGCCATCGAGGGCGACAGCCTCGCCGCAAGGCTGCATGTGCTGCCCGACTTTCATGGCAACCGCTCACCGCTCGCCGATCCGCATGCCGTCGGCGTCGTCAGCGGGCTGACGCTGGATTCCTCCTTCGACAGCCTGTGCAAGCTCTATTGGCGCACCGCCGTCGGCATCGCGCTCGGCGTGCGCCACGTGCTGGAGGCACTGAACGAGAACGGCTATCTGATCGACACGCTGCACGTCACCGGCGGCCACACCAAGAACCCGCTGCTGATGGAACTCTACGCCGACGCCACCGGCTGCACGGTGATCGAGCCGCTGGCCGACGAGGCGGTGCTGCTCGGTACCGGCATGATCGCCGCCACCGCTGCCGGGCTGTTTCCCGACCTCAACGCCGCCTGTCTTGCCATGCAGCAAGGCGGCAGGACGCGCCCGTCGAACCCGAAATCATCAGGGCGTTTCGAGCGCGACTACAAGGTTTTCCTCGAGATGCACCGCCAGCGCCGGATGCTGGACGCGATCCGCTAGAGCATCGGGCCGGTCGCTGGCTCAATCCGTTCCCGTCCCTCCTCTCTTGCCTTCATGTCGCGTTTCGTCCAGAAGCTGACGCAAACGCGGCGAAACCGAAGGTTTTGCCGTTTGACATGCGGCTTCCGGCTCTGGCCGACGTGCCGTAGGTGGAAAGAGCGGAACAATGTCTGCGATCGAAGCCGGCGCTCGCGCGCCGGAAAATCTTTGGCGTCAGGAAATCAGGGCGACGCTGGCGCTCGCCTGGCCGATGGTGCTGACCAATCTCGGCCAGACCGCGATGACGGCCACCGACGTCATGATGATGGGTCGTCTGGGCCCGGATACGCTGGCCAGCGGCGCGCTTGGCGCCAACCTTTATTTCATGCCGCTGATCTTCGGCCTCGGCCTGATGCTGGCGACCTCGCCGATGATCGCTACCGAGCTCGGCCGCCGCCGCTATTCGGTGCGCGACCTGCGCCGCACCGTGCGCCAGGGCCTGTGGCTGGCGATCCTGATCTCGATCCCGATCTGGCTCGTGCTTTGGCACGGCGAGGGCATTCTATTGGCCATGGGCCAGGACCCGGTTCTGGCCCATCAGGCCGGCATCTATCTGCGCTGGCTCGAATGGGCGGTGCTGCCCTTCTACTTCTATATCGTGCTGCGCTCGTTCATCTCGGCGCTGGAACGGCCGGGCTGGGCGCTGGTCATCGTCTTCGTCGCCGTCGCCTGCAACGTCTTCTTCAACTGGGTGTTCATGTTCGGCAATCTCGGCGTGCCGGCAATGGGCATTGCCGGGTCGGGCCTTGCCACCTCGCTGTCCTCAGCGCTGATGTTCATCGGCATGGCTGCCGTGGTGATGCTGGAGAAGAAGTTCCGCCGCTACCGTCTGTTCGGCCGTTTCTGGCGCGCCGACTGGCCGCGCTTCAAGGGCCTGTTGCGGCTCGGCCTGCCGATTGCCGGCATCCTCGCCTTCGAGGTGACGATCTTCAATGCGGCGGCCCTGCTGATGGGCCTGATCGACGCGGATTCCCTGGCCGCGCACGCGATCGCCATCCAGATCGCCTCGATCTCCTTCATGGTGCCGCTCGGCCTCAACCAGGCGGTGACGGTGCGCGTCGGCCTTGCGCACGGCGCCGGCAATCCGGAAGGCGTCTCGCGCGCCGGCTGGACCGCCTTTGTCATCGGCGTCTCGTTCATGGCGCTGATGGGGCTGGTGATGATCCTGTGGCCGCATCCGCTGATCAGCGCCTTCATCGATCTGGGCAATCCGGCCAATGCCAGGGTGATCGAACTTGCCGTGTCGTTCCTGGTCTTCGCGGCGCTGTTCCAGGTCTTCGACGGCGCCCAGGCGGTGGCCGCCGGCATGCTGCGCGGCCTGCATGACACCAAGGTGCCGATGATCTATGCCGCGATCGGCTATTGGGGCGTCGGCCTGCCGCTCGGCGTGCTGCTCGCCTTCCATTTCGGCCTGCATGGCGTCGGCATCTGGATCGGCCTGTCGACGGGGCTGGCCGTGGTGGCCGCGCTGCTGCTGGCGCGCTGGCTGCGGCGCGACCGGTTGGCGCCGCCGCTCGCGTTCGGGCATTGAAACAGAACGGCCGATGGCCCGGCGGCTGTTGTCCTGTGGGCGTTGGCTCATTGAACAACGCCTTCACAACTCCGCGATAGAGGCGGTCAGAATGTCGGCGGCGTGTTGACCCAGAGGATACGGACCGTGGTCGAACCGATATTGCGGTAGCCGTGGCCGAGTTCGGAGTTGAAATAAAACGCGTCGCCTGCCTCGAGCGCCACCACGTTCGTCTCGACCAGCAACTCGACGGAACCTTCGAGCACGTAGCCGAATTCCTGTCCCTTGTGGCTGATCAACTCGAGGCTGCCGCCGCCGGCCTCGATCACGTGGACATTGATCTGCAGCAGATATTCCGGACCGGATGGCACCAATTGCTCGAGCACGACATGGTTGCCCGAGCGCCGATGTCCCGTCTCCATGTGCGGACGCTCGTTTTGCCGCAACACGAACACTTCCGAGGCATTGTGCTGCAGCGTGCCGAACATAGCGTTCATGTTGATGCCCAGCGCCTGCACCAGCCGGTGCAGAGCCGCCATCGAGGGCGTCGCGCGGTCGTTTTCGATCTTCGAGAGATAACCCTCTGTCAGCCCGATGCGGGCGCCGAGCTCTTCCAGGCTGAGGCCAAGCACCTGTCTGGCATGGCGCAGCTTGACGCCGATCCTCGGGGTTCCGTTTCTGTCGCGCATGTCAGGTCCGCGTCTTCATCCAGTCCGCCAGCTTCGCCAACAGAAAATCGACTTCCGCCTCGGTGTTATAATGGGCCAGCCCGATGCGGACGACGCCGTTGCGGTCCGCAAGCCCCAGCCGCTTGATTGGCTCCAAACCGTAATTGTGGCCATGCCAGAGATAGATGCCTTCCTTTGCCATCGCCTTGGCGATATCGGCGGGATCGGTTCCGTCAACGGTGATCGACACGGTAGGCACCCGGCGCGCCAGCGCCGCCACATCGGTTATACCCTGGACCAAGACGCCATCAATTCTGGACAATCCGGCAATCAGCCGTGCTGTCAGGACACGCTCATAACGGTCGGCGACTTCAATGCCGGCGACGATGCGCTCGCGCCGCGTCGCCTGCGGGTGGACGTTGCCGAAGGACTGTCCGAGCCAGGCATAGTGCTCGACGGCGCCAAGCACCCCGGCAAGCGACTCGCGGCTTGTCGTCCCCGTCTCGAATTTTCCAGGTGGCGTGTTCGAAGCCGCGCGCACCTTGTAGGCGGTCAGCGCCTGCAGCAGATCGAACCGGCCCCACAACACCCCGTGATGCGGTCCGAAAAATTTGTAGGCCGAGCAAACCAGGAAATCACAGCCAATCTCCTGGACGTCGATCACTCCATGCGGCGCGAACTGCACCGCGTCGATATAGCTCAGCGCCCCGACCGCGCGTGCGCGCTGCGCGATCCGCTTCACGTCGTTGATCGTGCCGGTAACGTTGCTGGCATAGCCGACGGCGACCAGCTTGACCTCCTCGTCGATAGTGGCCTCCAGCGTCGACAGGTCGAGTTCGAACGTTTTTGGATCGAGGTCGATCCAGCGTACCTCAAGCCCGCGATCCTCCGCCAGCATCAGCCAGGGTGCGACGTTGGCGTCATGATCCATGCGCGTCAACACGATGGCGTCGCCGGCGTTCAGATCGCGGCCGATGGCGCGCGAGACGGCGAAAGTCAGCGTCGTCATGTTCTGGCCGAACACCACCTCACGCCGGTCCGCGGCATTGAAGAAATCGGCCATCGCCTGATGCGCGTCGTCGACCATCGCCTGGGCCGCGAGTGAGGTTTCGAAATAGCCACCAAGATTGGCGTTGGTCTCGATCATGGCACGCGTCATGCGCTCGATCGAACGGCTCGCCATCTGGGTTCCCGCGGGATTGTCGAAGAAAATCCGCTTCTTCGGCTCGGCACCTCTCGCCATCGCCGGAAAAGCATCGCGGACTGTGTCTATATCCATGTCTGAATTCCGTGTGTCTGGTGATCGTTGTGTGGCGGCCCCTAGACGCCGCCAGCTGCGGTTTCACGCGTTCAGCCGTCCGCTTCATGGATGGCGACAGCGCGAGCCGGGAAGCCGGATCCGGCCTTTGGCTTTGGCCAGCTTGCCATTATCAACGCGCCGGCGTCAGGCACCTTGTCGAGATTGGCCAGGAGCTCGATCTGCCAGCAGTCGCGGGACAGCACATAGTATTCCAGGCTTGCGTCACCCGCGGAAGTGGCGCGGCCGGGATCGGTGTCCATGCCCTCGTGCCCGATGGCAGCGACACCGCGGCGTTCCAAAAGTTCCTCCAGCACCGGCTTCGACCAGCCCGGCGCATGCGAGATACCGTCGGCCGACTTGTTCTGAAACGCCACGGGGTCTGGCCAGCGCGGCCACCACCCGGTGCGAAGCGCGACAAAACACTTTTCCGGGATACGGCCGTTCCGTGTCTCCCAGGCGGAAATGTCGTCGAGCGTCGGCGTCGCGTCGGGATCGGCGGCGACCCTGTCGCTGATGTCGAGGATGACCAACGGCAGAAGCATCTCCGCCACCGACAGTTGGTCGATCGAGCGGCCGCCGTCGATGAAGTGCACCGGCGGATCGACATGGGTGCCCCACTGTCCGACGAAGGCGTAGTGGTGGACCTGGAAGGCGTCGCCCTTCGAAAAATCGAGCAACGCACGGCGCTCCTCGTCCGGGAAGGCCGGGAAGTGCGGCTGGCCCGGATGAAACGCATGCGTCAGGTCGGTGAAGGTCGCGGCGGAGAGCCGCGACCTGTAGATGTCCCAAAGGGAACCCGGAGTGGACAAGATCACGGCTCCGCGACGAAGGTCGGTGCCGCTTCACTTGCAAGGACAAGCTTGCCGTCCTTGACACCGATGACCGAGACCGATTTGTCCGGCACCGAAATGCCCGGGCGGTAGGTGATCGTTCCGGTCACGCCGTCGAGCCCGGACGTAGCGGCCAGCGCGTCACGGATCTTGGCCGGATCCGGCGCACCGGCACGCTTGATCGCGTCGGTCATCAGCTTGACCGAATCGTAGCCGAGCGCAGCGAACGCGTTCTCCGGGGCATTGCCGGCCGACTTGGTGTAGGCGTCGATGAAGGCCTGCACCTTCGGGGTGGCGCCCTCACCGATATAGGCATGGGTGGTGAAGTAGGTGTCCTTGGCCGCGTCGCCGCCGACCTGGATCAGCAAGGGCGTGTCGTAACCGTCGCCGCCGACCACCGGCAGGTTGATGCCGGCCTGGCGCATCTGCTTCAAGATCAGGCCGATTTCCTCGGCATTCGACGAGGCATAGACGAAGTCGGGCTGCGGTGACAGCGCCTTCAGTTTGGCGATCTGCGCGGTAAAGGTCTTGTCGCCGATCTTGTAGGTGTCGCGCTCCAAGATCTTGCCCCCGCCATGCTCGTAGGCGGTGACGAAGTAGTCCGACAGCAGCGTTGTGTATTCGGTGCCGATGTCGGTCAGCAGGTAGGCGGTCTTGCCGTTCAGCTTGTTCAGCGCAAATTCCGCGCCAACCGCAGCCTGAACGTTGTCGCCGAAGGCGGCGAGGAAGATCTCGTTGCCGAGCTGGCTCGGCAATTTCGGCGAGGTCGCGCCGGGCGTGATGAACGGGATCTGCGCCTTCTGGACCTGCGGTCCGATGGCCAGCACCGAATCGGAATCGGCGAAGCCGATGATGCCGACGACCTTGTCGCTGTCGATCAACTGGCTGGCGACGGTCGAGATCGTCGTCGAATCGCTCTTGGAGTCGTAGATCACCAGTTCTATCTGTTGGCCGAGCACGCCGCCGGCGGCGTTGATTTCGCTTGCCGCCAGCTTGGCGCCATTCAGCATCGGACCGTCGAGCGAGGCCTGAATGCCGGTCAGGTTTGCCGGATAGCCGATCTTGATCGTGTCGGCAGCAAGTGCCGTGCTGGCCGAGGCAAGCGCGAAGAATGCGCCCAGTCCTAGGCCGATGGTGTCGCGTCGAGTGAGTTTGATCATCGTTTTCGTTCCTCTGTCTGGTTCACCGTTGCCGATCTTTGGGTTAATCCGAACGTAAGTTCCCGGTCCCCCATGATCCCCTTCGGCCGGAAGATCATGACTAGAATGAAGATGAAGCCAAGCACGATCTGGCTGGCGCCAAACAGGGCCGGCACCGCGAAATCGCCGATCGTGAAGCCGCGTTCGACCGAGCGCAGGACCTCCGACAACAGCGAAACGCAGATGACGCCAACCACCGCGCCGGTCAGGGAGCCCATGCCGCCTAGCACCAGCATTGTGATCAGGCTCATGGTCAGCGCGAAGTAGAAGGTGTTCGGCGAAAACGAGCCGAGATAATGTGCGTAGAGCGACCCGCCGACGCCTGAGAAGAACGCGCCGATGACGAAGGCGATCAGTCTGGTCCGCAACACGCCGATGCCGACAGCGCTGGCCGCGATTGTGTCGTCGCGCACCGCCTTCATGGCGCGCCCGAAAGGCGAATAGACCAGGCGCGCCAGAACGAACACCGTGATGGCGAGCCAACCCATCACCCAGGGCAACGTCGTCTCCAGCGGCACACCGGTGAAAGTGCGGGCGCCTCGGGTGAAATCCGACGCATTGATCAGCACCACGTTGACGATAATCAAGAATCCCATCGTCGCCACCGAAACGAAATAGCCCGACAGGCGCATCAAGGGATAACCGACGACCACGGCAAGCAGCGCCGTCAGAAGACCTGCCACCAGCGTCGCCGGCAGGAAGGGGAGGCTGAAAGCATGCAGAAACGCCGGCAGATGCGGCAGCAGTGCCATCTTCTGCTGTACGGGAATCGACAGTATTCCCGATATATACGCGCCGGCGCCGATGAAGCCGACATGACCGAGCGAAAACACGCCCGTAAAACCGTTGCTCAGCGACAGCGCCAGCACCAGGATTGCATTCAGCGCGATCAGCAGGATAATCCGGACGAAATAGTCGCTCAGCACGTGCGGCGCACCGAAAGCGACAGCTGCTCCCGCCACCAGGGCGACGAGGACGAGGAGTGTGATCCGCGCTTCCCGGCTCACAGCTTTATCTCCCGGTTTGGCTGGAGCAGCCCGCCCGGGCGCACCAGGAGAAAGGCGATCAGCACGGCAAAGACGATTGCGTCGCGATAGGACGAGACGCTGCTCGGCAGGAATGCGACGATGAAGATCTCCAGCGCGCCCAATATGTAGCCGCCCACCAGGGCGCCCGCGATCGACCCGAAGCCGCCGATGATCGCCGCCACGAAAGCCTTCAGGAGCGGCGTGAAGCCCATCTGCGGCTGCACCACGCCGGCCTGTGCCGCCCACAAAATGCCGGCAAGGCCGGCATAGGCGGATGCGACGATGAAGGCGACGATGATCAGCCGGTTGACGTTGAGTCCGACAAGGTGAGCCGCCGACATGTCCTCGGCTGCGGCGCGCATGCCGAGCCCGGTCGTGGTGCGCGTGATGAACCAGCCGAGGAGCAGCAGCGACACGAAGGTCAGCGCGATGGTCAGGAGATTGATGCTGGTGAAGGTGATGGCGCCGTTCGACATTTCCCAGGAGGTGTTGAGAATATCGGGGAGTGGAAAATTGCGCGGCGAGGAGGTGAACACCAGGATTCCGACGTTCTCGATGATGTAGGTGACGGCGAGGCTGGTGAGCAGTCGCGCAACGTCGGGCGCGTCGCGGATCGGACGATAGGCGATGCGTTCGATGAGGAAGCCCGCGACGGCCGCCGCGGCGATGCCGCAGATCACGGCGACAGGGAACGGAACGCCGATCCCCGCCAGCAGAGCTACCCCGAATGCGCCTACCATCATTACGTCGCCATGCGCGAAATTGGTGAGCTTGAGGACGCCGAAGACGATCGACAGGCCGACCGCCACCAGCGCGTAGAGGCTGCCGAGGCTCACCGCGTTGACGATCTGCTGCAGGATATAGTCCAGCTGGGTCATGTTGCCGCCCCGAGATATGCCTGCGCCACGCGTTCGCTGTCGCGCAGTTCCGCGGACCGGCCCGACAGCGCCACCTGACCCGTGCGCAGCACATAGGCACGGTCGGCGAGGTCCAGCGCGAGCGTGATGTTCTGTTCCACCAGCAGCATCGTCATGCCCTGGCGCTTCAGTTCGGCAAGCGCGCTGAAGATGTGGCGCACCAGCAGCGGCGCAACGCCGAGCGAAGGCTCGTCGAGCAGCAGCAGGCGCGGCGCCGCCATCAGCGCGCGCGCCAGAGCAAGCTGCTGCTGTTCGCCGCCCGACAGCGTGCCGGCCAGTTGCTTCAGCCGCTGCTTGAGAATCGGGAACAGCATGAACATGCGCTCGCTATCTCTGACGACGGCCTCCTTGTCGGTGCGGGTGCAGGCGCCGAGCCGCAGATTGTCGGCCACCGTCAGGCCGCCGAACAGGCGCCTGCCCTCCGGGCTCTGCGCGATGCCCAGAGTTACGATACGCGACGGAGCGATACCTCCGATCGGCTTGCCATCGAAGATGATCTTGCCGCCGCGCGGCCGCGACAGGCCGGAAATGGTGCGCAAGGTCGTGCTCTTGCCGGCGCCGTTGGCCCCCACCAACGCCACCACCTCGCCGGTATGGACGTCGAGCGAAATGCCCTTCAACGCACGCACCGCGCCGAAATTGACCTCGAGGTTCTCGACGCTGAGCAGAACGGGGCTAGGCGTGGCCAAGATACGCCTCCCGCACTTTCGGGTGTTCGCGTACCTGCTCCGGTGTTCCGACGCAGATCACCTCGCCGGTCGCCAGCACCTGGATGCGTTCGCACAGCGCCATGATCAGGTCCATGTCGTGCTCGACAACGACCACCGTTACGCCGTAGCGGTCACGGATCGTCCGAATCAGCGCCGCCAGCACCTTGGTCTCGTTGGAATCAAGCCCGGCTGCGGGCTCATCGAGCAGCAGCAGCTGCGGGCTGGTCGCCAACGCACGCGCAATCTCCAGCCGCCGCTGATCGCCGTAGGGAAGATCCGCGGCGACCCTGCCGGCCTGATCTGTCAGGCCCATGAGGTCGAGGAGTTCGTCGGCCTGCTGCCGCGTCGCGGCCACCCGCTCGCGATAGCGCCGACCGCGCAGCACGGTATCGGCGGGCCCGACAGGATGGCGCAGCTGCGCCGCCGTCAGCACGTTCTGTGCGACACTGAGGCTGCCGAATAGGCGAGAACCCTGGAAGGTGCGGGCGATGCCCATCGCGACGATCTGCGATGTGCGCAGGCCGACGATCGAACGGCCCTCCATCTCGATGCTACCGGAATTCGGCTGGGAGAAGCCGGTGATCAGGTTGAAAAGCGTGCTCTTGCCCGAGCCATTCGGCCCGATTACCCCAACGATTTCACCTTCGTGCAGCTCGATGGAATGATCCCGCAGGGCAACCAGCCCTCGAAAGGCTTTTGTCAGCCCAACCGTCTTCAACAGCACTCGACTCGACTGTCTATCCACGCGCCGGTTTGCCCCTGTCCGCCCTCGCCGCCCCGTTCGGCCCGGTCAAGCATCAAATGGACAATTCGAACGGCAAGATGTCAAGGCCTATTCCTAGCAGGAAAGCTATATGCCTGCCTCGGCTCGACCGTTGCCGCGACAGCACCGGCATCGATGCAGCGCTGCGCTCCCGCACTGGGTTTCCTGGCTTGCAGTCCAGCGCCGGCGCTCGCTTCCCGACCCTCCGCGCATACTGCGCAGGCGGAAGGCACGCGACGAAAAAGATCAGCGCGACCGGCCCTTAAACCTTGCCGTCCTCGGACCGCGCTTCAGCTAGCTTGTTATCTGTTCGGCGACAGCTTCTTCGAGGCCGGCTGCGGCCTGGGCGGCGAGACCGCGCGCCGCCGCCTGTGAATCGTAAAACTCCTCGAGCGCATGAACCCTGCCCCACCGTAGCGTGAACACGTGGAGACCATGGTTGACGTAGGACGTATCGCCGTTGAGCAGGGTTGCGGTGCCATCCCACTGGGCAAACACGGTGGTATGCCACGGCCAGCCCTTCACCCAGACGTGGTTGACCGTGAGATGGAGAGTGGGCAGAACACGGCCGAGGCGCTCGAACCACCGGCGCAGGGCTTGCTTGTCGTGGCGCTCCCCACCAAGCGCGTGGGCGCCACCAACCCGGTGATGGACATGCGGCGCGATGGCCTTCACCGCCGCGTCCCAGCGATGGTTGTTGACGTCGTCGAAGCTCTGCCGGATCGATTTCTCGACAAAATAGCTGTAAAGCATGTGACCTCTCCAGGCTCATTGGGATGGCGTGATCGGACGCGAGAGCCCCGGCCAGCATCGCGCGGCCGCGGCCTGCGCGCCAGGTCAGGGCGTTGTCGCATCGGCTCGCAGGGATGTGCCGGTCCCGGTCGAGACCGTCACTTCCTTACCGGACCTTGAGAACGCGTAGAGCGAGCCCGGGTGGCCCGGTATGGAAAACGCCACGGCGTCACTGTTGGCGAGGCCCATGACGAACCGCAGCGGATCACCCCCGGTCTTCGGTGCGAAAGTGGCGGTGACCTCAAGCAGGTCGCCGCGCGGAACGTAGTAGGCCACCATGTCCAGGTGTCCCTGGTGCAGGCTGCCACCTTCGATCGGGCGTCCGATGGTGGCTTCCTCGGCGA
The DNA here is from genome assembly GCF_004023085.1 of Mesorhizobium sp. M7A.F.Ca.US.010.02.1.1. NCBI lineage: Bacteria > Pseudomonadati > Pseudomonadota > Alphaproteobacteria > Hyphomicrobiales > Phyllobacteriaceae > Mesorhizobium > Mesorhizobium sp. M7A.F.Ca.US.010.02.1.1. The sequence continues at coordinate 113,403 of NZ_RZRV01000013.1, read as the reverse complement.
GAGCCGGGGTTGCAAGAAACAGCGCCGCCAGGAGCGAGGCGCTCAGGGTTTTGCGGATCATCTCATTTGTCCTTTTTTAGATTGCGTTCACCCTCTATATAGGGTATAGATTACGAATGCAATCTAAAAAAGGAGATGACGATGCGTGTGAGTCGCACTCAGGCCGCGGAAAACCGCGAGACCGTGATCAATGTGGCAAGCCGGCTTTTTCGGGAGCGCGGCTTTGACGGCATCGGCCTCAAGGATCTGATGAAGGGTGCCGGGCTGACCCAGGGTGCCTTTTACAAGCAATTCGAGTCGAAGGACGATCTGGCGGCGCTGGCGTCCAGGCGGGCGATGGAAAGCGCCACCCACAAATGGTCGGCCGCGACCGCAGCACATCCTGGGAACCCGCTCGACGGGGTGATCTCATTCTACCTCAGCATGGACCATCGCAGGGAAAAGATGGACGGCTGCCCGGTCGTTGCGCTCGGTTCGGATGCAGCCAGGCAGGGTGCCGAGGTGAAGGCGTCATTCGAAGACGGCATCAAGGCGTACCTTGAGATGCTCGGCGGTTGGGTTGGCGAGGGCGACAGCGAAAAGAGCGGAAAAAAGGCAATGGCCGTTCTCTCGACGATGGTCGGCGCGGTCGTGCTCTCGCGGGTCGTCAACGATCCCGACCTTGCGCGGGCTTTTCTGGATGCGGCGGCCGATCAGGTTCGCGAAGCAGTCGCCACTTGAACGGCGCGAGCAGCGCCGCCGGCACACCAAGGACAGGAGAGCAGATGCAACGGATTGTCGTCACGGGCATGGGAGCGGTCACGCCCCTGGCCGCCAATGTCGAAGCGTCCTGGTCACGCCTGCTTGCCGGCCGGTCCGGCGTTCGCAGGCTTCCGGACGATGTGGTGGGAGAGCTGCCGGTTAAGATTGGCGGCGTGGTTCCCTCCCTGGGCGAAGATCCGGAGGCTGGTTTCGATGCCGATGCCGTCCTGTCCGCGAAGGATCAGCGCAAGGTGGACCGGTTCATTCTGTTTGCGTTGGCGGCGGCGGAAGAGGCGCTTGCGCAGGCGCAATGGAAGCCTGCCCTGGAAACGGAGCGCCTGCGCACGGCCACGATCATCGCTTCAGGAGTCGGCGGGTTCCCCGCCATCACCGAGGCGGTGCGCACGGTGGACCTGCGTGGCGCCCGCCGCCTGTCTCCCTTTACGGTGCCGTCCTTCCTGGTGAACCTCGCGGCGGGCCACATCTCGATCCGTCATGGTTTCAAAGGTCCACTCGGCGCACCGGTGACGGCATGCGCGGCGGGCATCCAGGCGATCGGCGACGCCGCCCGCCTGATCCGCGCCAACGAAGCCGACATCGCCGTGTGCGGCGGAACGGAAGCGTGCATCAACACCGTCAGTCTCGGCGGGTTCGCCGCGGCTCGCTCTCTTTCAACCGGCTTTAATTGGGCGCCGGCTCAAGCCTCGCGCCCTTTCGACACATCGCGGGACGGCTTCGTCATGGGCGAAGGGGCCGGCGTGCTGGTCATCGAGGCGTTGGACCACGCGTTGGCGCGCGGCGCAAAGCCGCTGGCTGAGTTCGTCGGCTACGGCACGACCGCGGATGCCCACCACGTCACCTCCGGGCCGGAGGACGGCGACGGCGCGCGCCGGGCCATGCAGATCGCGATTGCCCAGGCAGGGATTTCGCCACGCGAGGTTCGTCATCTCAATGCGCATGCGACCTCCACGTCAGTCGGCGACCTGGGTGAGATCGAAGCGATCAAGAGCGTGTTCGGGCGCGATTTCGCGATAGCTGTCAGTGCGACGAAATCGGCGACCGGACATTTGCTCGGAGCGGCCGGCGGGCTTGGTGCGATCTTCGCAATCCTGGCGCTCAGGGATCAGGTCGCTCCGCCAACCCTCAACCTGGGCGAGGCCGATCCGGCCGGCGACGGAATCGACTTCGTCGCAAACGCGCCCCGGCCGATGGAGATGGAGTACGCGATCTCCAATGGCTTCGGCTTTGGCGGCGTGAATGCCAGCGCCCTGTTCAGACGCTGGAACTAACCTGTGGCCAGACGCGAGCGCCAGACGCAGTCATGACCAACGCCCTTTGCCCCGGCCCCTCATGCTTTTCCCAATCCAATCCAACGCAAAGAAGGATATGATTTCCATGAACAAGACCAATCCTGGCGTCGCCCTGGTGACAGGGGCATCTTCCGGCATCGGGCGCGCTACCGCCGACGCCTTGCTGGGCGCCGGCTTTCGCGTCTTCGGAACCAGCCGTCGCACGGCCTCCCAGCAATCCGCCGGCGTGACCATGCTGACCTGCGACGTGACCGACGACGCGTCCGTTGCGACAATGGTCGATGACGTTCTGGCCAAGGCCGGACGCATCGACCTGCTTGTCAACAATGCCGGTATGGGCCTGTTTGGCGGCGCGGAGGAGTCCTCGACCGCCCAGGCCAAGGCGCTGTTCGACGTGAACGTCTTCGGCGTCTTGCGCGTGACCAACGCGGTGCTGCCGGCAATGCGAAGCCAAGGGAAGGGCAGAATCGTGAATTTGAGTTCGGTGCAGGGGTTCATCCCCGCTCCCTATTTCGCGCTTTACTCAGCGACCAAACATGCCATCGAGGGGTATTCCGAGTCGCTCGATCACGAATTGCGCCCGTTCGGCATCCGCGTTTCGCTGGTGGAGCCCGCCTATACCCGAACGGCATTCGAGGACAATCTTGCCGCCCCCGACCGGTCGCTCGAAATCTACGACTCCGCGCGCGCCGGGATGACTGTATCCGTGCGGAAATCGATGGAGAAAGGCGATGCGCCCGAAGTGGTCGCCAACACCGTTTTGGCCGCGGCGACAGATCCCGCGCCGAAGAAGCGCTATGCGGCGGGAAAAATGGCGCGCCAGGTCAGTTTCCTGCGCCGTTTCGTCCCCGCGTCCGCATTCGACAAGAGCCTGCGCAAGCAGCTTGGGCTGCCGGCCTGAAATCGAGCGCTAACCGCAAGGACATCTGCCTTGGCGCGTCAGCGGGCAGCCGCCTGTTTCTCGAGCCTGCGGGCGTATTGCGTCAGCGGAAAGCACATGACGAAGAAGATCAGAGCCACCAGCCCGTAGACCTTGAACGGTTCGAAGGTCGCATTGTTGATGGCATTGGAGGTCCGCACCAGTTCCTCGAAGCCGATGATCGAGGTCAGCGCGGTCGATTTGATCAGCTGAACCAGGAAGCCGACGGTGGGTGCGCGGGTGATCGAAAAGGCCTGCGGCAGGATGATCAGCCTCAGCTCCTGCAGATAGTGCAGGCCAAGGCTGGCGCCGGCGTCCCATTGGCCGAGGGGTAGCGCCGCGACGCCCGAGCGCCAGATCTCGGCGAGATAGGCGCTGGCGAAGAAGGTGAGGCCGAGCGCCGCCGCCGTCCACGGTTCGATGCGCAGGCCGAGCATCGGCAGGCCGAAGAACATCAGGAACAGCTGCATCAAGAGCGGCGTTCCCTGGAACAGGGCGATGTAGCCGGAAGCAACACGCCTGCTCCACTTGTTCTTGGCGATCCTGAAGAACAGCACGACCAGGCCGACGATGCCGCCGCCGATGAAGGCGGCCAGCGATAGCAGCACCGTCCAGCGGGCGGCGAGCAGCAGGTTGCGTACGATGTCCCAGAAGGTGAACTCGATCATGACACGCCGGCTCCGAGCGCACGGCGTCCGCCTGACACCAGCAGCCGGCGCAAGGCCATCGACAGAGCGAGATAGACCAGCGTCACGACGAAATAGGTCTCGAAAGAGCGGAAGGTGCGCGCCTGCAGCATATCGGCCTCGTAGGTCAGTTCACGCACGGCGATCTGCGACACCACGGCCGACTCCAGCATCATGATGACGATCTGGCTGGTGAGCGCGGGATAGATGATCTTGAGTGCCTGCGGCAGCACGATCTTGACGAACACCTGGCGTGGCCGCAGCCCAAGTGCGAGCGCTGCTTCCGTCTGTCCGCCGGGCACGGCGTCAAGCCCGGCGCCGACGATCTCGATCGTGTAGGCCGCCATGTTGAGCGTCATCGCCAGCATGGCGGCCAGGATCGGATCGAGCCGGATGCCCAGGCTGGGCAGGCCGAAGAAGATGAAGAACAGCTGCACCAGGAACGGCGTGTTGCGCATCACCTCGACATAACAGGCGATTGCCCGCTTGAGCAGAACCGGGCCGTTTCGTCGCCCCGCGGCACCCAGGATGCTGAGGGCCGTTCCCACCAGCGTGGTCACGGCGATCAACAGAATCGTCGTGAGCGCACCGTGCGCGATGTCGCCGACAGCACCTGGAAGCCAGGCAAAGGCCACGGAAACTCAATCCTTGAGGTTTTCGGGATTGAGCGGCGTCTTCAGCCAGGTTTTCGAGCTTTCGTCCAGCTTGCCGTCGGCCAGCATCTTGGCGATGGCATCGTTGACGGCCTTCTTCAGGCCGTCCTCATTCTTGTTGAGGCCGATATGCGAAGGCGAGGTCAGAAGCTGGAACTTCTGCTCGGGCTTCAGCGCGTCCTGCTTGGCCAGCACCTGCGCGCCGACATCGTTGCCGACGACCATCAACTGCGTCTGGCCGGAGATGAAGGCCTGGATCACGGAATTGTAGTTGTCGAAGCGCTTGATGTCGGCCGACGCCGGTGCTGCCTCGGTGAGCGAGGTGTCCTCGAGCGTGCCACGATTGACGGCGATCGACTTGTCGGCGAGGTCTTCCTTGCCCTTGACCGCAAGTGCCGCCGGACCGATCACGGCGATGTAGTAGGGCGCATAGGCAGCGGCGAAATCGATGACCTGTTCGCGTTCCTTCGAGTAGCCGACGCTCATCAGGATGTCTACGCGCTTGTCGTTCAGATACGGGATGCGGTTCTGGCCGGTGACGGCGATGGGGTTGAGCTTCACCTTGAGCGTATCGGCAATGTATTGCGCGACATCCATGTCATAGCCCTTGAGGCTCATATCGGCGCTGGCCGAGGAGAAGGGCGGAAAGTCGGCGAAGACGCCTACATTGATGGTGCCGGCCTTGGTGATGTCCGCCAGCGCATCGGCGCTTGCGGCTTGTGTGGCGAGGCCGAAGCCGGCCGTGCCGAGCATCAGCACGGCGGCGATGGAGGCAAATGTCTTTCGGATTGTCATTGTCATTCCCCTGTCTGGAAGCTTTGTTTGTTGGGAGTCGACCGCCGGCTCCAGCGCGGCGGCCGCCTTTGCTTTCTGAACGTCAGGCTCCCTTGCCCGTGATTGCCGGGCTGAACACCATAAGGCTCAATATCTCGAACAGCACCTGTGCGGCGGCATGCGCCGTGTTGGTGGTGGCGTCGTATTGCGGCGCCACTTCGACAACGTCGCCGCCGACGATGTTGAGCCCCTTCAGGCCGCGCAGCAGTTCGAGCACTTCGCGCGTCGTCAGGCCGCCGACTTCCGGCGTGCCGGTGCCGGGCGCGAAGGCCGGATCGACGCTGTCGATGTCGAAGGAGACATAGGTCGGCCCGTCGCCGACTATTCTGCGCGCCTTCTCGATGATGGCCGGAATGCCGAGACCGGTCACCTCCTCGGCATGCACCACGGTCATGCCGGACTCGTAGGTGAACTCCCACAGATATTCGGCCGAGCCGCGGATGCCGATCTGGATCGTGCGCGTCGGGTCGAGCACGCCGTCAAGCACCGCGTTGCGGAACGGGCCGCCATGGTGGAACTTGGTCATGTCGAACAGGCCACTGGTGTCGCAGTGGGCGTCGATATGGATCAACCCGACCGGAGCTTTCTTGCCGACGGCCTTCAGGATCGGATGGCTGATCGAATGGTCGCCGCCGATCGAAAGCGGGATGACGCCGGCATCGACGATCTGGTTGGTGCGGCGCTCGATATCCTCATGGCTGATCTCCAGCCGGTAGCGGCTGCGGAACGGCGTGTCGCCGATATCGGCCACCCGAAGTTCATGCGTCGGCGCGCATTCCAGCACGTGATTGTAGGGACCGATGCGCTCGATGGCGCGCAGCGCCCTTGGCCCGAAGCGGGAGCCTGGCCGGTTGGTGACGCCGAGATCCATCGGCACGCCGATCATGGCCACCTGCAAATCGCCGAAATCCGGATTGTCGGCCGATATTTCGCGGTAGGGCGCGGCGAGGAAGGTCGGGATGCCGGAATAGGGCGCCAGCCGCGTGCCGCTCTTGGAAAAGATCTTGTCGGCGACCTTGCGGAATTTCGGGTCGAACATCTCGCCGCCATGGCTTTCACCATATTTGCGACGCAACGCGTCGAGCTTGCCGCGATCGTATCCCATGTCCGCTCCTCCTGGGCTGATACAGTGCCGACGCGGGTGACGCCTGCGAACCGACCGTCATCCGGCCGGGCCGCTGTCCCGCTGGCTGCCTGCAGATTTCACGTCTTGATGCTGTTCCAGGCCAGTGTCTGGCAGCGGCATTGAAAAATCAATTGATATTGTTAGGGTGCTTTCTGTGAGAAAATCTCACAATAAAGTTGACCCATGACCAAACGCCTGCCACCGCTTAATCCGCTGCGCGCCTTCGAGGCAACGGCCCGGCATGGCTCGCTGACCAAGGCGGCCAATGAGCTGAATGTCACGCATGGCGCCGTCAGCCACCAGATCAAGGCGCTTGAGCAGTCGCTCAGTGTCAAGCTGTTCGAGCGGGTCGGTCAGCGGGTCAAACTGACACCGCATGGCGCGGAGCTTCTGCCGGCAGTGTCGACCGCCTTCGACGGCATCGCGGCCGCCACCCAGCGCATGACAAGGCCGGCAAGCAGCGGCACACTTTCGGTCTCCTGCGTGCCGGCGCTTCTGTTGTTGTGGATGACACCGCGGCTCGGCAGTTTCATGGCGCAATATCCCGACATAAGGCTGACGCTTATTCCTTCCAACGATCCCAAGGATTTGCGGGCGCCCACCATCGATGTCTGCGTGCATTATGGCGACGGCAGCTGGACCGATTGCTGGATGCGCAAATGGTCGGGCCTCGAACTGTTTCCCGTGGTCAGCCCGACACTGATCAACAACCGGCCGATCCGCAGCGTCAGGGATCTCGCCGACCATGTCTTCCTGCATGGCGACGACGGCCGCGAATGGCACACCTGGCTGGCGGCGGCCGATGCGCTGGACCTGGAGCGGGGTCGTCGCCATCACCTCGGCGATGCGCGTATGGCGACCGAGGCGGCGGTGCATGGCCATGGCGTGGCGCTGGGCGACTCGGTGACGGCAAGCGCGCTGCTGGCCAGGGGCATGCTGGTCGCGCCGTTCAGCCTGTCGGTGCCGGCGGTCGACGATTTCTATGTCGTCTGCCGCAACGAGATGCGGACGACGCCGATCGTGCAGGTGTTCATCGACTGGCTGTTCGCCGAGAAGGCCGGGGATGACGGGCGCGCCGACGCCCCGGTGGCCGGCCGCATCGTCAGCCGCCGCAAGCGTCCGGCGCTCAGGGTGATGGGCGCCAAATCCGCAGGCTGATGCCAGGCTGCGCGCCGCCGCATGCAGGCAGCTCTTTTTGTCGGGCCAGCCTGAAAGCGGGCAGCGTTCCGGCCGATTCGATGCTATGAGGCCTGTCGCGATTGTGGATGGCAGGCAGCGAAGGCGGTGTTGAAACATGGCTAAGACCGATATTGCGCGGCGCGTCTACAATCACACCTGGAAGCTCGATCCTATCGTGCGCAGCCTGCTCGACACGGATTTCTACAAGCTTCTGATGCTGCAGATGATCTGGGGCATGTACCCCAAGGTCGACACCACCTTCTCGCTGATCAACCGCTCGACCTCGGTGCGCCTTGCCGACGAGATCGACGAGGGCGAACTGCGCGAACAGCTCGACCATGCCCGCACCTTGCGCTTCTCCAAGAAGGAGATGATCTGGCTCGGCGGTAACAATTTCTACGGCCGCAAGCAGATCTTCGAGCCGGAATTCCTCGCCTGGCTGGAAGGCTTCCGGCTGCCCGAATATGAGCTGTCGAAGCGCGACGGGCAGTATGAGCTGACCTTCAGCGGGCCGTGGATGTACACCACGCTGTGGGAAATCCCGGCGCTCGCCATCATCAATGAACTTCGATCGCGCGCGGCGATGCGGGCGTTCGGGCCTTTCGCGCTCGACGTGCTCTATGCCCGCGCCAAGTCCAAGATGTGGGCCAAGACCGAGCGGCTGAAGGCGCTGCCCGGCATCCGCATCTCGGACTTCGGCACGCGCCGGCGCCATTCCTTCCTGTGGCAGCGCTGGTGCGTCGAGGCGCTGAAGGAAGGCATCGGCGAAGCGTTCACCGGCACCTCCAACGTGCTTCTGGCCATGGACAACGACCTCGAAGCGCTCGGCACCAACGCACATGAGCTGCCGATGGTGTTCGCCGCGCTTGCCGACTCGGAAAAAGAGCTGAGGCAGTCGCCCTACAAGGTGCTGCAGGACTGGCAGCGTTACTATGGCGGCAATCTGCTGATCGTGCTGCCCGACGCCTTCGGCACTGCCTCCTTCCTGCGCGACGCGCCGGACTGGGTGGCCGACTGGACAGGCTTTCGCCCCGACAGCGCGCCGCCGATCGAAGGCGGCGAGAAAATCCTGTCCTGGTGGCGCGACAAGGGCAAGGATCCCAAGCAGAAGCTGTTGATCTTCTCCGACGGGCTCGAGGTCGAGACGATCGAGGAGACCTATCGCCACTTCAAGGGCAAGGTGCGTATGTCCTTCGGCTGGGGCACCAATCTGACCAATGATTTCGAAGGCTGCGCGCCGACGGAAACCAACAGCCTCGACGCCATATCGCTGGTTTGCAAGGTCACCGAGGCCAATGGCAGGCCAGCGGTCAAGCTTTCCGACAATCCGGCCAAGGCGACCGGCGATGTGAAAGAGATCGAGCGGTATCTCAGGATCTTTGGCGAGAAGGACCGCGTGGAGCAATTGGTCAAGGTGTGAGGGGTGATGGGGCTCCTGGCATCGCCTGCAAAGATGGAATCTCGGATAGCTTGATTTCCCGCACACCCCCCTCTGTCCTGCCGGACATCTCCCCCGCAAGGGGGGAGATTGGCCGCTTCGACCAGTCCGCCTTTTTCTCCGAAGTTGAAGATTGGCGAAAGCCTGGGCGACATCCGATCTCCCCCCTTGCGGGGGAAATGGCCGGTAGGCCAGAGGGGGGTGTGAAGGATCGCGGCGGCGAAGGTTATCGCCTCTTGATCACAAGCTTCATCTGCTTATTCGTATCCCTCCCCACCCCCGCCTTCGCGCACGCCTCCGATCGTGGCCATGTCCTGCTCCTGCCGACCGGCTACTATCTGGTCGGCGGCGCCTTCGCCGTGGCCATCAGCTTCCTCGTGCTGGCGCTGCTGCCTGCGGATTTGCTCGACCGTTTCTGGCGCCGGCGCCTGCCTTTGTTTGCCCTCAGAGACGCCACCCGCGCCGCCATCAGCCTGCTATCCTTCGCCGGCTTTGCAATTCTCATCGCCGCCGGCCTTTTCGGCAGCCGCGACCCGCTTTCCAACCCTCTGCCTTTGGTGATCTGGACGCTGCTATGGGCCGGCGTCACGTTGCTGCAAGGTGTCTTCGGCGATCTCTGGTCATGGCTGAACCCCTGGTATGGGCCGTGGCGCCTTACCTCGCGCCTGTCGGGCGGAAACAATGAAGGGAGATGGCGTCTCCCGCGATGGATTGGCTGCTGGCCGGCTGTAGTACTGTTCTTCGCCTTTGCCTGGTTGGAACTTGTCGATCCGGCTCCGGATGATCCGGCGCGACTGGCCTTGGCCGCCGGCCTCTACTGGCTGTTCTCTTTCCTTGCCATGCTGGCGTTCGGCTATCGCGGCTGGAGCCGCAGCGGTGAATTCCTGACGGTTTTCTTCTCGATAGTGGCGCGCTTCGCCGTGGTCGAACGCAACCAAGACGGCCGGCTTGCACTTTGCTGGCCCGGCGCCAAGCTGCTGGCCGCGGAGCCCTTGCCGGCCAGCGGCATAGCTTTCCTGCTACTAGCCCTGTCGTCGGTATCCTTCGACGGCCTGTCGAAGGCCTTCTTCTGGCTCGGCCTGTTCGGTATCAACCCACTCGAATTTCCCGGCCGCACCGCGCTGATCGGCAGCGGCACTTTCGGGCTGATCCTGACATTCGCGCTACTGGCCGCGGTGTTCCTGCTTGCCGTCCGGCTCGGCCAGCGTCTTGCCGGCAGCGATCACACTCTCGGCCAGGCCGCAGGCCTGCTGGTGTGGTCGATCGTGCCGATCGCGCTCGCCTATCACGTTGCGCATTATCTGACGGCGCTGCTCGTCGACGGCCAATATGCGCTCGCGGCACTTTCCGATCCGTTCGCGATGGGCTGGAACCTGTTCGACACCGCCGACATGCAGATCGAGACCGGCATCGTTGCGGGGGCGGACTCTGCGTGGTGGCTGTGGAATATCCAGGCCGGCGCCATCATCCTGGGCCATGTGCTCGCCGTCCTCGTCGCTCACGGCTTCGCCTGGCGCCTGCACCCACAGCCCTCCCGCGCGGCACTCAGCCAGCTCCCGCTCACCTTGCTGATGATCGCCTACACCGTCTTCGGCCTCTGGTTGCTTGCCACGCCGACCACAGGGTGAGAAAAGGCGACCAACATACCTTCGGGGAAAGCCCGCTTGCCACGTCGGGGCTTTGGTGATTTAGTTTGTATACATGCGATTTTTTGCCTCGTTACAGCCAGTCAAAACTCAAGAACAGGGGAACTGCCGTGACTGACAAGAATGGGTTTTTCGATCTCTCCAGATCCACGCTCACCCGCCGCACGGCGCTGAAGGGTCTGGCCGCGGGCGCCGGCCTCGGCCTGGCCCCCGGCTTCGTCCGCTATTCCCAGGCGCAGAGCTCGGCGCCGATCAAGATCGGCTTCCAGTCGCACCGCACCGGCATCGGCGCTGCCTACGGCCGCTGGTACGAGAAGACCACGGCTGCCGCGGTCAAGGCGATCAATGCCGCCGGCGGCATCAACGGCCGCCAGGTCGAGGTGATCATCGAGGACGACGGCACCGATCCCGGCCGTGGCGCCGAGGTGGTCGGCAAGTTCGCCACCCAGCACAAGACCGACATCGTCTTCGGCACGCTGTTCTCGCATGTCGTCATCGGCTCGGCGCCCGCCGCCGGCGAAAACAAGATGCCCTATTTCGTCGTCAGCGAAGGCCATCACGTCGCCTCGACAAAGCTGAACCGCTATGTCTTCCAGCCCGGCATCACCGACGTGAAGAGCCAGATCCAGTCGATGGCGCCGTGGATCGCGGCCAATGCCGGCAAGAAGGTGACGCAGATCTTCCCCGATTTCGCCTTCGGCTACGACCATCGCGACTACCTGCCGCCGGCACTGAAGGCGCAAGGCGCCGAGGTCATCGCGCAGATAGCCATTCCGCCGACGGAATCGTCCTTCACCAAATACTTCCCGCAGATCCCGGCCGAGACCGAGGTGATCTACCACGTCATGGTCGGCCCGGCCGTGCTCACCTTCGTCAAGGAGCTCGGCGAGTTCTACGGCTCCAACCGGCCGCAACTGTTCGGCTTCATCGATTCGCTCGAGGCCACCGACATCAACAGCCCCGGCCTCGAATTCCTCGACGGCAGCCATTTCTGGGAAGGCTCGCCGCGCTATGCCCAGGCCGATGATTCCGAAGCGCAGAAGGCCTATCGCGCTGCTGTCGGCATCGACGACAATGGCGCCGCCGTCGGAGACCCCAAGGACGTCTCCACTGCCGCGCACATGTTCGGCTGCTGGGAGACGCTCTACGTCGTCAAGAAGGCGATGGAAGATGCCGGCTACAAGGGACCGGAAGACCGCGCCAAGCTGGTCGAGGCGACCGAAGCCCTGACCGAATTCGCCGAAGGTGCCGAGCATCCGCAGGGGCCGAAAACCTTCAACGGCAAGATCCACCAGTGCTTTGGCATCCAGAACATCTCCAAGGTCGAGGGCGGCAAGCTCAAGGTCGTGCACAAGACCAAGATCGAGGACGGGCTTTACGAGGCCGAGGGGGATTATACGACGCAGGCGCTGTGAGGCTTAGCTTCAGCAGCGTGAGCGCCAAGGCACCCCCCTCTGTCCTGCCGGACATCTCCCCCGCATGGGGGGAGATCGGCAGTTCGTGCGGCGGCGCCCATCTGCGAGCGTTGATGGTTGGCGAAACCAGTGAGGACATCCAATCTCCCCCCTTGCGGGGGAGATGTCCGGCAGGACAGAGGGGGGTGCCTCGCGCATCCGCCGGTGCGTAGCCGATGCACTTCGGTCCCCACCTTCTCCTCGCCGCCCTCGAAGGCCTCGTCACATCCGCGGTGCTGGCGCTGACCGCGCTCGGGCTGTCCCTGGTGTTCGGCGTCATGCGGGTGGTCAATGTCGCGCATGGCGAGTTCTTCATGCTGGGCGCGGTGCTCGCCTGGGCGATCACCACGGCCATCGGCGGTCACCCTGTGCTCGGCTTCCTGGCGGCGCTGGTGATTGCGCCGCTGATCGTCGGCGCCATTGCGTTGGTCGCCGAACGGCTGGTGCTGCGCCGGCTCAATTACAATCCGGAAGCCACCATCGTCGCCACCATCGGCATGCTCTACATCATCCAGCAATTGGCGCTGACTTTTTACGGCCCGGAGGCGCGGCCGGTGGAGCCGCCGTTCAGCTACCGCATCCTTTTGCCTTGGTTCGGTTACTCCGGCTACAAACTGTCTGTTATCGCCGCTTCCGCGCTGCTGCTCACCGCGACATGGCTGGTGCTGACGCGCACCAGGATCGGCCTCGTCATGCGCGCCACGCAGTATGACAGCGAAACGGCGCAAGCCTTCGGCATCCCTGTCGGCCGTGTCTATGGCGGCGTCTTCGCGCTTGGGGCCATGCTGGCGGCCATTGCCGCGGTGCTGATCGTGCCGATCAGCCAGGCGCATTATCTGATGGGACAGGATCCGCTGCTGCTCTCCTTTATCGTCGTCATCATCGGCGGCCTCGGCTCGCTGCGCGGCACGGTCGTCGCCGCCGTGCTGATCGGCCTCTCCGACGGCATCATCTCGATGTTCTTCTCGCCGACTTTGGCCAAGATCATCGCAACGCTGCTGGTCGCCATGGTGCTGGTGTTCCGCCCGCAAGGCCTGTTCGGGACGGCATCGCGATGAGCGAAGCTTCGCCGGCAAAAGCCTATGCCCTGCATCTCGGCGTCATCGCGCTGCTCTTCGTGCTGAGCTTCCTGCTGCCGGAGTACTATCACGGACTGCTTGCCCGCATCATGGTGCTGGCGGTCTTTGCCATGGGCTACAACATGCTGTTCGGCTATGTCGGCCTGCTCAGCCTCGGCCACGCCATGTTCTTTGCCGCCGGTCTCTATGGCGCCGGCCTTGCTGTCATCCAGCTTGGCTGGGGCGTACCAGCGGCTTTCCTCAGCGGAATTGCCTGCGGCGCTGTGCTGGCGCTGGTGATCGGCCTGCTGGCGCTCCGCGCCTCGGGCGTCGCCTTCATGATCGTCACCATGATGTTCGCCCAGGTTTTTTATCTCCTCATTCTTTATTTCGCGACGTGGACTGGCGGCGACCAGGGCATGGTCGTCCCGCAGCCGGCGCGGGTGCTTAGCTTCGGCACGACATCGCTCGAACTCACCAATCCAACGGTGCGCTACTTGACAGCGCTCGGGCTGTTTTCGATCGTGCTTCTCGTCAAGTTGGCCATGGTCCGCTCCCGCTATGGCCGCGTGCTGGTCGCCATCCGCGAGAACGAGGAGCGGACGAAGATGCTGGGATACGACACTTTCTCCAACAAGCTCACCGCCGTCGTCATCTCCGGCACCATCTGCGCTGCCTCGGGCGCCGCCTACGCGCTGCTGTTCGGCTATGTCGGATCGAGTTTCGCTTCGGTGCAGTATTCGATCCTGCCGCTGCTGTGGGTGCTGCTGGGGGGTGCTGCCACAACGCTCGGGCCGCTGATCGGCACGCTGTTCATGTATTATGTCATCGATATCACCAGCGGCTACACCTCCGCCTATCTGCTGATAGTCGGCATCGCGCTCATCCTTTTGGTGCTGTTTTTCCCAAAGGGCATTCTGGGCAGCATCCGCCAGCGCTGGCTCGGGTGGCTGCCATGATGCCGCTTTTGACCACCAAGGGCCTGTCGCGCAACTTCGGCGGCCTGCGCGCCGTCGACAATGTCGATTTCGCGCTGATGCCCGGCGAAATCCGCGCCGTGATCGGCCCCAACGGGGCGGGGAAAACCACCTTCGTCAGCCTGGTCAGCGGCCGCATCCAGCCGTCTGCCGGCATGATCGTCTTCGACGGCGCCGACATCACCAATCTGCCTGCCTATGTCAGGGTCCGCAGGGGTATCGCCTACACCTTCCAGCTCACCAGCGTCTATGCCAACCTGTCCGTTTACGCCAACGTCGCGTTGCCCGTGCAGCTGACGCTGCGGCATGGCCATTCCAAGAGCGCGATACAGGCCGCTGTCATGACCGCGCTCGAACGCACCGGCCTGGCCGATCGTGCCCACATGCCGGCCGGCCAATTGTCCTACGGCCATCAGCGCCTGCTGGAAGTGGCGATGGGCCTGGCGCTGAAGCCGCGCCTGCTGATCCTCGACGAACCGACGCAAGGCCTGGCCGACTCTGAGATCGACAATTTCATCACGTTGGTGCGCGAGATCGCCAAAAATGCCACCGTGCTTCTGATCGAGCACAACATGCCCGTGGTCATGCAACTGGCCGACCGCATCACCGTCTTCAACGCCGGCAAGATCCTCGCCGAAGGCACGCCCGAAGCAATCCGCGGGAACGTGGCGGTGCAGGAAGCCTATCTGGGGACCGCCCCATGACCGAGACAAACAAGGCCGAGGCGACGTCTCAAGCACTCACCATCTCGGGGCTCGACTGCTTCTATGGCGAGGTCCAGGTGCTCTATGGCCTCGACCTGGTGCTGAACAAGGGCGAGGTGCTGTGCCTGTTCGGCCGCAACGGCGCCGGCAAGACGACGACGCTCAAAGCCATCATGGGGCTGGTTCCCTCGAGCGCCGGCTCGATCAGGCTCGACGGTCAGGAATTGACTCGGCTACCGGCACATGAAGTGCCCAAGGCCGGCGTCGCCTATGTGCCGCAGGGAAGGCGGCTGTTCGCCGAGATGACGGTGGCGGAAAACATCGAGATCGGCCTGATGGCGCGCGGCAAGGGCAAGGCGACGCGTGAAAATGTGCTCGACCTCTTTCCGCTGCTGCGCCAGCGGCTGCGGCAACGTTCAGGCACACTGTCCGGCGGCGAACAGCAGATGCTGGCGATGGCACGCGCACTCTGCCTCGAACCGCAAGTGCTGCTGCTCGACGAGCCGACGGAGGGCCTGATGCCGTCGATGATCGCCAAGATCCGCGAGACGGTGTCGAAGCTGCGCGACATGGGGGTCTCGACGATCCTGGTCGAACAGCGCGTCGATGCGGTGCTTTCGGTCGCCGACCGCGTTGCCTTCATCGAGAACGGCCGCAATCGCGAGACGGTCGATGTCGAGGAATTGCGTGCCGACCCGTCGGCGGTGCGCCGTTATGTCGGCGTGGGCTGATCAGCCGAAGAACAGAAAACCCGTTACCAAAAATGTCGGGATCAGCACCAGGCCCGACCATGCCATATAGCCGAAAAAGCCCGGCATCTTGACGCCGCGATGCCTGGCGATGGCGTAGACCATGAAGTTCGGCGCATTGCCGATATAGGTGTTGGCACCCATGAACACCGCGCCTGCGGAGATCGCCGCCAAAGTCGAGGCGAATTCCGTCATCAGGTGCCGGGGGTCGCCGCCGGCAAGCTCGAAGAACACCAGATAGGTCGGCGCATTGTCGAGGAAGGATGACAGCGCCCCTGTCAGCCAGAAATAGGCGAGGTCATTGGGCCCTCCCGAGGGCGAAGTGACGAGGGCGACCAACGGCGCCAGCGCGCCCTCATGGCCGGCCCTCAGGATAGCGACGACAGGCACGATGCAGATGAAGATGCCGGCAAACAATTTGGCCACCTCTGATATCGGACCCCAGTTGAAGCCGTTGGCTTCGCGGTATTCCTTGCGCGAAATGGCAAGTGAAACGAGGGCAAGCGCCAGGATGAGAGCGTCGCGCACCAGATTCTGCAGTTCCAGGCTGACCCCGAACACGGAGAAGCTGACGCCCGGCTTCCAGGCCGCCGACAGCAGGATGGCGCCGATCACGCCCGCCAGCAGCGGAAGGTTGGCCAGGCCGCGCAGACGCACCTTGGTATCCGGTGTCGGATCCTTGATCTTCGGCGCGCCAGCCTCGCGCCGGTGCAGGATGATGTCGATGCCCAGGAAGACGGCCAGCACGACGCCGCCGACGAACAGCGTTTCGCGCCAGAGGTTGGCGGTCGTCCAGAAGAAATCGACGCCTCTGAGGAAACCGACGAACAAAGGCGGGTCACCCAAAGGTGTCAGCGAGCCGCCGATGTTGGAGACGAGGAAGATGAAGAAGATGACAACATGGGCGTTGAACGGCCTGTTATCATTGGCGCGGATGATCGGCCGGATCAGGATCATCGAGGCACCGGTCGTGCCGATCACCGAGGCCAGCAGCGCGCCGACCAGCAGCAGGCCGGCATTCACCAGCGGCGTGCCGTGAATGTTGCCGGCAATGAGAATGCCGCCCGAAATGGTGAACAGCGCAAACAGCAGGATGATGAACGACATGTATTCGGTGAGCAACGCATGCAGCACCGCTTCGGTCGCTGTGGGGACACCGAAGGCAACCGCCAGCGGCAGGACCACCAGAGCGCCCCAAAGGGCCGCGATCTTGCCGTAGTGATGCTCCCAGACATGAGGAAACAGCAGCGGACCGGTGGCGATCGACAACAGCAGCCCGGCAAAGGGCAGCGTCCACCACAGCGACATCGAAGCGCCGGGCAGGCCGTGTTCCTCCGCCGCGAAAGCTTGTGCCGGAAACAGCGTAGCGGCAATTATCGCAGCGCATGCAGCCAACAGGGGAATCGGATATGAAAAAGGCCCCCTCATCCGGCCGCTACGCGGCCATCTGCTCCCCGTTGGGGAGAAGAGACGAGCTTCGGCGCCGGCAGCCTCCTCTCCCCTAGGGGAGAGGTCGGATCGCCCCGAATTGCCCTTCGCAATTCGGCTGGCAATCCGGGTGAGGGGGACCTTCACCGAAGGCGACAATCCTGCCTTTAAACATCGGATCTCTACCTGTTGCCCCACGATCCGTTCAATCCGACAAAGGGTCTTCGAGCGTCACGCCGGCGTCGCGCATGCGCTGCAGCATGGCATGGAGCGAGCCGTTGAGATCGATGCCGCGGCAGGCATCGAGCCGCACTATGGTTTTAAAGCCCTGGCTAACGGCGTCCAGCGCCGAGAAGGCAACGCAGAAATCGGTCGCCAGCCCGACCAGGGTCAGCGTGTCGATGCCGCGCTCCCGGAGGTAGCCGGCAAGGCCGGTCTGTGTCGTGCGATCGTTTTCGAAGAAGGCCGAGTAGCTGTCGATATCAGGCCGGAATCCCTTGCGGATGACGAGTTCGGCCTTGGTCCAGGCGAGGCCGGAATGGAAATCGGAGCCCAAGCTGCCCTGGATGCAGTGGTCCGGCCACAGCGTCTGCTGGCCGTACGGCATCTCGATCATGGTGAAGGGATGCGCGCCCGGATGGCTCGAAGCAAAGCTGGAGTGACCGGCGGGATGCCAGTCCTGCGTCAGCACGACATGGTCGGTTCGCCGGATCAGGTCGTTGACCAGCGGCACGATCTCATCGCCGCCAGCAATCGCCAGCGCGCCGCCCGGACAAAAATCGTTCTGCAGGTCGATGACGACAAGCGCTTCGTCGGCCATGGGCTTTCCTCTTCCGTATGCAGGCTCCAGTGGAAAATGCCGCTGACGCGACCGGACGCAGAAACTTGACCAGATGGCCGGCGGCGTCAACCTCTCGCGACATAACAAATGCGTGCCGGCCGGGTCGCTGCAAACTCCGGCTTTGACAAATCCTGCGGGCTTGATATCATTTGCATACGAATGAATTTCTCGGCTTGAACGCCGGAAATACCGGATTCGGAAAGTTCCTTTTCTAGAAGGCAAAGCGTGATCCGTTACGCGAAACCCACCTCGGTCGACGAAGCGCTCGCTTTGCTTGGCGAGGGCGCCTGGCGCATCCTTGCCGGCGGCACCGATTTCTATCCGGCACAGGGCAGCAAACCCTTCCGCGACAATGTTCTCGACATTAACGGCCTGGGTTCGCTGCGCGGCATTGCCGAGACGAGCGACCATTTCGTCATCGGCGCGCGCACGACCTGGACCGACATCGTCCGCCACCCCTTGCCGCCGGCCTTCGATGCCTTGAAACAGGCGGCGCGCGAGGTCGGCTCGGTGCAGATCCAGAACGTCGCCTCGGTCGCCGGCAATGTCTGCAACGCGTCGCCGGCCGCCGACGGTGTGCCTGCCCTGCTCGTCCTCGATGCCGAGGTCGAGCTGCGCTCGGTGGCAGCCACGCGGCACCTGCCGCTGCAGGACTTCATTCTCGGCAACCGCCGAACGGCTCTGCTGCCCGGTGAGATGGTCACGGCCATCCGCGTGCCGAGACCCGCTGCTACGGGCATGTCGGCTTTCGTCAAGCTCGGCGCGCGCCGTTATCTCGTCATTTCCATTGCCATGGTGGCGGCACGTCTGGTCGTCGAAAACGGCCTTGTCCGGCAAGCGGCGGTCGCCGCCGGCTCCTGCTCGGTGGTGGCCAGGCGGCTGGCCGGCGTCGAAGCCGCGTTGTGCGGGCTGCCGGCGGATGGCGGACTTGCCTTTGCGGTCCTGTCCGCGCCGATGAGCGAACTGTCGCCGATCGCCGATGTGCGCGGCAGCGCCGAATACCGGCTCGATGCGGTGCGCGAGATTGTTGCCCGCGCCGTGCTCGCGGCTGTGGGCCGGACGACTGGCGAAGAGGTGGCGGCATGAGCCAAATTCAGCCTGACGCGCGTGAAGCCTTGCCCGATCCGAGCAGTGCCCAGCCAGGCTTCGGCGCTGCGCGCGCCGATATCGTCTTCGAGGTCAACGGCGCCGCCGTCTCGGTCAATGTGCCGCCGCTGCGCCGGCTGTCTCTGGTGCTGCGCGACGAACTGGGGCTGACCGGCACCAAGGTCGGCTGCGATGCCGGCGATTGCGGCGCCTGTACGGTGCTGGTCGACGGCGATCCCGTCTGCGCCTGCCTGATGCCGGCGGCTTCCGCTGCCGGCGCATCGGTGACGACAGTCGAAGGGCTTTCCAACGGCCGGCTGTCGGCGTTGCAGGCCTCTTTCCTCGCCTACGGCGCCGCGCAGTGCGGGATCTGCACGCCCGCCCTGTTGGTTGCGGCGACGGCGTTGCTGGAGAAGAAGGCGAGCCCGACCGAAGTCGAGGTACAGGACGCGCTCGGCGGAATTCTGTGCCGCTGCACCGGCTACCGGAAGATCATTGCCGCAGTGATGGATGCCTCCGTGCAGGCAGTAAGCCTGGATTTCCGCTTGCCTCCATCCGGCCACGCGATCGGCTCCTCGCCGATCCGACTCGACGGCGTGCCGAAGGTCACCGGGGCTGAGAAATTCGGCGGCGATTCCTTCCCCGCCGATGCGCTGGCCGTGCTGGTGGTCCGCTCGCCGCATTATCACGCCAGTTTCGCCTTCGGCGACCTCGACGGCTGGGCGAAACAGCATCCTGGCATCGCCGGGGTCTTCACCGCCGCCGACATTCCGGGAAAAAACTGTTTCGGCGCTATCGGCCCATTCGCCGACCAGCCGGCGCTGGCCGTAGGTTTTACTCGTCTTCGCGGCGAGGCGGTGGCGCTGGTCGCCGGCGAGCGCGAGGCGATCCTCGATCTCGATTTGTCGGATTTTCCTATCCGCTGGAGCGAACTGCCGCATTTTCTGCAACCCACTGAGGCGCAGGCTGAGGGTGCTGCGCTGATCCATGAAAGTCGGCCGGCGAACCTGCTCACCTCCGGCCTGGTCGAACGCGGCGACCCCGAGACGGCGCTTGCCGGCGCTGCGTTCACCGTGTCCGGCGCCATCGACACCTCCTATGTCGAGCACGCCTATATCGAACCGGAAGCCGGCTATGCCTATCTGGACGGCGACACGCTGGTGGTCGTCGCCTGCACCCAGGCGCCTTATATGGACCGCGACGAGACGGCGAAGGTGCTCGGCCTAGCCGTCGACAAGGTGCGCATCGTGCCGACCGCGACCGGCGGCGGTTTCGGCTCCAAACTCGACGTTTCGCTGCAGCCGCTGATCGGCCTTGTGGCGCTGAAGACGGGGCGGCCGGCGGCACTCGCCTACACCCGCAACGAATCGATGATGTCGACCACCAAGCGCCATCCGGCCGAGATGAAAGCGACTATCGGCACCGATGCCGATGGCCTCGTCACCGGCATGATCTTTGAGGGCGATTTCAACACCGGCGCCTATGCAAGCTGGGGCCCTACCGTGGCCAACCGCGTGCCGGTGCACGCCTCCGGACCCTACGCGACGCCGAACTACCGCGCCGAAGGCCGCGCCATTCACACGCATGGGCCAATTTCCGGTGCCTTCCGCGGCTTCGGCGTGCCGCAGGCGACGATCATGCAGGAGACGCTCTATGACGAGCTGGCCGGCAAACTCGGCATGGACCGGCTCGACTTCCGCTTAAGGAACTGCCTTCGGAACGGTTCCGAAACGGTTACCGGGCAGCTTCTGGAGTCCGGCGTCGGCATTGCCGAATGCCTCGAATCGCTGCAGCCGCATTGGGTGCGCGCGACGGCTGATGCGGATGCATTCAACAGTGCCAACAGGGATAGAAAGCGCGGCGTTGGCGTCGCGTCCTGCTGGTATGGCTGCGGCAACACTTCGCTGCCCAACCCGTCGACCATCCGGGTTGGCATCGCGGCTTCAGGCGACATCATCCTGCACCAGGGCGCCGTCGATATCGGCCAGGGTTCCAACACCGTCATCACCCAGATCTGCGCCGACGCTCTCGGCCTGCCGTTGGAGAAATTCCAACTGAAGAGCGCCGACACAGCCATCACTCCCGACGCCGGCAAGACCTCGGCCTCGCGCCAGACTTTCGTCACCGGCAAGGCAGCCGAAAAGGCCGGCCGCGCCTTGCGCGAAAAGATCCTGCGATTTGCCAATGTTTCCGAAAACGCAGCCCTGCAACTCGACGGCCCCGCGATCGTCATCCGCGAAGGCGAAGCCACGCGCCGCATCGATCTCGCGACATTGGATGTGGATACCGAAGGCTTCGTCTTCCGTGCTGAGGAGACCTACGATCCGCCGACACTGCCGCTCGATGCCAAAGGACAGGGCAAGCCCTATGCCGTTTACGGCTATGGCGCGCAGATCGCCGAACTGGAGGTCGACCTCAAGCTCGGCACGGTGAAGCTGCTGAAAATCACCGCCGCGCACGATGTCGGCAAGGCGATCAACCCGCTGCTGGCCGAGGGCCAGATCGAAGGCGGTATCGCGCAAGGCATCGGCATGGCGCTGATGGAAGAGTATATCCCCGGCCGCACCGAGAATTTGCACGACTATCTGATCCCGACCATTGGCGACGTGCCGCCGATCGAGACCATCCTGATAGAAGTTCCGGATCCGGAAGGACCCTTCGGTGCCAAGGGTTTGGGCGAGCATGTGCTGATCCCGACGGCGCCGGCGATCCTCAACGCCATCCGCCACGCCACCGGCGTGCTGGTCACCAAGATACCGGCGACGCCGACGCGTATCCGCGCTGGCATCCGCGAAAAAGATGGTATCCGCGAAAAGGAGGCACGCCGATGAGCGAGCTTGCCGAGCGCTTCGAAACCCATGATCCCGGCGAGAAGCAGGTGGCGGAGAAGATCCGCTGCGATGCCTGTCCAGTGATGTGCTACATATCGGATGGGCGCACCGGCGCCTGCGACCGCTACGGCAATGTCGGCGGCAGGATCGTGCGGATGGACCCGCTGACGATCCTCGATCATGCGGCCGAGACCGGCGCGGCAATCGTGCCGTTCATTGCCGAAGGCGAGGCATGGGACGGCGAACTGGTTAACACCGGCCGCCGCTTCGTCACGGCAATAGGCGCCGGCACCACCTATCCCGACTACAAGCCGGCGCCGTTCATCGTCAGCCAGGAAGTCGAAGGCGTCGATCTCGTCACCGTGGTCACCGAAGGCATTTTTTCGTATTGCGGCGTCAAGGTGAAGATCGACACCGACCGTCATATCGGACCCGAAACGGCTGTCGTGCGATCGCAAGGCGAAGCGATCGGCCATGTCACGACGGGAGAATATGGCTCGCAGATGCTGTCGCTGGGCGGTGTGCATCACCTGACCGGCGGCTCCAAGGCCGAGGGCCGCGCCACCTGCGACGCTCTGCTCAATCTGTGCAACCGCAAGCCGGTGGAATTGGCCATCGACGGCGGCGCCACCATAACAGTCGAAGCCGGCAAACCGCCTGTCATCGACGGCAAGCAGGAACACCGCATGCGCGTCGGCTGCGGCTCGGCCACCATCGGCATGTTCGCCACGCAATGGCGCGGCCTGGTCGATGAGGTGGTGGTGGTCGACGACCACATCACCGGCGTCGTTTCCGAGCACCAGGCCGGCAAGGTGCTCGGCTGGCAGGATACCGGCATAAAAATCATCGGTCGCCGTTCGACGCCGGGCCGCTATTTCAAGGTTTCCGAACCCGGCCTCGGCTGGGGCGGCACCAGCATTTCCGACCCGCTGTCGATCCTCGGCGAATGGAACGCCAGGAAGGGCGCGCGGCCGGGCCTGTCGCTGCTGATGGTTTCGACCACTGGCGAGCAGTTCGCCTATTACGAGCTCGACGACGAGCTGAAGCCGGTGCAGAAGCGTTTTCCCGAAAGGCTGCAAAAGTCCGTCGAGTTGATCGAGGACAATTGCGAACCGGCTTTGTGCACCGTGCTGTTCATCGGCGGCGCCGGCGGTTCGCTGCGTGCCGGCGTCACCGAAAACCCGGTCAATCTGACCCGTTCGGTGCAAGGCCTGACCACCTATGTGACGGTCGGCGGCGCGCCGGTCTATGTCTGGCCGGGCGGCGGCATCACGCTGATGGTCGATGTCACACGAGTGCCGGAAGGCGCCTTCGGCTATGTGCCGACGCCGGCGCTGGTGGCCCCGATCGAGTTCACGCTGCGCCGCGACGACTATGTCAGGCTCGGCGGCTACGAGGCCGAGATACGCAGCGTCGAGGACATTGTCGCAAAAGGCGGTGAGTACCTCAATCCGCGCCGCGGCACAGGCGCCGAAGCCAACAATCCATGGCCGCCACTCGCGCAGCTACGTCGTGCTGGCCCGAACGGGGCCGGGTGATGCAAGGTCCGCAAGCCCATTGGCTGCAGGACGGCAAGCGGCTGCATCTCAACCACGGGCCGATCGACCTGATCGTCGAGGTTTTTGGTGAGGCGGATGAATGCCGCCGAGCCTATGAACAGGCCATAGCGCGGTTCCAGACGATCCTGATGGAACTGGTCGAGGAACTCCCCGAATTGCGGCTGCCGGCGTTTTTCCTGGCGCCGCGCACCTTCGCCGGCCCGACGGCGCGCCGCATGGAGGCAGCCGTCATGCCCCTGGCGGAATGCTTCATAACACCGATGGCCGCCGTCGCGGGATCGGTAGCCGACGAAATGCTCGCCGCATTGCTTGAGGGTCGCAAGCTCGATCGCGCCTATGTCAACAATGGCGGCGACTGCGCAATCCATATCGGCAGGGAACAGTCGATGGGATTGGCGGTCGCCGGCACCGGCAACGGCATGGCCGACCGGATCACGATCCGCGCGGAAGATGGCGTTCGTGGCGTTGCCACCAGCGGCTGGCGCGGCCGCTCCTTCTCGCTTGGCATTGCCGACGCCGTCACCGTGCTCGCGCGGACTGGCGCCGAGGCCGATGCGGCGGCGACCCTCATTGCCAACGCAGTGGACCTGCCCAGCAATCCCGCCATCAGACGCATTTCCGCACATGAACTGTCGCCCGACAGCGATCTTGGCTCGCGGCTGGTGACCCAAGGCGTCGGCACGCTTGCACCTGGCGAAGTGGCGCAGGCGCTGGACAATGGCCTTGCCGTCGCCGAAGATTTTCGCCGGCGCGGCCTCATTGCCGGATCGGCGTTGTTTCTTGGCGGTGAGGCCCGCATCAGTGGCTCGGTTGCGCTTGCCGCGCCCAACAAAAGTTCGAGGGAGGAGGTTGCCCATGCCTGAGTTTCCGATCCGCAAGATCGCGGTGCTGACCGAAGAGATTTTTCACGAGGGCGGGCCGGTGGCCAGGGTGCCGCGCCGCCGCGCCGCCGCTCTTGCCGTGGTGAAGAATCCGTTCGCCGGGCGCTATGTCGAGGAGCTGCAGAGCGCCATGGATGATCTAAAGCCGCTCGGCCTGCTGCTCGCCGACCGGCTGATCGCGGCCCTCGGCGGCGATGTGAAACAGATCGACGGCTATGGCAAGGGCGCCATTGTCGGCACAGCAGGCGAACTCGAGCACGGCGCGCTCTGGCATGTGCCCGGCGGCTACGCCATGCGCGAGCGGCTCGGCGACGCCAAGGCGATCGTGCCCTCGGCCAAGAAGGTCGGCGCTTTCGGTTCGAAGCTCGACGTGCCGCTCGGCCACATCAACGCCGCCTATGTGCGCAGCCATTTCGACGCCATGGAAGTCGGCATGTCCGATGGTCCGCGCCCCGACGAGATCCTGTTCTGCCTCGCCATGACCTGCGGCCCGCGCATCCACGATCGCATGGGTGGTCTCGCGGCCGATGACATCAAAGCCTGGGATGGCTTGCGGTGAGCGGCGAGGACAATCTGCTCAAGCTGGTCGAGGTCGAGGCGCCGGACGACCAGGATTACCTCCTGCAGGAGCAGGTCGGCTTCATCCTGCGCAAGGCGCATCAGCGCCATGTCGCGATCTTTGCCGCGCATATCGGCGACCTGACGCCGCCGCAATTCGCGGCGTTGGCCAAGCTGCGTGACGTCGGCGAGACCTCGCAGAACCAGCTCGGCACGCTGATCGCCATGGATGCGGCGACGGTCAAGGGCGTCATCGACCGGCTGAAGGCGCGCGGCCTGGTCGAGCTTTCCAGGCACGAGGTCGACAAGAGACGGCTGCTGGTCAATCTGACCGCGGCAGGCCGTGATGCCATCGAGCGCCTGATCCCGCTGGCGCGCGAGATCACCCAGGAGACGCTGGCGCCGCTCTCGGCCAAGGAGATCGCCACCTTCATGAAGCTGCTGGTGAAGCTGGCTTAGAGCGGCGCTGCCGCGAGAATGGGCCGACTAGCAAGGCCTTATGTAATATAGCTGTCGGAGAAGAGTTCGCCTCAGGCGAATGCGGTTAGCTCGTCGCTTGTCGATTGACACCAAAGATGATTGGATCGATCAAAACGGGGGCGTTTGTGGGGCAGCTTGTTCAAGGCGACGACGGATCGCCCGTAGAGGAGGTCGGCGCCTGGGCCAAAACTAAGCACGAGTATCTATGTCGTTATGTCGACATCAGCCGTGGCGTCCGATCAAAATGGCTCGATCACGGAAAGGCTGGAGCAACTCTGATTGATCCGTTCTGTGGACCGGGCAGATGCAGGATTCGCGGCACCAATGAGTTCATTGATGGCGGTGTGGTTGCTGCCTGGAAGAAGAGTGCGGACAGCAGAACGCCATTCTCTGCGGTATATATCGGAGATATCGAACCCGGGCGGGTTGAGGCTTGCAAGAAACGGCTACAAGCGCTGAACGCTCCGGTCGTGGCTTTCACGGGTAATGCTGTTGCCACCATCAAGACGGTCGTCGGCGTTGTGAACCCTCATAGCTTGAATTTCGCATACCTGGATCCTTACAACCTGGAGACGCTCAACTTCGAGATGATCAGCACGCTGTCAGACCTTCGGTACGTCGACATGCTTGTACATGTCAGCCAAATGGACCTGCAGCGGAACCTCGACAAATACTCGTCGGGCGACTCGACGGTGTTCGATGCCTTCATTCCTGGCTGGCGTGACGCCATCAAAGCGGGAAACGCCAAGGCAACACGCCAGGCAATTTTGCGTTATTGGTCGGAACTTGTTGGACGACTCGGCGTATGGCCCTCCCCCGAACCCAAGCTAGTAACCGGACCCGGCAACCAGCCGCTATATTGGCTTCTGCTAGCCGCCAAGCATGAACTCGCTCTGGCGTTTTGGAAGGTCGCTGCCAACAACCAAAGACAGGGCAACCTTTTCTAGGCGGTAGCTGACGGCATCTCATCGTAGATACGACCATTGAGCATACGACCGGCGGCTTTCTTATTATTGCCTCCCCACTGCTTGAAGAAGAATGCCGTGCCCGCGCGTCGGCACATCGTTTCGATCTCGTCGACCCAGTGAGGATTCATATCCCGTGCCCCTGGCCCGCTTTCACCGCCAACGATTGCCCATTGAATACCGGTGAGATTGGCACCGGCCACAGATCCAATCAACGGCTCTAGAGAAACGAACCGGATTGCTGCTGGCACTCGGCGAAGGTCATCGAGTCTGCCCAGCACTCGATGGTCTTCAACGCTGGTCCCGAGCCAGACATTCGGCAGAACGGGAAAGTCGCCACGCGTCAGAACCTTGGCCAT
The DNA here is from genome assembly GCF_004023085.1 of Mesorhizobium sp. M7A.F.Ca.US.010.02.1.1. Classification (NCBI taxonomy): domain Bacteria; kingdom Pseudomonadati; phylum Pseudomonadota; class Alphaproteobacteria; order Hyphomicrobiales; family Phyllobacteriaceae; genus Mesorhizobium; species Mesorhizobium sp. M7A.F.Ca.US.010.02.1.1. The sequence goes on along the minus strand of NZ_RZRV01000013.1, from coordinate 86,941 downwards.
GACTTCCGGGCGCTTCGTTAGAATCTGATAAGTATGCCGTGGCGTCTCTTCCATCACAGCCCATACCTGCCGAATGAAATCGGCTGGCACATCGACATGAAAGAGATCGGACATCGAGTTCACGAAGACGCGGCGTGGTTTTGACCAAGTTGCGGGGATCGACAGCGATTTCGGATCGGTGATGACTTTGCCGGTCCACTTCGCCCGGCCACCCGTCTTCCGTGTTAAGCCCTGGTACTTGTTCATGCCCATGGCATCTAGTCGTGCCGCCATGCGCATCGCGTAGCAGTTCGTACAACCGGCGGTCAGGATCGTGCAGCCGGCCACCGGGTTCCACGTCGCGTCGGTCCATTCGATCGAAGTCTCAGCCATAGGAAGATTCTCCTTCACGTTGATGGTTAATTCAAGGTGATGAAGCTTCCGTTATCGAGTTCGACGGCTGAAGAGGTTCCGGCCATAGCCCACCAAAGAGCGGGAGAGCTATGGCCGAATTCTAAACACCGGAGCTACCTTCTCCGGCAATAGCATTCAGAGGCCGTTGTCCTTCAGCACCTGGGCAGCGTTTTCCTTGGTGATCTTCTCGGTCGGCAGAGTGATGGTCTTTTCGACCTTCTCGCCGTTGAGGAACTTGATCGCCTGGCGCAGGCCTTCGGCGCCGGGAGTGACATAGGTGAAGGTCGCCGTCAGCTCGCCCTTGTTCACCATCTGCACGCCTTCATTGGGCAGGCCGTCGATGCCGATGAACTTGATGTCCTTCTCGCGGCCGACATCCTTGGCGGCGAGATAGGCGCCATAGGCCATCGGGTCGTTGTGGCCGTAAACGAGATCGATCTTCTCGTTGCTCTTCAGCGCGTTGGCCATCAGATTGTAGGCCTGGTCCTGCTTCCAGTCGCCCGATTGCTGGTCGAGCAGATATTTGATGCCCGGTTCCTTGTCGGTGAATTCATGGAAACCGTCATGGCGGTCATGCGCCGGCTGGGTGCCCATGCCGCCCCAGATCTCGACGACGTTGCCTGCAGCCTTGCCCTTGCCGCCAAGCAGTTCGACGGCATATTCGCCGGCCGCGCGACCGATCAGCGCGTTGTCGCCGCCGACGAACTGCGTGTAGTCCTTGGTGTCGACATTGCGGTCGAGCACGAAGACCGGGATCTTGGCGTCGATCGCCTGCTGCACGACGCCGGTCAAGCCGGCAGATTCCTTCGGTGACACCAACAGCGCATCGACCTCCTGGCGGATCAGGTTCTCGACATCGGCGACCTGCTTTTCGGTCTTGTCCTCGCCGTCGGTGATGATCAGTTCGACCTCGGGATGCTTGGCGGCTTCGGCCAGGATGTCCTTGTTGAACTGCGCGCGCCAGGGCTCGATGGTCGTCACCTGCGAGAAGCCGATCTTCCACTTCTTGTCCTGGGCGAAGGCATTGCCGGTGGTCAGAAGCGCGGTGGTGGTCAGCAGCGCCGCGGTCAGGGCGGCAAGCTTCAGCATGTCACGTCGTTTCATTTTTTGTTTCCTCCGAGATTGAGAGACGGTGTCTCTTGCGACGGCCGCTTTGCCGCGGCCGTTTCCTTGTGCGCCGATTGCCCGCCGGGCAGGCGCAGATAGGCCAGGAGATCACCGGCATTGCGCTCCTGCACGAGCACGGTGCCGATGATGATCATCCCCTTCAGCACCAGCTGAAGGTTCGAATTGATGTTGTGGAGCTGCAGGATGTTGGAGAGCAGGCCGAAGATCAGCACGCCGCAGAACGTGCCGGTGAGACTGCCGCGGCCGCCCATCAGGCTGGTGCCGCCGATGACCACGGCGGCGATGGCATCGAGCTCCAGCCCGGCGCCGGCATCCGGCTTGCCTTGCCGGTACTGCGCGACATAGAGCACGGCGGCGATGCCGGCGAGCAGCCCGGAGACAGCATAGGTAGCGATCTTGACGCGGCCGGCGGCGATGCCGGAGAGGCGCGCCGCCTCCTCGTTGCCGCCGATGGCGTAGACATAGCGGCCGAACGGCGTGAAGCGCAGCACCGCGCCATAGATCAGGATGGCGCCGAGGAAGAACAGGCCCGGCATAGGGATGATGCCGAACACCAGCGAGCGCAGGATCTCGAAATCGGCGGTCGCGTTGGAGCCGGTATAGACCGGCAGCACCGCATTGTTCTGGCCGGCGGTCAGCCGTGCGATGCCGAGCGCCGTCACCATCATCGCCAGGGTGACGATGAAGGGCTGCAGGCGCCCGGCAACGATGATGAAGCCGTTGAGCGCGCCGCACAGCAGGCCGACGCATGGCGCCACCAGCAGCACGCCGAACACGCCGAATTTCGGATCGATCTGCGGCAGCAGGTACCAAAGCGACAGGCAGCACAGGACCACGCCGACGACGGCGGGCGTGACCACCCCACGAATCCCGTCCAGCCTGATCTCGCGGAGGAGATCGGCGCCGGCGCGGGATTTTGCCAGGTTCTGGAAAATGAAACGGGTGACGACGAAACCGAGGCAAAGCGCCACCAGCGCGACGGTCGGCACGCCCAGCACGACGCCCGGCGTCACGCCTGGAACCGTCAGCAGCATGGCGCAGACCACCGAGCAGATAGCCATCAGCGAGCCGACGGAGAGATCGATGCCGCCGGTGATGATGACAGCCGTCATGCCGGTGGCGATCAGGCCGGTGGTCGACACCTGGCGCAGCACATCGAGCAGATTGCCGTAGGAGAGGAAGATGTTGTTGCCCTTCGAGCTCATCGGCGAGCCGAGCACGCCGATCAGGAAGATGGCGATCAGGCCCCAATAGAGCTTGGTTCGGGACAGGAGTTTCAGGGCAGTCATGCGGCTGGTCTCGATATGGTCCGACGCGGGGCGGCGAGGCGCATGATGGCCTCCTCACTGGCCGCGTCGCGGGAAAGAATGCCTGTCTGGCGGCCATCGGCCATCACCAGGATGCGGTCGGAGAGGTGCAGCAGCTCCGGCAGTTCGGAGCTGATGACGGCGATGGCGAGGCCGTCGCGCGCCAGCCTGAAGATCAGGTCGTAGATCTCGCGCTTGGCGCCGACATCGATGCCGCGCGTCGGCTCGTCGAGCAGCAGCACCCTTGGCCTGGTTGCCAGCCACTTGCCGATGACGACCTTCTGCTGGTTGCCGCCCGACAACGTACCGGCGGGCTGATCGATGTCCCGGCAGCGGATGCCGAGGGCCTCGACCGCCTGCCGCGCCAGCCCCTGCTCGCCGGCCAGCGAGCGGATGCCGAAGCGGGCCAGCGAGCCGACCAGCGGCAGCGCGACATTGTCCGCGATCGAAGCCTGCAGATGCAACCCTTGCGTCTTGCGATCCTCGGTCACCAGCGCGATGCCCAGCCGCCTTGCATCGCGCGGCGAACGGATATCCATGCGCTGGCCGTCGATACGGATTTCGCCGCCGGTGCGGCCATCGCTCGAACCGAAGATCGCTTCCAGGATCTCGGTGCGGCCCGAACCCAGCAGCCCGCCAATGCCAAGGATTTCTCCAGCGGCAAGATCGAAGCCGACGCCGTCGATCACGGTGCGCCAGCCATGCGCATCGGGCTTCGACAGCGATAGGTTTTCGACCGAAAGCACGGTCATGCCAGTGGTGTTGCGCTCTTCCTGGGAGGAAGCAAGCAGGTTGCGGCCGACCATCGCCGAAATGATCGCATCTTCGTCGAGCCTGGCCATCGGCTCGGTCAGCACATGGCGTCCGTCGCGAAACACGGTGACGCGGCCGGCCAGATGCATGACCTCGTCGATGCGGTGCGAGATGTAGACGATGGCGACTCCGCTGTCGGCAAGCTGGCGGATGATGCGGAACAGCCGCTGGCATTCGGCCGGCGACAGCGCCGAGGTCGGCTCGTCCATGATCAGGATGCGCGCCGACATCGACAGCGCCTTGGCGATCTCGACCAGTTGCTGCTCGCCGACACGCAAGGCGCCGACGCGGGCTTGCGGATCGAGTTCGATGCCGAGCCGCTGCAACAAAGCACCCGCCGCGCGGCTGCTTGCCTTGCGGTCGACGATCAGCCCGGCGATCAGCTTCTCGCGGCCGAGGAAAATGTTGTCGGCGACGCTGAGCTCGGGCACCAGGTTGAGCTCCTGATGAATGATGGCGATGCCGGCATCCTCGGCGTCGCGCACTCCGGCGAAGCTGACGGGGCGGCCATCGACGCTGACCGTGCCTTCATAGCCGGTATAGACGCCGGAGAGGATTTTCATCAGCGTCGACTTGCCGGCGCCGTTCTCGCCCATCAAGGCATGAACCTCGCCGCGCCGCAGCTCAAAGCTGACATCGACAAGCGCGGCGATGCCGCCGAAGCTCTTGGAAATGCGCTCGGCACTCAGAACGGTGTCCGACCGATTAGTCGCATCGTGCTGCGGGGAAAGGGAATTGCTCTCTTGCATGACAATGGCGGCCTCCCTTCCGTCGTCGTCAATTTCCCGCAAACGCTAATCTAAACGTTTCGATCATGTCAAGCCGATATAAGGTGCCGGGCGTTTGATGCAATTCGATTCTTGCTTAAAAGGACAGGATTCCGTACGTATTGGCCAGCAAGGGGTGGCGAAACGTTTCGAAAATGACAGCGTCAGGGCAAAAAAGACACCGCAAATCCACCGCGCCCACCATGCTCCATGTGGCTGAAGCGGCGCGGGTTTCTGTCGCCACCGTTTCGGCGCTGATCAATGGCACGGCGACGGTCAGCCCGGAGCTTAGCCAGCGCATCGAGCAGGCGATCCGCGATATCGGCTACAAGCGCAACGCGATCGCCCGCAGCCTGAAGATGGGCACGACCCGCACCATCGGACTGACCGTGCCGCACATCACCAACCCGTTCTTCACCGATGTCGTCTCGGTCATCCAGCAGGCCTTCGACCGGGCCGGCTATGCCGTCATGCTGTGCTGCACGGACGAGGATTTGAACACCCAGGACGACCAGATCAGGCTGCTGCTCGACCGCATGGTCGACGGGCTGATCGTGGCGCGCGTCGGCGACGGCGCGATCCTCAAGCGGATCGTCGACGACGCCAACGTGCCGGTCGTGCTGCTCGATCGTATCTGCAAAGGCGTCGACACCGATGCCGTGGTACTGGACAACCAGCGCGCGGTGTTCGACGCCATCACCTATCTGATCAATCTCGGCCACCGGCGCATCGGTTACATCACCGGCACCTCGGACATCTCGCCGATGCATGACCGCATGGCGGGATATCGCGAGGCGCTTCACGCCGCCGGCCTGCCGATCGCCGAAGAACTGATCCGCTTCGGCAATTTCCATGAGATCGACGGCTATAACGAAACCATGCAGATGCTTTCCTCGCATGATCGGCCAAGTGCTATCTTCTCGGCCAACAACCCGATGGTGATCGGCACCATGAAGGCGATCCGCGACATCGGCCTGTCCTGCCCGGAAGACATTTCGGTCGCCTGCTTCGACGACTTTCCATGGTCCGACGTGTTCCAGCCGCAGTTGACCACGGTGGCCCAGCCGGTGCAGGCGATCGGAGAACAGGCGGCCAATCTGCTTCTCGACCGTCTTGCCGGCAACAGGGACGCGCCGCCGCGCAAGCTTTTGCTCAAGGGCCGGCTGATGATCCGCAATTCATGCCGTCCGCTCGGCGCGATTGCGCAGAGCGTGAGCGCGTAGCCTTCCCCCGGCGTAAGTCGTACCAGGATTTGTCAGGCCGCCTGCGACAAGGATTTGTGCGCCTCGGCCAGGATCTCGAACGATCGCACCCGCGCCGCATGATCAAAAATCTGCGCGGTGACCATCAGTTCGTCGGCGCCGGTGCGGCGCACGAAGGCATCGATGCCTTGCCGCACCGTTTCCGGGGAGCCTACGACAGCGCAGGACAATGCCTGGCCGAGCATTGTCTTTGCCATCGGATCGAGATCGCGGTCATAGTTCTCGACAGGTGGCGGCAGCCGGCCGGCCCGACCGGTGCGCAGATTGACGAAAGCCTGTTGCAGCGAGGTGAACAACAAACGGGCCTCCGCATCGGTGGGCGCGGCGAAGACATTGAGGCCAAGCATGACATGCGGGTTGTCGAGCTGCTCGGACGGCTGGAAGCGCGAGCGGTAGACATCCAGCGCGTGATCCAGCTCCGCCGGCGCGAAATGCGAAGCGAAGGCGTAGGGCAGGCCGAGCATGGCGGCGAGCTGCGCGCCGTAGAGGCTGGAGCCAAGGATCCAGACCGGCACGTCCTGGCCTTCGCCGGGCACGGCTCGGATGCGCTGGCCCTCCTCGGCCGGCTGGAAATAGCCCATCAGCTCGACGACATCCTGAGGGAAATTGTCGACCCCGGCCTCGAGATTGCGGCGCAAGGCACGGGCGGTGCCCATGTCGGTGCCGGGCGCCCGGCCGATGCCGAGATCGATGCGGCCCGGATGCAAGGCGGCCAGCGTGCCGAACTGCTCGGCAATCACCAGCGGCGAATGGTTGGGCAGCATGATACCGCCGGCGCCGACGCGAATGGTCTTGGTGCCGCCGGCGACATGGGCAATGACGACGGCTGTGGCCGCGCTGGCGATACCCGGCATGTTGTGATGCTCGGCCAGCCAGAAACGCTTGTAGCCCAGGCGCTCGGCATGGCGGGCAAGATCGAGCGAGTTGGCCAGCGACTGCGAGGCATCGCTGCCTTCGACGATCGGCGACAGGTCGAGAACGGAAAGAGCGGTCATGGGTGGGATCCTGTGTCAGGACCGCATGTAGGAAGCATCCGGCGGCGCCGCAAATTCAAAAATATTGATCAGCCTTTGACAGCTTCGGGGTCGGCGATGTCGTCCTCCTCAACGACAACCGCGTGCTGCGCGGAGAGAAAATTGCCGACATGGCTGAGCCCGTCGAAATGATCGCAGAATACCTTGATGACGACCAGCAGCGGCACCGCCATCAGGGCGCCGACGAAGCCCCACAGCCATGACCAGAAGGCGATGGCGATCAAGATCGCCACGGCGTTGATCTCCAGGCGCCGGCCGACCACCATCGGCGTCACGAACTGGCCTTCGACGATGTCGCACAAGATCACGAAGGCCGGCGCCAGAAGCGCGTAGAAGATGGTATCGAAGCTGATCAACGCCATGACCGTGACAAGCGCAATGGTGATCAGCGCTCCGACATAGGGCAAGAAGTTGAGCAACGCCGCGGCGGCTCCCCAGACCAGCGGATTGGGCATGCCAAGCGCCCACAGACCGAGAGCGATGACTGTGCCAAGGCCGGCATTGATGATGGTGACGGTGAGCAGATAGTGCGAGATTTCGCGCTCGACGTCATAGACGACGCGCAGCGCCCGTTTCTTTTCGCTGAGGCGGGCGAAGGACTGGATGATCTTTTCATAAAACATCGTGCCGGAGGCGAGCAGGAACAGCGACAGCACGAAGATGATGGTCAGGCCTGTTCCCGCCGACAGGATGTTGCTGGCGGCCGCCGACAGGATGCCGGACTGCGCCACCGCCACCCTCTGAATGCCCGGCTCCTGCGAAGTCTGGGTCAGCTGTTCGATCTGATGCGAAATCTGCATGATCTTCTCGAGCGGGCGGCGCAATTGTGCCAGCCGTTCGGCAAGTTGCTGGCCTATCGAAGAGGTGTTGTTGATGAGGTCGATGATCGGTCCGCTGAGCAGGTAGCCTACGCTGGCAAAGATGCAGATCGACACCAGCACCAGAAGGGTCGCCGAAATCACTTCGGAGATGCCGTGCCTGCGCAGGAGCCTAACGATCGGCGTCAGCGTCAGCGCCAGCAGGAAAGCCAGAATGACCGGCATGAAGAAAGCGCGAGCGAAGTAGAGTGCATAGATGGCCATGAACAGGAAAATGCCGACGAGCAGCGAACGCATCAGATGCGTGTCGGCGCGGGCCGCAACGCGCGAATCCGATTCGTCGGCGACGGCGTGAGCCAAGGCAGCGGGTTCGGTTTTCATGCTCACCCTCGAGCCGGCGCCCTCGGCGATCGGCTATTGCCTGCATGAACGCAGAGTTATGGGCGCAGGTTCCATGAGCCGGCTTCCGGAATGAGGCCGCTCGCACCGGACTCCGGGTCAGGCGACCGGCGCTGCCGGTGCCGGCTCAGCCTTGGCTGTTTCCTTGCGTACGATTGGCGCCACCCTGGTGCCGTAGAGTTCGATCGCCTTCATGATCTTGGCATGCGGCATGGTGCCGATCGCCATCTGCAGCAGGAAGCGGTCGTTTTTGAAGATCTTGTGCTGGGCGACGATCTTCTCAGCCACTTGCTCGGGGCCGCCGACGAACAAGGCCCCGTTCGGGCCGCGCGACTGGTCGAAATGCGCTTGGGATGTCGGACCCCAGCCGCGCTCGCGGCCGATGCGGTTCATCACCTCCGCCTGCGGGCCGTAAAAATCGTCGGCCGCCTGCTCGGTCGTCTCGGCGATGAAGCCGTGCACGTTGATGCTGGTGGCGAGGCCCGCCAGATCACTACCGGCGCGCTTGGCGGCTTCGCGGTAGAGATCGAACAGCGGCGCGAAACGCGCCGGCTCGCCGCCAATGATGGCGAGCGCCAGCGGCAGGCCGAGCGCGCCAGCGCGGGCGGCAGACTGCGGCGTGCCGCCAATGGCGATCCAGACCGGCAGCCTGTCCTGGAAGGGCCGGGGATAAACGCCGCGATCGTTGATCGGCGCGCGCAGATCGCCCGACCAGGTGACCTTCACGCTGTCGCGGATGGCAAGCAGCAGATCGAGCTTTTCGGCGAACAGCTCGTCATAATCCTCGAGGTTGTAACCGAACAGCGGGAAGGATTCGATGAACGAGCCGCGCCCGGCCATGATCTCGGCGCGGCCGCCCGACAGAAGATCGAGCGTGGCGAATTGCTGGAAAACGCGCACCGGGTCGTCGGAGGACAGAACGGTGACCGCGCTGGTCAGCTTGATGCGCTTCGAACGCTCGGCCGCCGCGGCCAAGGCCACGACCGGTGCGGAGGCGGCATAGTCGGGCCGGTGATGCTCGCCGAGGCCGAAGACGTCGAGGCCGATTTGGTCGGCCAGTTCGACCTCCTCGATCAGGTTGCGCAGCCGCTCATGCGGGCCGATTGCGCCGGGGCCCGGCTGTGGGCTGACGTCGGCGAAGGTGTAGAGACCGAGTTCCATCTAATGTCATCCTGATGTTGGAATTTGCCGCTAGACGTAGCCATCCGCCAACCTCGCTGCCAGAGGGGCGACGGTGAACAGTGCATGTCGTTTTCGACTCTATCTCTTCGTCGCAATTCCCAAGGGAAAGCGCTGCGCGCTTTTCCCGGGAAAACCGCTTCACACTTCTCCTGGAATTGCTCCAAAGGCGTCTCCCGGCTGCAACAGCCGACAATTTCATGGCTGCCATGCCGTTTTGGCGCTTGAACTCTCGGTTTTCGCGCGTATGTAAGCGTCGCGAATTGACTTCAGGGAAGTGGACTTGGCTATCTACAGGGAAAAAGACGTTTTCGAGCGGCGCAACGCCGCAAACGAGGCAAAGAAGGCGCTCCTCGAGCGCTTCAAGGCAAAGCCGGCGGCGGATGATCCCGCAGTGCTGGCGCGGCAGGCTGAACGCAAGGCTATCCTTGCGGCTCGCGAAATCCGCGAGGCCGAAAAGGCCCGGCTGAAGCAGGAGAAGCTGGCACGCGAAGCGGTTGAGAAGGCCGAGCGCGAGGCAGCAGCCGAAGCGGCACGTATCGCCGCCGAGGAAGCTGCACAGGCTGAGGCCAAGATTCGGGAATCCGAAGAGAACGAGCGCATCGCCCGTTTTCTGGCCGATGAAGCCGAGCGCAAGGCCAAGCGTGACGCGCGTTATGCGGCACGCAAGCAGCGCACCGGCAGGACGCCGCCGGGCTTCTCGGCCCGCTAGCCTCCAGGCTACGAAGCAATCGGCTTCGAGAATCAGGGTCGCCTCGCAGCGGCCCTGATTGTGTTTGTCCCATGCATGTCGCCCATAAGTGGTCCCGGTTTTGGGAGGACGACATGCATAAAACAAGAAGCGCTATCGGTCAGGCGGCGAACTTCAATCCCATGATGCCGCAGACAATGAGCGCGATGCAGGCCAGCCTGATCGCGGTGGCCGGCTCGCCAAGCAGCCAGATGCCGAGCAATGCCGTACCGACGGTGCCGATGCCGGTCCACACCGCATAGGCGGTGCCGACCGGCAGCGCCTTCAGCGCCAGGCCGAGCAGAGTTAGGCTGACGACCATCGAGGCAACGGTCAGCACGGTGGGCACGAGCTTCGAGAAGCCATCGGTGTATTTGAGGCCGATTGCCCAGCCGATCTCGAACAGGCCGGCAAAAAAAAGAAGAATCCAAGACATCGACAACGCTCCATCAGAGCATCGGACCGAAAAACGATTTTCGGAGTCCGACGATCAATCAAACAATGGCGGGTCGTCCCGTCCGGATTTTGAGGAAGCGCGAGGTCGTCCCCGCCATGCCAATATAGGAATTTCGGGCGCTCGATCAACAACGACCGGCAACAGCGCTGCCGGTCAATCCCATTTCGAAGCAAATTGGCCGGACTTACTTGTCCTTGAGCTTCATCGCCTTCACCGGCGGCGCCTTCAGGGCCGGAGCCGGGGCGGGCTTCTTGGCGTCCTTCTTCGGCTTGCGGGCTTCCTTGCCTGCCTTCATCGCACCTTTAGCCATGATTCGTTCCTCCTGATGTGGGAAGCGAAGTGAAACAAGAGAACCGCCGGACTGCAAGGGGTTAGCGACTGCTGCCGCCGTCAACGGCTCGCTTTCAACCGGTTTCTAATTTGCTCGTAAACCATGGCCGTCCATGCCATGGTTGTCTTCGCACTGCAGCATCGGCCCGAGCTTCGCCGGGTGATCGTCAGGCAGGCCGTCAGGACGACAATGCGAATTCACATCGGCTGCGAGATGAGCTTCGACTTTCCGCAGGAAACGCCGCTCATCGCGATGCTGAATGTCCACTACTCGCGTGCCTCCGATCTCGAGCGGCCGGACTTCCTGATCTCTAACCCGCCGGTGCCGATCGAAAGCTATCGCGACAGTTTCGGCAACTGGTGCAACCGGTTCGTCGCGCCGCCCGGGCGTTTCACCTTCGGCACCGACGCGGTAATCCGCGATCCCGGCACTTTCGAGATGGGCGACCTGATGGCCTGGCAGCACGAGGTGCGCGACCTGCCGGCGGACACGCTGCTGTTCCTGCTGCCCAGCCGGTTTTGCGAGAGCGACCTTCTGGCTGATGAGGCGTGGCAGCTGTTCGGCAACACGCCGCTTGGCATTCCACGCGTACAGGCGGTCTGCGATTTCGTCCACAACCACATCGTCTTCAACTACGGCAATGCGCGGCCGACACGCACCGCCGCGGAAGCCTATCGCGAACAGAGCGGCGTGTGCCGAGATTACGCGCATCTCGCGGTCACCTTCTGCCGGGCGCTCAACATCCCGACGCGCTATTGCACCGGCTACATCAGCGACATCGGCATGCCGAAACCATGGGCGAGCATGGATTTCTGCGCCTGGATGGAGGTCTATCTCGGCGGCCGCTGGCATGTCTTCGACCCGCGCAACAATGCACCGCGCATCGGCCGCATCCTGATCGCCTCCGGCCGCGACGCCGCCGACGTGCCGCTGACCCATATATTCGGGCCGGGAACGCTTGCCGGCTTCAAGGTGTGGACCAGCGAGATCATCGAGTAGTCACCGTCTTCCATAGACCGATCTCTTATGGCCGCTGCCTTGGACGACCCGACATTCGCGCGGTGATGCCTGTGGAGCTTTAGCGGCCTGGCCGCTAGACTGCGCCTTGAACGGGGACAAATGCCATGGCCGGGCACGGCGGCTCAAAAAAGGTGATCTACGCGGCGCTCGCCGGCAATCTCGCCATCGCGCTGACCAAGTTCGCCGCCGCCGCCTTTACCGGCAGTTCGGCGATGCTGTCGGAGGGCGTGCATTCGCTGGTCGATACCGGCAATGGCGGCCTGCTGCTCTACGGCATGCACCGTGCCGCCCGCCCGGCCGACCGGACGCATCCCCTCGGTCACGGCCGCGAACTCTACTTCTGGAGCTTCATCGTCGCGCTCCTCGTCTTCGCGCTGGGCGCCGGCGTGTCGTTCTACGAAGGCGTGATCCATATGATGGCGCCGGAGCCGGTCGCCAACGGCAAGGTCAACTACATCGTTCTTGGCCTGTCCTTTCTGTTCGAGGGCAGCTCCTGGCTGGTCGCGCTGAGGGAGTTCCGCAAGCAGAAGGGTAAGCAGGGCTGGCTGCGGGCGGTGCAATCGAGCAAGGATCCGAGCGTCTACACCGTGCTGTTCGAGGACAGCGCAGCACTTCTCGGCCTGATCGTCGCCTTTGCCGGCATCCTGGCGGCGGAACTGCTGGAGATGCCGGAGCTCGACGGCGCCGCCTCGATCGGCATCGGGCTGATCCTGGGCGCGACGGCGATCTTCCTGGCGCGCGAAAGCAAGGGCCTGCTGATCGGCGAGCCGGCCTCGCTCGAGGTCCAGATGAAGGTGCTGACGATCGCCCAGCAGGATCCGGCGGTACAGCGGGCGAACGGCGTCCTGACTGTCCATATGGGGCCGACAGAGATCGTCGCCGGGCTCAGCATCGAGTTCGAGGACCATTTGACGGCGCCCGAGATCGAAGCTTGCGTCGAGCGCCTGGAGGCGCAGCTCAAGAAGGAGATGCCGGAGATCACGCGGCTGTTCGTCAAGCCGCAGACATCAGGCACCTGGGAGCAGCGGCGCAGGCTGATCGAGAACGCATCCGATCCGACCCTGGACTAGCGCTGCACCATTGCCTCACGGCCATGCCCCGCTAGATTGACGGGACTTTGGAGGAACGAAGATGAGAATAGACGGCGGCTGTCATTGTGGCGCCATCACCTACGAGGCGGAGGTCGACCCGGAGAACACCGGAATCTGCCACTGCACCGATTGCCAACAACTGACCGGAACGGCTTTTCGCGTGACCGTGGGCGCGCCGGAAGGCCACTACCGGATCACCAAGGGTGCGCCAAAGGTCTATATCAAGACAGGATCGAGCGGCGACAAGCGCGCGCAGGGCTTTTGCGGCGAGTGCGGCTCGCATCTCTACGCGACATCGGTTGGCGACGGGCCGAAGGTTTATGGCATCCGGGTCGGCACGGCGCGGCAACGTGAACAGCTGGTCCCGAGACGGCAAAGCTGGCACCGCTCGGCGCTGCCCTGGTTGCCGGAATTCCCGGGTATGACGACCAAGGAAGAGCAGTAGGGCGGATCCGGCGCTGCTGCTCAGTCGTCGCCTTCGACGACCCTCAGCCTGAGCTGCCCGGTTTTCGAATCGGCAACGCGCGCGCCAGTATCGACTTTCGCGGCGGGAGCCCGTGACGCTGCGTCCGCGGCGGCATCGCCGTCGGGCTGCGCGCCGAACTCCAGCGCTTCGATCTTCTGGCCGCGCTTGGTGACCTTCGACGTCGAAACCAGGATGTCGTCGATGTCCTTGGCCGACTGGCCGAAATGGACCTGCAGCTTGCGCACCCGCTCATCGACACGCGCGACATCCTCCATCAGCCGAATGACCTCGCCCTGGATCAGATGCGCCTGTTCGCGCATGCGGGCATCCTTGAGGATCGCCTGGATGACCTGGATCGACAGCATCAGCAGCGACGGCGAGACGATGACGATGCGGGCACGGTGCGCCTTATGGACGATCGCCTCGAAATTCTCGTGGATCTCGGCGAACACCGATTCCGACGGCACGAACATGAAGGCCGTGTCCTGCGTCTCGCCCTGGATCAGGTATTTTTCCGAGATATCGCGGACATGGATCTCGATGTCGCGGCGGAAGGCCTGCGAGGCGGCCTTCTGCAGGTCGGCGCCGTCGGCGGCGCGGATGGCATTCCAGGCCTCGAGCGGAAACTTGGCGTCGATGGCCAGCGACGGCGCGCCGTTCGGCATCTTCACCAGGCAGTCGGGACGGCTGCCGTTCGACAGCGTCGCCTGGAATTCATAGGCGCCATGCGGCAGGCCGTCGGCAACGATCGCCTCCATGCGCGACTGGCCGAAAGCACCGCGCGTCTGCTTGTTGGAGAGGATCGCCTGCAGCTGCACGACCTGGCCGGCGAGCGATTGGATGTTGCCCTGCGCGACATCGATGATAGCCAGCCGCTCCTGCAACTTGGCCAGGCTCTCATGCGTGGATTTCGTCTGCTCGGTCATGGTCTGGCCGAGCCGGCCGGTCATGGCGTCCAGGCGCTGGCCGATCGATTGCGTCAGCTCCGCCTGCCGTGCGCCGAACACTTCCGCAATGGCGCCCATGCGACCCTGCATTTCGGCCTGGCTTTGCAGAATTCCGGCCATCCGCGCCTCGGCATCGCGGGCATGATCGGCGGCTTCCGCAGCCGCCACGGCGCGCGCCTTCGCCGACCGCCACAGCGCAACGACCAGCGCCACGAACAGGGCCAGAAACAGCAAAGCGCCGAAGGCCAGCGCATGGCCGAGCGTGATGGTTGTGGCGCCAAGCCGGGCGACAGGCTCCGAAAGGATGGTGCTCAAATCATTCATGTGGACAGCATAGACGATTCGCCGCGATAGCACAGATCAAAACGTGAACGAGCCTCATGCCAACCGGTTGACGCTTTTCGCTGGAGGTCTTACGTGGAACGCCATGCCGATCAAGCCGCTCATCATCCTTCCCGACCCCATCCTGCGCCAGGTTTCCCAACCGGTGGAGCGTGTCGACGCGCCCCTGCGCAAATTAGCCGACGACATGCTGGCGACCATGTATGACGCACCGGGCATCGGTCTGGCGGCAATCCAGATCGGCGAGCCGCTGCGCTTGCTGGTGATCGATCTCGCCAAGGAAGACGAGACGCCGGCGCCGCATGTCTTCATCAATCCGGAAATCCTGGAGAGCGCCGATGCGCGCTCCGTCTACGAGGAAGGCTGCCTGTCGATCCCGGATTATTACGCCGAGGTCGAACGCCCGGCCGCCGTACGGGTCAAGTATCTCGACCGCGACGGCAAGCTGCAGGAGATGGAGGCCGAGGGCCTGATGGCCACCTGCCTGCAGCATGAGATCGACCACCTCAATGGCGTCCTGTTCATCGACCACATCTCGAAGCTGAAGCGCGACATGGTGGTGAAGAAATTCAAGAAGCTCGCCAAGGACAAAGCGCCGGGCAAGCTGGTGGGATAGGGCATGCTCTGTCGGAGCACGGCCCCTCCGATCAGCCTCGGCGGTTCAGCTTCACGAACCTTCGATTGAAAATACCGACTTGCTGTGATATCAGTGATATCACGTAGGAGGTGTCTATGGGTGACATGCTGATCCGTGGGATCAATCCGGAATTGAAACGGCGTCTCGAGGAAAGTGCGCGGCTGAACAGGCGCAGCCTTTCGGAGGAAGCGGTCGTCTTGATACAGAAGGGTTTTGCAACACAATTTGCTGGCGCCGAAAAAGTCGGCGATCGCCTCTATTCGCTCGTCGGCGATGATCGTTTCACAAGCGACGAGATTCAGGAAATAGCGAGGTCGCGAAGTGAGGCCGATCGTGGGCCGCCTGATTTCCGTTGACCGAAATGATTATACTGGACACCAACGTCATATCGGACGTGCTATCGCGGCAACGGAGCAAAAACGTTCTCAACTGGTTGAATGGCCAAGAGCCTGCGACCCTTTTCCTCTCCACCATTGTTTTTGCAGAGCTCTATTTCGGAGCCTACCTCGTTCAGGAGGCGATCCGGCGGGATGGTCTTCTCCAAAGCATTTCGAGGATCCGGGGCGAATTTTCGGGTCGGATCCTGGTTTTTGGGGATCTGCCCGCAGAACACTATGGCCGCATTGCCGCGGCAAGACGACTCGCTGGCAGACCTGTCGAAACCAAGGACGCGATGATAGCTGCGATCTGCCAGGTGCACGACGCCACGCTTGCCACCCGCAACGTTCGAGACTTCGACGGACTTGACCTGAAGCTGGTAAACCCGTTTGAAGCCTGAGCTGACTTCCCGGCGCAGGTAGAGAGAAGGTCTCGGAAGAAAAATGCCCCTTCGCGTCATCTTCATGGGCACGCCGGAGTTTTCGGTGCCGACTTTGCGCGCGATCGCCGAGGCTGGCCATGAGATATCAGTCGTCTATACCCAGCCGCCGCGCGCTGCCGGACGGCGCGGGCTGGAGCTGACACCGTCGCCGGTGCAGCGCGAGGCGGAGCGACTGGGCATCGAGGTGCGAGCGCCGGTTTCGCTCAAAGGCGAGGCCGAGCAGACCGCCTTCCGTGCCTTGCAGGCCGACGTCGCCGTGGTCGTCGCCTATGGCTTGCTGCTGCCGAAGGCGGTTTTGGAGGCGACCCGGCTCGGCTGCATCAACGGCCATGCCTCGCTTCTGCCGCGCTGGCGCGGTGCCGCGCCTATCCAGCGCGCCATCATGGCCGGCGACCTGGAAAGCGGCATGATGGTGATGCGCATGGAAGAGGGGCTGGACACCGGCCCGGTCGGGCTGATTGAAAAATGCGCCATCGAACCCGATATGACAGCCGGCGATTTGCATGATCGGTTGATGAGCGTCGGTGCTGCCTTGATGGTGGAAGCGCTGGCGCGGTTGGAAGGGAACACCCTGACATTCACCACACAAGCTGTGGAGGGGGTGACCTACGCCAAGAAAATCGATAAATCCGAGACTCGCGTGGACTGGACTCGCTCAGCAAGTGAGGTCCACAATCATATTCGCGGCCTGTCGCCCTTTCCCGGCGCCTGGTCGGAGATAGGAATTGGCGGCCGCCGGGAGCGGCTGAAACTGCTTCGCTCGACGCTGTCGCAAGGCCTGTCGCTTTGGGAAGAGTTGGGCGAGTCGGGAGGAATTCTCGATGACCGGCTGACGGTCGCCTGCGGGGCAGGCGCGATCAGGCTGGTCGAAGTTCAACGGGCGGGCGGAAAGCCCGCTGCCGCGTCGGAATTCCTGCGCGGGGCCAAGATCGAAAAAGGACTGAAATTCTCATGAGCATGATGTCGATACGCGCGGCAACGCCGCGGGATCGCGAGGCCATCCGCCTCGTCGAGGAACACGCTTTCGGCCAGCAGGCGGAGGCCGGTCTGGTCGACGCGCTGGTGACTGGCGGCAACGCTGTTGCCGAACTGGTGGCGGAAGAGGACGGCCAGGTGGTCGGCCACATCCTGTTTTCGCGGCTGTTCGTCCAGAACGGCGGCAAGACCTTCGCCGCCGTGGCGCTCGCGCCGCTGGCGGTGGAGCCCTCGTTCCATGGCAGCGGCATCGGCGGCGCGCTGATCCGCGAGGCGCATATCCGCCTCAGGGATGCCGGCGAAACGCTGGCCGTGGTGCTCGGCGACCCCACCTATTACGGGCGTTTCGGATATAGCCACACGCGTGCCGAGAACTTCGAGAGCGAATACCAGGGCGAAGCGCTGCAGGCGCTGGCTTGGGGCGACGCGCCTGACGCCGGCAGGCTGGTATACGCCTCCGCCTTCACCGCTCTCGCCGCCTAGAACAGTCCACCGTTTCATGGAAACGGCGAACTGCTCTACCTCTTTGTTTGAACGCAATTCCGAACGGAAAACCGTTTCACACTTTTCCTGGAATTGCCCGAGGCGAGAGCTCTAGTCGCAAATGCCGCGTTTTCGCCTCGACATCGAATATGATGGCAGCCTGTTTGCCGGCTGGCAGCACCAGGCGGATCAGCCTTCGGTGCAACAGGCGATCGAGCGGGCGATTGAAAAATTCTGCGGCGAAGCGATCAGGCTGCGCGCCGCCGGACGCACCGATGCCGGCGTGCATGCGACAGCGCAGGTGGCGCATGTCGATCTCGTCAAGGGGTGGCCGGGCGACAAGGTGCGCGATGCCGTCAACGCCCATCTGCAGGCGGCCGGAGCGCGCATCGCCATCTTGAAAGCGACGGTCGTTTCCGACAGCTTCGACGCCCGCTTCTCGGCCATCGGCCGCCACTATCTCTACCGCATCCTAAACCGCCGTGCCCCGGCCGCGCTCGACAAGGGCAAGGTGTGGTGGGTGCCGAAGCGGCTCGACGCCGGCGCCATGCACGAAGCGGCGAAAGTCCTGCTCGGACGACATGACTTCACCACCTTCCGCTCGACCCAGTGCCAGGCCAACAGCCCGATCAGGACGCTGGAACGGCTCGATGTGAGCCGACAGGGCGACATAGTCGAGGTCAGGGCTTCGGCGCGCTCGTTCCTGCACAATCAGGTGCGTTCGATGGTCGGCTCACTGAAGCGCGTCGGCGACGGCGGCTGGAGCGCGGCCGACCTGAAAACGGCGCTTGAGGCGCACGACCGCGCCGCCTGCGGCCAGGTGGCGCCGCCCGACGGGCTGTTTCTCACCGGTGTCGATTATCCAGTCGAGACGAGCCCGGACAGGCTCTGAACTCCGACATCGTCCGGCACGGTGATGCCGAGCAGCGTCTGCAGGCCGAACAGCACCAGCAGCGAGGCGATGAACATGCCGACGAAAACGGCGGTGCCGACCGATGCGCCCCTGCCGATCGTGGCGTTGGTCATGCGCCAGGTCAGCACCATCGACAGGGCAAACAGGAACAGCGACACAAGGCTCGAAACCTGGCTTGCGGACGACAGGAAAAGCCGGATCAGCGCCGAGGGCAGCATCAGCCAGGCGGTGATGGCCGAAGCCCAGTTGCTGGCGACGACGTAGTGGACGAAGCGGCCGCCGATGCCGGCGCGCGGCGCGATCAAAGCGAGCGCAACCAGCGGCAGCACCCAGGAGCCGATGTCGACCGTCGCCAGGCGCACCAGCATGCTGAAGCGCCCTGCGAAGGCGTCGGGATCGCCGATTTCGTTGGCGATACCGACCCAGCCGACGATCAGCGCCGGTGCTGCAACGACAATGGCGAAGAAGGAATTCCAGAAGCCGTCGGCCGACAGGTCGAGCAGGCGCAGGCCGTCGGCCTTGCCGAGCATCAATCGCCAGGCGCCCGTCAGCGAAGCTTGGGTTTCGTCCGCCGAAAGCATGCCGTTCAGCCCTGTCCGAACCAGTCTTCTATGAAGCGCTGGTAGATTTGCGTCAGCGTCTCGAGGTCGGCAATGGCGACGCGCTCGTCGACCATATGCATGGTCTTGCCGACCAGCCCGAACTCGACCACCGGACAATAGTCCTTGATGAAACGCGCGTCGGACGTTCCACCGGAGGTCGACAGCGTCGGCTCCTTGCCGACCGCCGACCTGATCGAACCGCGCAGCGTTTCGATCAGCCTGTCGTCACGGGTCAGGAAGACATGGCTCGGCCGGTCGCGCCAGACGAGCTCGTAGTCGACCGGCGTCTTCTTGCCCTGCCGGTACTTCTTGCGCCTGGCTGCCTGGTCGAGCCGGTTGTGGATTTCGGCCTGCAAGGTCTCGTCCGTCCAGGTGTCGTTGAAGCGGATGTTGAAGGTCGCGGTCGCTTTGGCCGGGATGACATTGGTGGCCGGGTTGCCGACATCGATGGAGGTGATCTCCAGATTGGTCGGCTGGAAATCCCTGGTTCCCTTGTCGAAAACCGGATGCAGCAAGGCATCGACCAGGCTCATCAGCCCGCACACCGGATTGTCGGCAAGCAGGGGATAGGCGACATGGCCCTGGCGGCCATTGACGGTGACGGCGCCGGACATCGAGCCGCGGCGGCCGATCTTGATCATGTCGCCGAGAGCGTCCGGATTGGTCGGCTCGCCGACGACAGAGGCATCCCATTTCTCGCCCCGCGAAGCCGCCCATTCGAGCAGCTTCACCGTGCCGTTGATCGCGGGGCCTTCCTCGTCGCCGGTGATCAGCAGCGAGACCGACCCTTTCGGACCGCCATTGGCCTCGACATGGCGCGCCACGGCGGCGATGAAACAGGCAATGCCGCCCTTCATGTCGACGGCGCCGCGGCCATACATCTCGCCATTGGCGATCTCGGCGGCGAAAGGCGGATGCGTCCAGGCGGCTTCGTCGCCGACAGGCACCACGTCGGTGTGGCCGGCGAACATCAGATGAGGGCCGTTGCCGGAACGCCTTGCATAGAGGTTTTCGATATCGGGCGTGCCGTCTTCGGAAAACACCGGCCGATCGACCAGGAAACCGAGCGGTTTGAGCATCGTCTCCAGCGCGGTCAGCGCACCGCCCTCAGCGGGCGTCACCGAAGCGCAACGGATAAGGGCGGCGAGGTTTTCGGCGGGATCGGTCGGCAGCGTCATGGCAAAAGCGATAGTCGAAAGCGCAGGGCCTGTCACGGCCAGACATAGGGGCCAGCCTCATGGCTGGCGATACCGCCGATATTATGGTTTTCATGTCGTATAGTTGCGACCCGGCGCGGGCGACAGGATGGCAGACAAGGACAAACGGATCGTCATGGCCGGTGCCGGCAGCATCGGCTGCTATGCCGGCGGCTGCCTGGCGCTGGCCAACCGAGAGGTCATTCTGCTGGCGCGGCCCCGCATCGAGGCAGCGGTGCGGCAGGACGGATTGCGGGTCAGCGACCTCCAGGGCCGCGATCGCTCGATCAAGCCCGAGGCGCTTGTCGTCACCGCCGATCCGGCCGTCGCCCTGCCGCCGGCGGACGTGATCCTGGTCACGGTCAAGAGCGGCGCCACCCAGGATATGGCGGACCTCATCAAGGCCCATGCCCGCCCCGATGCCGTGGTGATCAGCCTGCAGAACGGTGTCGGCAATGCCGACAGGCTGCGCGCTGAACTTGCCGGACGTACGGTGCTGGCCGGCATGGTGCCGTTCAATGTGGTGCAGTCGCCGGACAGCGAACTGCCGCTACGCGTTCACCGCGCCAGCGACGGCACGGTAATGGTCGAGGATGGCGCCGCCGGCCTGGCCGACTTGCTTGGCGTCGAAGGATTTGCCGTCGAAACCCATCGCGACATGAAGGCTGTGCTGTGGGGCAAGCTGCTGATGAATTTGAACAACGCGCTGGTGGCGCTTTCCGGCCTGCCGCTGACGGCCGAACTGGCCGATCGGCGCTGGCGGCTGATCCTGGCCAGCCAGATCGACGAGGCGCTCACGGCGATGAAAGCGACCGGCATCGAGCCGGCGCGGATCGCCGGCCTGCGGCCGGCGCTGCTGCCGAAGGTGCTCAGGCTGCCTGACTGGCTGTTCAAGCTTCTGGCGCGGCGCATGCTGGCGATCGACGCGCAGGCGCGCTCGTCGATGTGGGACGATCTTCAGCGCGGCCGGCCGACGGAGATCGACGACTTGCAAGGCGCCATCTTGCAGCTGGCGGGGAAGGTCGGCACGCCCGTGCCGACGGTTCAGCGGATCACCGCCTTGGTGCGCGCGGCGGAAGCGGAGCGGCTTGGCTCGCCGGGCCTGCCGCCGGAGCAGGTTGTTGCACCGGCCGGCCGTCGATCAACGTGATCTTCTGCCAGATTTTCCGCGACAGGTTTGACGCCAGGTTCTCGATGTCGTTGACGCCGTCGATGACCACGTCGTCATTGACCGACTGTGCGAACAATGCGGCGATCTTGCCCGTGATCGACAGCATTTCGGAGCAATAATCGAGGTAACGGGCCAGGTCGGCGGCATTGGTGATGCGGGCGGGCGAATGCGACGTCGGCTTGAAATCGGCCGACAGTACCGCCGGATCCTTAGTGAGCTGATGCATGTCGATGACGTGGATCAGCGAGCGCAGGCCATGCAGTTGGCGAAACACCTGCTTGCGCTTGATGCGCTCCTCGGAGCGGATCAAGGCGAGAAAGCCGACAATGGCGAGGATGAACATGTTGAGCGAAGCTTCGATGCCTTGCACCGACTGGACGGCATCACCGGGTTTGGAAATGCGGTCGAATGGCAGGACGGTGCCGACGAAGATGAACATCAATGCGCCGGCAACGACAGCGGCGACGATGAGGCCGCGCAGCCACCAGATCGGCGCTTCCAGGGCCTTGGCGCCCTGTGCCAGATCGCGCGACAGCGAGACCAGTTCGGCGGCAACGCCGCGCAGGCCGGCCTTGGGGAAACGCTCCGCAACACGCGTCTCCAGCCGTTCCGCGGTCTCGATGATCAGCTTCGGATCAAGCGTGCGGTAGCGCATGTCCGATCGGCCCTCAGGATTGTTCCGGCTCGTTGGTGCGCCGGCCATAGCGGTTGGGTCCAGGCTGCCCCGGAAACAGGCACAACACAAGGAAGGCGACGATCGAGACCACCGGCACGAACAGGATCAGCGCGGCAATGCCCGGCTTGTCCAAATCGTGCAGCCGCTTCACCGCCAGGGCGATGTTCGACCACAGCGAGGCGACGAAGGCGACGAAGAAGATGAACGACCACATGTTGCTCTCGGCCGAACCTTCCGGCACCAGCGTGAAGCGGTAAAGCGGGAAGGCCTGGATGATGGCGACGAGCAACCCGCCAAGAAAATAGGCCGCGCGACTGACGCGGCCCGAGGTTTTGAAAAAAAGCCAGGTGAGATCTGATCTGTCAGGCAAGCGGGTCCGGTCCATATTGATTGGCGCCCCTGGCGCCTTCGAGAATGCCGCATTCCACCAGAAACCAGATCGGGCCGATGAGCGGCACCAGCATGATCAGGCTCCACCAGCCCGACTTGCCGCGATCATGCCAGCGCTTGGCGTAGACTGCGAGTGCGAAATAGATCGAGGCCAGAGCGATGAGAATGCCGATGATGCCGATTTGGGCGCCACTGGCGGTGGTGATGCGTGTACCGAGAATCGCATCGAGAATAAAGGCAACGATGCCAATGACGATGAAAACGCCAATCGCGGCCCAGAACTTGCCACGGTTTATGCGACCATCAAAACTTGTGAGCAGATCCTTCCAGTCCATGTCACCCCTCCATGTTGAACCAGCGCGACCGATTGTCGCGCCGACGGAAGGTGCGCTCGCTTTGCGCAAAGATCAATCGCGCAGCAATTCGTTGATCGAGGTCTTGGAGCGGGTCTTGGCGTCGACACGCTTGACGATGACGGCGCAGTAGAGGCTCGGACCTGCCTCGCCGTTAGGAAAGGACTTGCCCGGCATCGTTCCGGCGACGACGACGGAATTCGGCGGCACTTCGCCATAGAAGATCTCGCCGGTGGCGCGGTCGACGATCTTGGTCGACTGGCCGATGAAGACGCCCATGCCGAGCACCGAGCCTTCGCGCACGATGCAACCTTCGACCACTTCCGAACGCGCGCCGATAAAACAATTGTCCTCGATGATGGTCGGGCCGGCCTGCATCGGCTCCAGCACGCCGCCGATGCCGACGCCGCCGGAAAGGTGCACGTTCTTGCCGATCTGGGCACAGGAGCCTACCCCGACCCAGGTGTCGATCATGGTGCCTGTATCGACATAGGCGCCGACATTGACGAAAGACGGCATCAGCACGGCGCCCGGTGCGATATAGGCCGAGCGACGCACGATCGACCCCGGCACGGCCCGAAAGCCCGACTTTTCGAAATCGACAGCGCCCCAGCCATCGAACTTCGACGGCACCTTGTCCCACCACATCGCTTCGCCGGGACCGCCCTTGATGATCTCCATCGGATTGAGCCGGAAGGACAACAGCACGGCCTTCTTCAGCCACTGGTTGACATGCCACTTGCCGTCGGCCTGCCGTTCGGCGACGCGGACGGCGCCGCGGTCGAGCAGGTCGAGCGCCGACTGGATGGCATCGCGCGTTTCGCCGCGCGTCGCCGTCGAAATCGCGTCGCGTTCCTCGAAGGCCTTCTCGATGGTCTTTTCGAGGCTCGCCAGATCGGGCTTCGACATGAATTCGCTCCATTACCAAGCTGTTAAGGGGCTGCGCCTTAACCTGTTTTGAAAGTCGCGCGGACCCCCATGCATGCTTCGCATGCTTGCGTCTTTGCATGTAGCAGGTTCTTGTCACAAAACCGCGGGACACTTTTGCGGAACCTGCTTATGTGAAGCCTTGGTGAGGGTCAATCGCGGCTGCGCCACGGGACGGCGCAAGTGAAGAATTTGGACGGGTAGAGCATATGACACCTATGGAAAAGGCGGGCTGGACGCCGCTGCCGCATTCGGACGAGGATCTGGAGCGGTCGAAGAGCGTACCGGATACGCCGCAGACGCGTGCCGAGACCTACCGGCTCGCCTGGAACGATCCCGACTTCATGACGCGGCGCGAGTTGCGCGCGGTCCGGCTGCAGCTCGAACTCCTGAAACCGGAGATGATCCTGGCCGAACGCGGCATCCGCTCGACGGTGATCCTGTTCGGTGGCGCGCGCCTGCCGGAACCCGGCGGCGAGGCCTGGGCGGCCAAGAACGAGACGCAGAAGAAGAACCTCGAGGAGAACAGCAAATACTATGAGGAGGCGCGGAAATTCGCCCGCCTCTGCTCGCAACAGTCGGCTACCTCCTATTACCGCGAATATGTCGTGGTGACCGGCGGCGGGCCCGGCGTGATGGAAGCGGGAAACCGCGGCGCCGACGATGTCGGCGCGCCGTCGATCGGCCTCAACATCGTCCTGCCGCACGAGCAGGCGCCGAACATCTATGTGACGCCGGAGCTCTGCTTCAACTTCCATTATTTCGCTATCCGCAAGATGCATTTCGTCATGCGCGCCAAGGCGGTCGCGGTGTTTCCGGGCGGCTTCGGCACGATGGACGAATTCTTCGAGACGCTGACCCTGATCCAGACAGGGCGCATGGAGCGCGTGCCGGTGATCCTGTTCGGCAAATCCTTCTGGAAGCGGGCGATCAATCTCGATTTTCTCGCCGAGCAGGGCACGATCAGCCCCGGCGATCAGGACATCATCGACTTCGTCGACACCGCCGACGAAGCCTGGGGGATCATCAGCCGGTTCTACAAGCTGGGGGAGTAGGGCAGTGGGGAATTGAAGGGCTGGTGAATTGAAGAACTGGGGAACTTGATCCGTGGAGACCGTCCTTCATTCTTCAATTCTTCAATTCTTCAATTCTTCAATTCCCCTCTTCCTTCCCCCTCCACAATCGCCGTCAGAAACCCCGCCAGATCGTCGGTTACAAAATCGACATCATCCTCGTTGGCCGGGTCGCGCTCCCAGATCTCGGAAAAGGTCGGCTCGAAATTGCGCGGCACGATAAGCACCGTGGTCATGCCGAGCGACTTCGGCACCGAAAGGTTACGGGCAAGGTCTTCGAACATCACCGCATTGTGGCCGGTGACGGCGTGCAGTTCAGCGAACTTCTCGTAGGTCTGGCGCGCCGGCTTGGGATTGAGCCCGGCGGCGACGATGTCAAAGATGTCGTCGAAATGGTCGAGGATGCCGAGCTGGCGCGCGGTGCGCTCGGCGTGCCTGCGGTCGCCATTGGTGAAGATGAACTTGCGGCCCGGAAGCTGGCGGATGGCGGTGCCGAGAACGGGATCTGGCACCAGCCATGAATAGTCGATGTCGTGGACCTTCTCGAGGAAATCGTCGGGGTCGATGCCATGACGTGTCATCAGGCCGTTCAGCGTCGTGCCATATTCGCGGTAGAGTTCCTTCTGCAACTTGCGCGCATCGTCGCGCGGCAATGCCAACAGCTCGCCGACATAGGCGGTCATCTTGACGTCGATCTGCGAGAACAGATTCGAATGA
The DNA here is from genome assembly GCF_004023085.1 of Mesorhizobium sp. M7A.F.Ca.US.010.02.1.1. Lineage (NCBI taxonomy): Bacteria > Pseudomonadati > Pseudomonadota > Alphaproteobacteria > Hyphomicrobiales > Phyllobacteriaceae > Mesorhizobium > Mesorhizobium sp. M7A.F.Ca.US.010.02.1.1. The sequence continues at coordinate 61,524 of NZ_RZRV01000013.1, read as the reverse complement.
TGCGGATAGAGCGTGTTGTCGAGATCGAAGACCCAGTCGGTGACATGGGCGAAGCGGGCGGGGTCAGGGAGCGTGGTCATGGGCTCCTTATGGCATGAAACGCGCATTCCGAAAGCGACTTTATCCACAACTTCTGCTCGTTGAGGTTGCGTAAATCGCCTCACGATTCAAATTTTAGGCATCTGGGAAAGGTGGCCTTCAGGGCTTGCTGGCAGAGAGGCAGTCTTGTGGGAGCAAGCGATGAACAGCATAATTCTGAGATCCGCCGCCGTTGCTTTCGCCTCAGTCGCGGCCTCTCTCCTGCTGACCCTGATCATCGTTCCGGCCATGGGATTTCCGGTCAACCGCACGATCTGGCTGACCTCCACCCTCTGTCCGCTGGTGCTGGCGTGGGCCGCCAGCGCAAGCACTTTCTGGCAAAGCGACAGGCTGAAAAACGCGCATCGCGATCTCGCCCGCGCTCATGCCCAGCTCGCCGCCGCGCATCGCCGACTGGCGGAAAAGGCGAGCCGCGACGACATGACCGGCATGCTCAACCGGGAAAGTTTCTTTGCCGCGCTTGACGGTTCGCGCCGCAAGTCCGATCGCGGCGCGCTGCTGATCATCGACGCCGACCACTTCAAGACCATCAATGACAATTTTGGCCACCTGACCGGCGATGACGCGCTGCTTTTGATCGCCAGCGCGATCCAGCGCGGCGTGCGCAGCGGCGATGTGCTCGGCCGCATCGGCGGCGAGGAGTTCGGCGCCTTCCTGATCGGCGCCACCGAGCAGGAGGCCAAGCGCGTCGCCGAGCGCATTCGCCGCGAAGTCGAGCTGATCCGCTTCCGGCCCGTCGACGAGCGGACCATCCCGCTCACGGTCAGCATCGGCGGCACCATCTGCGGCGAGGAAGCCAGTGTGTCGGAGCTGATGCGCGCCGCCGACCGGCGCCTCTACCAGGCCAAGCACCAGGGCCGCAATCTGACGATCATCGATACCGGCATTTCCGAGGCGGCGTGATCCGATCTGCCGCAACCGGCCCGTTAAGCAAACTCTAACCCTGTTTGCACTCGGTTGTACCGCTTAGCCGGGTTTTCACTGCTTCACGGCCAGACTTGGCACGATACTGGCTTCCACGGTGATGCATGTGTCGTTCCGGGAATTGCCGTTCTGGGAACGCCCATGCAGTGCCGAAGCCCAGACGAGAAACCAGCCATGAGTTTCATCATCAAAAGAATGTCACGCCGCGCGCTCGTGCAGGCGTTGATCGCATTGCCTGCCCTGTCTTTGTTCCGCAAGCTGCCTGATGCCGATGCCGCCGATCCAGAGCCCGACCCGAACGAGATCGTCGAGGTCAATGGCTGGATCCTGAAGCGGAGCGACTTGGCATGATCTTTGACAGCTACGAGGCGTATCGCGCCGCGAACTTCACTCCAAAAGTCTGCATCCTCGGCTCCGGCCCGGCCGGTACCACCATTGCCCGCAAGCTGGGCGCCGCCGGCATTCCGGTGGTGGTGATGGAAGCCGGTCCGCGCGAATTCAGCGACGACTCGCAGGATTTCTACCGGGGCAGCACGGTCGGGGATTTCTATTTCGATCTCGACATAACCCGGCTGCGGTTCATGGGGGGCAGTTCCAACCACTGGGCAGGCTGGTGCCGCGTCCTCGACAAGCAGGATTTCGAGCCGAAGGCCTGGGTACCCGACACGGGCTGGCCGATCCGCCGCACCGACATCGAACCCTATCTGCCGGAAGTGCGCGACATTCTCGACCTTCCGGCCCTCCGGCCCGATATGCCGATCTCGGACGACATTCGCTGGGTGCAGCTGATCAAGAGCCCGGCCGTGCGCTTCGCCGAGAAATTCGGCGATGAACTCGACAAGGCCACGAACATCGCGGTGGTGCTCAACACTTGTGCCACCGAACTTGCCGGCGACGGCAGACGCGTGACTGGCGCCAGACTGTGGTCGAACGGGCAGGATGCCGGCTCCTTCAGCGCCGACTATTTCATCGTCTGCACCGGTGGGCTGGAGAATTCGCGGCTGCTTCTGTGGTCCAACCAGCGCTCGAACGGCGGCGTCGTGCCGAATGCGACGGCGCTTGGCCGCTACTGGATGGAGCATCCGACCTTCGAGGGCGGCAATGCCATCCTGACCGACTACAACGCGTTCGAGGTCGATGCCGTCAACGAGGCCTTCTTCTCGCCGACACTTGCCGCCATGGAGCGGCTGCAGATCATGAATTTTGGCATCCGGCTGATCGAGACGCCGTATCCCGGCGTCAAGAGCCTTATCGCCGACCTCGCCTGCACGGCGCCCGACATGGCCGAGTGGATGTCCTCCAAGCTCAGCCAGAGGCTGCGTTGCGCCGCCCAGCTCTACGTCGCCTGGGAACAGGCGCCGCTGGCATCCAACCAGATCGAGTTGTCGAAGACCGATGTCGACCACGCCGGCGTGCCGCGCATCGAGCTACACTGGAAGAAATCGGAAATGGAGCGCCGCACACTGCTCGAAGGGCTCAGATTGTTCGGCAAGACACTGATCGAGAAGAATCTCGGCCGCGTGCGCATTGCCGATTGGATCAGCAACGGCCAGGACTATCCCACCAACGACGAGACGGCGGGCCATCATCACATGGGCGGCACGCGCATGGGCACCGACGTCACCAAAAGTGTTGTCGACGCCAACTGCAAGATGCACGGCATGGACAATCTCTATGTCGGCGGCTCCTCGGTGTTCTGCACGTCAGGTCAATGCAACCCGACGACGACAATCACCGCGCTGGCCTGCCGGCTCGGCGACCATCTGAGCAAGGTGGTCACCGCCTGACGGCTGCAGGGCAACGTGCTGCCTAGAGCATCGCCGGGTCAAGCGCCGGCTGGTCCTTGCGCCGGGCGACGATCGCCTCGAAATCGGCGGTCTGGAAGGCATCGCGCAAGGCGTCGAAGGACGGCAGCACGAAATAGGCGCGCTGGAACTTGTCGATCTCGTAGCCGGTGCGCATCACCGTTTCCAGGTCGAAGGGCACGTGGTGGGCGTCCTTGCCTTCGACCGCGAACTGCAGCTCGGTAAACGACGACATCAGGCCGGCGCCAAAGGCCTTTAGCGGCTGGCCGGCCTCCTGCATCAGGCCATATTCGGCCGTGTACCAGTAGAGCCGGGAAATCATCTCGTCGCCACCCAGCGCGATGATGTCGCCGGCCTTCTCGCCATACATCTGCATGAAATCGGCGAACACCGGTTGCGACAGCGCCGGCACGTGGCCGAAGAAATCATGGAACATGTCGGGCTCGACAATGTAGTCGAGCTCCTGCCTGGTCCGCAGCCAGTTGGTGACCGGGAAGCGGCGATCGGCGAGATGATCGAAAAACGGGGCCGCGGGAATGAGCCCCGGCACCGCGACGATCTGCCAACCGGTCAGTTTGCGCAGCTTGGCGCTGACCTCGTCGAAATCGGGAATACGGTCGAGCAGGCCGAGTTTTTCGACGCCGTCGAGATAGGAATGGTGGGCGAGCTTGCGCGTCAACTTGGTCTGGCGGTCGCACAGCGTGCGCCACACCGCCTGCTCTTCTTCGCTGTAATCGTAACCCTGCGACACGGTGAAATCGGCACGGCAGACCGAATAGTCACCGCGCAATCCTTGCGCCGCGCAGTCGCGGGCGTATTCGGCAACGCTCATCGTCGTCATGGTTTTCTCCTCGCAAATCATGAATGGCAGACGTGCCGAAAGGCTACCCGGATTTGCCGAGGGAAATCGGTTTTGATGATGGCTCGAACGGAATATTCGAGATAATATCCACTCACAAAACCCTCTCTCGGAGTGAAAATGCCTCAGTTCGACGATTTCGAGATCAAGATGCTCGATGTCCTGCAGCGCGACGGGCGCAAGCCGGTTTCCGAACTGGCGCAAGAGATCGGCCTGTCGACGACGCCGTGCGCGCGGCGTTTCGAGGCGCTGCAGGATGCCGGCATCATCAAGGGTTTTGCCGCGGTGATCAGCCGCCGCGCGGTCGGGCTGATGGTCGAGGTGTTCATCCAGGTGCGCCTGGTGAGCCACAGCGACGGCTCGCCCGAAAGCTTCATCGCCGCCGTGCAGCGCATGGACGAGGTGTCGTCGTGCTGGACGATGACCGGCGACCATGACTTTCTGCTGCATGTCATGGTGCCGTCGGTCGACGAGCTCAACGCTTTCGTCATGCACCGGCTGATGCGGCTCGACGGCGTGCGCGACGTCCACACGCAGTTGGTGCTGCAGAACATCAAGGGGCCGGGCCATGTGCCGCTCGGGCATCTCCGGAAGTGAGAATGCCTCCTTTCCTCACCCCTTAAGCAAAAGCTGCACGCAAACTGCTGAAACGGGCCAAGCGCGTGTCCACATCGCCGGCCAGCTTGCGCGGACCAAATGCCCAAGAGGTCCGCCATGAAAATCGTCCTGATCAATCCGCCGCACACCGCCATCGGCAGCCGCGTGCCCGACGATCATTTGCCGCCGCTCGGCCTGCTGGCGATCGGCGGGTCGCTGATCGATGCCGGGCACGAAGTACGGCTCGTCGACGCCGAGTTCGGGCCGATGCCGCTCGATGACGTCGTGCGCAACGCACTGGAGGACCACCCCGACTTCGTCCTGATCGGCCATTCCGGCTCGACCTCGGCGCATCCGACCGCCTTGCTGATCGCTGAGCAGATCAAGCAGCGGGAGCCGGCGACCATCATCATCTATGGCGGCGTTTTCCCCACCTATCATTGGCGCGACATCCTGTCCGCAACGGATACATTCGACTTCATCGTGCGCGGCGAGGGCGAAGCGACCGTCGTGGCGCTGGTCGAGGCGCTGGAAATGCGCCAGCCACCGGCGAGCGTGGCCGGCATCGCCTATCGCGACGATCTGCGCCGTCCCTTTGCCACGCAGCCGGCCATGACCATCGCAGAACTCGATGCCTACCGCGTCGGCTGGGAACTGATCGATCACGGGCGCTACAGTTATTGGGGCGGCAAGCGTGCCGTGGTCATGCAGTTTTCGCGCGGCTGTCCGCATCTGTGCAACTATTGCGGCCAGCGCGGCTTCTGGACCCGCTGGCGGCATCGCGATCCCGTAAAGTTCGCCAAGGAGATCGCCTGGCTGCACCGCGAGCACGGCGTCGAACTGATCAATCTCGCCGACGAGAATCCGACGGTCTCGAAGAAGGCCTGGCGCGTCTTCCTCGACGCCCTTATCGCCGAGAACGTGCCGGTGCTGATCGTCGGTTCGACCCGTGCCGACGACATCGTGCGCGATGCCGACATCCTGCATCTCTACCGCAAGGCCGGTGTCATCCGCTGGCTGCTCGGCATGGAAAACACCGACGAGCAGACGCTTCAATTGATCCGCAAGGGCGGCAGCACCTCATCCGATCGCGAGGCGATAAGGCTGCTGCGCCTCAACGGCATCCTGTCGATGGCGACCTGGGTGGCCGGCTTCGAGGATGAGGGGTTTCGCGACCTATGGCGCGGCTTTCGTCAGCTTATCGCCTATGACCCGGACCAGATCCAGGCGCTTTATGTGACGCCGCATCGCTGGACGCCGTTCTTCCGCATCGCGCGGGACCGCAAGGTGATTCAGCAGGACGCGCGCCTGTGGGACTACAAGCACCAGGTGCTGCAGATGACGCGGCTGAAACCTTGGATGCTGTTCTTCAGCGTCAAGCTGATCGAGCTGGCGGTGCAGTCGCGGCCGAAGGCGCTGGCGCGCATCCTGTTCCATAGGGATCCCGAGCAGCGCCATTCGATGCGCTGGTATACGCAGATGGGCCGCCGCGTCTGGTTCCGCGAGGTGTGGGGCTTTCTAGTCCACGACATCAGAGTGAAAGACGGCCCCACACTTGCCGAGTTCTGGGGCGCGCCGCAGGACGCTGAGGAGGAATCGATGTCCGTTCGACGCCCGGCCAGAAAGCCTGCCATTCCCATCATCGGCAATATTGAAGATTCCGAGGCGAAAAAGTTAGCCGGCTGACGAGCCCCTCAGGGCACGATCAGCGTGCCGGCACCATGCTCGGTGAACAGTTCCAGCAGCACCGCATGCGGCGTCTTGCCGTTGAGGATGACGACGCCTTCGACGCCGCGTTCGATCGCTTCGATGCAGGTCTCGACCTTGGGGATCATGCCGCCCGAGACCGTGCCGTCCTTGATCAGCGCCTTGGCCTCGGCCACGGTCAGTTCGTCGATCAGCTTCTTGTTCTTGTCGAGCACACCCGGCACGTCGGTGAGGAACAGCAGGCGCGTCGCCTGGCAGGCGCCGGCAATGGCGCCGGCAAAGGTGTCGGCATTGATGTTGTAGGTGTGGCCGTCGCGGCCTGGCGCCACCGGCGCCAGCACCGGGATCATCTCGGAGCGTGCCAGAAGATCGAGCAAGGTGCGGTCGACCTCGACCGGCTCGCCGACGAAGCCGAGATCGAGCACGCGCTCGATGTTGGAGTCCGGGTCGATCATGGTCTTGCGGGCCTTTTCGGCGAACACCATGTTGCCGTCCTTGCCGCACAGGCCGATCGCCCATTCGCCCTCGGCGTTGATCAGCGCGACGATCTCCTTGTTGATCGAACCGGCCAGCACCATTTCGACGATCTCGACCGTCTTCTGGTCGGTGACGCGCAGGCCGCCCTCGAACTTCGATTCGATGCCCATCTTGGCCAGCATGGCGCCGATCTGCGGGCCGCCGCCGTGGACGACGATCGGGTTGACGCCGGACTGCTTGAGCAGCGCGATGTCGCGCGCGAAGGCCTTGCCGAGCTCGATGTCGCCCATGGCATGGCCGCCATATTTCACCACGACCGTCTTGTGCTCGTAGCGCTGCATGTAGGGCAGCGCCCGCGACAACAGGGCTGCCTGCATTTCGGCGGTGGCGGTTACTTCCGTCATCGGCTTGGCTCCCGGCTTTTTATTTTAAGCATGTCGCTGTCCCAAACCGCTGGACACTTCTGGGCGACATGCATCAGGTAAGGACGGCGGCGTCTTAGCGGGAATTGGCGTCGCCCGCAAATGGCTTTGCTGTCATATTCGAGCGCTTCACGACCTCGTCATTGTGTCGGCACCATCAGCGGCGCCCTGCGGTCCAGCCAACCCGAGATCTTCTCCATCTGCGCGGCGAGCGACAAAAGCGTCTCCTCGTCGCCCGGACGGCCGGCCGCCTGGACGCCGAGCGGCAGGCCGGCGTCAGTGACATGGACCGGCAGCGCGATCGACGGCTGGCCGCTGACATTCTGGATCGCCGGCCAATGGGTGAACCAGAGGCTCTTGTCCATCAGCTGGCCGAAGAACGGCTTCAGCTTCAGCAAGGGCGTCAGATGAAGCTTGTCGAGCAGGTTCTCGATGAGTTCGTCGGCGCCTTTCGGATCCATGGCGCCGCAGGCGAGCGGCGGGTGGGCAATGACCGGCATCAGCACGGCGTCATACCGCGCAGTCTCCGAAATCAGCCGTCGCGAGGCGGCATGCAGCCGCTGCAGGTCGGCATAGGTCTCGCCCGCCGACACCAGTTCGCCGAAGCGGGCGAGCACGCGCGTCGCCCGCTCGATGTCACCGGTAACGGAGCGCCCGACACGCAGCGCTTCGGCGCGCATCGTGCCGGCAACGGCGGAGGCAACCGTCCTGCAGAAATCGGCGAAGAAATCGCGGCCGATAAAGGGCAGGTCGATCTCTTCGACCGTGTGGCCGCCCTCGCGGGCAAGCGCCACCGCCGTGTCGAGCGCCTTGAGCGTCTCGTCCGAGATCGGCAGGCCAAGCGGCGATTTGCGGTACACGGCCAGGCTGAGCTTGCCGGGATCGCGCGCGGCGGCAGCCGCGAACGTGCCTTTCGGCGGCGGCGCGGCATAGGGCGACAGAGGATCGGGGCCGTGGATGAGGTCGAGCAGCAGCGCGCAATCGCGCACCGAACGGGTGAGCGTATGGTCGACGACCATGCCGTACCAGCTTTCGCTCACCAGCGGCGTCAGCGGTGTGCGGCCGCGCGACGTTTTCAGGCCGACAAGCCCGGTGCAGGCGGCAGGCACGCGGATCGAGCCGCCGCCATCGGAGGCATGCGCCACCGGCACGACGCCGGCTGCGACCAAGGCTGCCGAACCGCCCGAAGAGCCGCCGCTGGTATGGCCGGTGTTCCACGGATTGCGGGTGATGCCAAAGGCCCTGGATTCGGTCATCAATCGAAGCCCGTGCTCCGGCGATGTCGAGGTGACGATCGGGATAAGCCCGGCAGCGAGATAGCGGTCGGTCAGCACCGAATTGACATCGGCCAGCCATGCCGGAATGCGGCTGCCGCCATGCGTCGGCACGCCCTTGATGGCGATGCCGAGATCCTTGATGGCGAAGGGAACACCGGCCAGCGGCAGCGAGCGGTCGATGGTCTTGGCGCGGGCCCGGGCGGCATCGTAGAGCGGTTCGGCCGTGGCATTGATGTCGGGACGGGTGGCCTCGGCGCGGGCAATCGCGGTGTCCGTCAGCTCGACGGCCGAAACGTCGCCCTTGCGGACCAGATTGGCGAGGCCCGTGGCATCTTCTTCCCAAAGGATCCGTTCGACCGACATGCGCGCTCCCCCATCACTGAGGGCAAGCTAGCCAGTGGCGATTCCATTGGCAATCGGTGGACGGATCCGGGCCGGCGACACACAAAAGCTTAGGCGTGCACAAGATTATTTCCGCCGTTGCAAATACATCGCAATCGCCTAACTTGCCTGCAATGACGCCGCAGGACATCACCAAGCTGATCGTTCGGACTTCGATGAAGGATCGGGCCGCGTTCGATCTGCTTTACCGGCAGACCAGCGCGAAACTTTTTGGCGTCTGCCTTCGTGTCTTGAACGACCGGGGAGACGCGGAAGAAGCGCTGCAGGAAGTCTTCGTCAAGATATGGACGAAGGCGGATCGTTTTGCGGTCTCCGATCTAAGCCCGATCTCCTGGCTGGTGGCAATCGCGCGCAACCATGCGATCGATCGCATACGAGCGCGACGCAAGCCCGCCGCCGACATCGATGCCGCGCTCGACGTGGCCGATCCGGCGCCGGGGCCTGAAGCGATGGCGGTGGCGGGCGACGAATCCGAACGTATCCACCATTGTCTCGATGAGTTGGAGAAGGACCGGGCAGCCGCCGTCCGGGGCGCCTATCTCAAGGGCGAGAGCTATGCCGAACTGGCGGAGCGCCATGGCGTGCCGCTGAACACGATGCGGACATGGCTGCGCCGCAGCCTGTTGAAACTCAGAGAATGTCTGGAAAGATGACGCTGGCAGAAGACACAGGACCGGAACGTGGAGGCGACGACCTGCTCGCCGCCGAATACGTTCTCGGCGTGCTCGATGCCGACGAACGCCAGATCGTCTCCCGCCGCATCGATGCGGATACGGTTTTCGCTCGTCTTGTCGAGAGTTGGGAGGTCAGTCTCTCACCGCTTGCCGCCGCCTATCGGGAAGTCGAGCCGTCGGTTTCGGTGAAGACCGCTGTCGACCGCCGCCTGTTCGCCAACGCTGCCGCCGTGACCACGCCCGCCGAATCGCGCGGCGGCCTGTGGTCCAGCCTGGCCTTCTGGCGCGGCCTTGCCGCGGCCGCGGCTGCGGCACTGGCGATTTACATCGCCGTGCCAGTCCTCAACCCCCCGGTCGAGCAGCCGCAGGCGCGCCTCGTCGCTTCGCTGGCCGCCGAAGGCAGCGACGTCAGATATCTCGCCGTCTATGATGCCGCGCATCACGAAATCGGCCTGTCGCATGTCTCCGGTGAGCGTGCTTCCGGCAAGGACTTCGAGCTGTGGATGATCGAGGGCAAGAACCCGCCGGTGTCGATGGGCGTCATTCCGGCCGGCGCTACGGCGCACATTGTCGTCTCGCCGGCGGCCCAGCAGAAGCTTGCCCAGGGCGCGGTGCTTGCCGTCAGCCTCGAGCCGTCAGGCGGTTCGCCGACCGGACAGCCGACCGGACCGGTAGTCGCCGCCGGCGACCTGAAGAGCATCTGACCGGCTCCGCGCGCTTGAAAAATCACAAAAGACTATCATAAGTCTATCCCTCACTGAACATGCCCATAGACAGCATGTGGGCCGCGACCGATTGCTTGGGAAATCCGCCGGGCGCGTTAGATAAAATAAAAAATCACGATATTTCTGAAACTCGGGCGATTTTGTCCCGTATCTCCTCGCGTCCCCAAAAATGGGAAGAGAAAAACCCGAGGAGTTCGACATCATGCGTAGATACGCCACCCTTTTGCTCGCCGGTACGATCGCCGTTTCGGCCCTTGCCACCGCCGCCTATGCCGAAAACCCCATGGTTGGCGGCGCCGCGATGTTTGCCGACAAGAACATCGTCGAGAACGCCGTGAACTCGAAGGACCACACCACGCTGGTCGCCGCCGTGAAGGCCGCCGGCCTTGTCGAGACGCTACAGGGCGCCGGTCCGTTCACTGTGTTCGCTCCGACCAACGAGGCCTTCGCAGCCCTTCCGGCCGGGACGGTCGAGACGCTGCTCAAGCCTGAAAACAAGGACAAGCTCACCAAGATCCTCACCTGCCATGTCATCGGTGCCAAGGCGATGGGGGCGGACGTGGCCTCGATGGCCAAGGCTGACGGCGGCACCCACAAGGTCAAGACGGCCGGCGGCTGCGAGCTGTCGCTCAAGGCTGACGGCGGCAAGGTCACGGTCACAGACGAGAACGGCAATGTCGCCAATGTGACGATCGCCGATGTCGAACAGTCCAATGGCGTCATCCACGTCATCGACAAGGTTCTTTTGCCGAAGATGTAACAAGGGGCTTGCTGCCGGCGAACTGGCAGCAAGGGCCCTCCGTCGATTGCACGATCCCGCTCTGTGATCCGCAATTGACCCGCGCACTCCGCGCCTCCCACATTCGGATGTGGGCGGGCGCGGAGTGTTCGTTCGAGGGGCTTCCGTCACCGGCTTTTGATTTCCGCGCGACGGTATAGTTTGGCAAAAGGACATCAGGAGGAACTGGTCATGAACCGTCGCGACTTTCTTTTGAGCGGTGCCGCCGCCATCGGCGTCGTCGGGATCGCGGCAACGATGCTGCGCATGGGCGATCCGCAGGCAGCACAGGCCGCCGAAAATTTCGAAGTCACCAAGACCGACGCCGAGTGGAAAGCCATCCTGTCGCCTGCCGCCTTCAACGTGCTGCGCAAGGAAGGCACGGAGTATCCCGGCACCAGCCCGCTGCTCAACGAACACCGCAAGGGCATCTTCGCCTGTGCCGGCTGCGACCTGCCGCTCTATTCGTCGGAGACGAAATTCGATTCCGGTACCGGCTGGCCGAGCTTCTGGCAAGAGATCCCCAAGGCTATCGGCACGACCGTGGACCGCTCGCTCGGCATGACGCGCACCGAGGCGCATTGCCGCCGCTGCGGCGGCCATCTCGGCCACGTCTTCGACGACGGTCCGGCGCCGACCGGCCTGCGCCACTGCATCAACGGCGTCGCGCTGACCTTCAAGCCCGCCACAGCCTGACAAATTCCAACTGGATATGAAAACTCCGGGCTTGCGGGCCCGGAGTTTTTTGCGCGGTCAGAGCTTTTTCAGGCGTGGACTGGAGGAGCTTCCCGAAACAGCTGCCCACGTATCAGTGGCCGCCGCCGCCACCTCCGCCCGCCGCGGCCGGCTTGCGGATCAGCATGGTGAACATGCCAAGCGTCGCAAACAGCACCGTCAGCATGAAGAACACATCCATGAAGGACAGCAGCGCCGCCTGCTGCTGGACCATGCCAGACAGCTTGGAGATCGCGGCACTTGTCGCGTCGAGGCCGGGGGTTTGCTCGAAATTGAGCGTCATGTTCTGCAGCTTGGTCTGCGCGGCTTCACTGCCCCATTGCACATGTTCGGAGAGCCTTGCGTAGTGGAAGGCATTGCGGTCGATCAGCACGGTATTGATCAGGGCGAGGCCAACCGCACCGCCAAGGTTGCGGGTGAGGTTGAACAGGCCTGAAGCGTTCTTCAGCCGCTCGGGCGGCAAGGTGCCGAGCGCGATGTTGTTGATCGGCACCATGCACAGCATCATCGAACAGCCGCGCAGGATTTGCGGGATGAGCAGCTCATAGAAATCCCAGTCGGCGGTCAGATGCGTCATCCACCAGGTGCCGGTGGCGAAGCCGAAGAAGCCGATCATCATCATCAGCCGCGGGTCCATCTTATTCGACAGGATGCCCGAGATCGGCGCGGTGAAGAACATGGCCAGGCCGCTGACGAACAGCGCCTCGCCGATCATCATCGAATCGTAGCCACGGATGCGCCCGAGATACACCGGGTAGAGATAGGTCAGGCCGTAAAGGCCGATGCCTATGACGAAGGAGAACAGCGAGCCGAAGGCGAAGTTGATGTTGGTGAAGGCCTTCAGGTCGACGATCGGCTCCTCGGCGGTGAACGCCCGCCAGAAGAACAGCACCGCGCCGATGGTCATGACAATGGCGCAGATGAAGACGCCCTGATCCTGCATCCAGTCATTGTTGGGACCCTCCTCGAGCACATATTCCATGCAGCCCAGGAGAGCCGCCATGCCGGCGAGGCCCCACCAGTCGAACTTGCTGAACAGCTTGAGGTTGGGTTTGTCGAAGTCGATCAGCGTCCAGGCCGCCGCTGTGACCAGGATGCCGGGCACGACATTGACCAGGAACAGCCAGTGCCAGGACATGGCATGGCTGATGTAGCCGCCGACAGTCGGGCCGATGGTCGGCGCCAACGTCGCCACCAGGCCGATCATCGGCGAGACGAAGGCGCGGCGCGAGGGCGGGAAGATGGTGAAGGCAGCGGCGAAGACGCTCGGGATCATGCCGCCGCCGATGAAGCCCTGGACGGCGCGGTAGACAATCATCTGGTCGATGTTGGTGGCGGTCGCCGCCAGCGCACTGGCCGCGGTGAAGCCCGCCGCCGAGATCGTGAACAGCACGCGCGTCGACAGCATCCGGCTGAGGAAGCCCGACAGCGGGATCATCACCACTTCGGCGATCAGATAGGCGGTCTGCACCCACGGGATTTCGTCGGAGCTGGCGCTCAGGCCGGCCTGGATTTCCGACAGAGAGGCGGAGACAATCTGGATGTCGAGGATGGCCATGAACATGCCGAACACCATCGCCAGGAAGGCGATGACGCGCCGCGTCGAAATGGTGTCAGGCACAGCCGGCCTCGCCGGCGGCGCTCCTGCTGTCAGGGTTGCGGTTGCCATGGCATTGCTCCCCGGCGGCCGCTCAGTTCGACGCTGCCGCTGATGCCGAACCAGATGGGGCGGTACGGCTGTCGACGGCGACGACGACGCTCAGGCCGGCGCGCAGCTTGCCGCTCTTCAGCGCATCGGCGGGCACATCGATGCGGACCGGAACGCGCTGCACGACCTTGGTGAAGTTGCCGGTGGCGTTTTCGGGCGGCAGCAGCGAGAACACGGCACCCGAAGCCGGCGCCAGCGACGAGACGGTTCCCTCGAAGTCCTGGCCGTCGGTCGCATCGACCGAGATCTTGACCTTCTCGCCGGGCACCAGCCGGGCAAGCTGCGTCTCCTTGAAGTTGGCGACGATGTAGAGCTTGTCCATCGGCACGATGACGGCGAGCTTCTGGCCGGGGCTGACAAGGTCGCCCTGTTCGACAGAGCGGTTGCCGACGATGCCGTCATAAGGCGCCTTGAGCACGGTGAAGGAAAGATCGCGCAGCGCCTTGTCATGGCTGAGCTGCAGGGACGCCAGCGTGCTCGCCGATTCCGCGCGTTGCGCCTGCAGCACGCCGATATTGGCCTGCGCGGCGGCGATCTGTGCGTCGGCGCCGACAAGGGCGGCATCGGCCTGCTGGACCGCCGTCTGGGCGTCGTCCAGCTGCGCCTGCGTGCCGACATGCGTCTTGAGCAGCTGCGAGGCGCGCGCCGCGACCTTGGCTGCATTGTCGGCGGCGGCCTGATCGGCGACCTTCTGCGCCTGGGCCTGCTGCAGCGAGGCGCGGGCTGCGTCGGTCTGGGCGTCAATACGGTCGAGCGTCTTGCTCAAGGTGGCGATCTGCGCCTCGGCCTGGGCGACGGCAATCTTGTAATCGCCGTCATCGACGACGAGCAGCGGATCGCCGGCCTTGACCAGCTGGTTCTCGCTGACCTTGACCTGATCGACATAGCCGGAAATCTTGGGCGAGATGAACGCCATGTCCGCCTGGACATAGGCGTCATCCGTCGAGATCATGAAGCGGCCCGTTGTCCAGTAATCGTAACCGTACCAGGCGCCGGCGCTCAGCAAGGCGACGCCGATGATCGGCAGCAGAAAAGAACGCACCGAGCGCTTCTTCTTGACCGGAGCCTCTGCCGGCGGCGACGAGACGGGCTGGACAGGCATATCCGGCGCTTCCGTCGCCGGCGCAACCTTGGCGTTGGGGAAGGGACGGACTTCGGCTGTGGTCGGCGCGTTCGAGGACATGACATCTCTCTAAAGTTATAATATGATACTGAACCGTTCGGTTCGATCCGGCCGTTGACATAGCGCGTAAAGAGGACCATATCAAGGGCAATCGAACCGCTTGGTTCGAATTATTTTCGAGGTGTGACTTTCATGGCCGAGACCCCGCCCAATGTCGAAAACGAGTCGTGCGACGACCTGTTGGAAAGCTTGCGCCGTGGCCGCCCGGCCGCGGGGCAGGATCCGGTCAAGCGCAGCCAGATCATCGACGGCGCCCGTCGTGTCTTCATCGACAAGGGCTTCGAAGCCGCCTCGATGAACGACATCACCCGCGAGGCCGGTGTCTCCAAGGGTACGATCTACGTCTACTTCGCCAACAAGGAGGAGCTGTTCGAGGCGCTGATCGAGGAAGAGCGCGGCACCATCTTCAAGAACATGTATGACGTGCTGGACAACGCCGACAACCTGCGCGAGACGCTGGTGAAGTTCGGCAAGGTGCTGGCCCTCAAGATCACGTCGGCCAAGGTCATCCAGGCACAGCGCACGGTGATCGGGGCATCCGACCGGATACCCGACATGGGCGCGCGTTTTTACGAGCGCGGTCCCAAGCGTGGCCACGACAAGGTCGCGGCCTTTCTCAATGCCGCCATCGAGCGCGACCTGCTGCGCATCGACGATGTCGATCTTGCCGCCTATCAGTTCACCGAACTGTGCCTGGCCGGTCTGTTCCGCCAGTGCATCTTCGCCTACCGCACGAAAGCCCCGACCCAGGACGAGATCGATCACATCGTCAGGTCAGGCGTCAGCATGTTCCTCAGGGCATACGGCACCGAAAGGCTTGTGGCGGAAGAAGGCCATCAGACGATTGCTATCGAGGCCAAGCCTTAACCCAGTTCTAAGGTGTGTTGAGATTCAGGTCAGGCCGAGCCGAAAACGGTGGCTTTCGAGAACCGGAGCGGAGCGGACATTCGGGTCCGTGAGCACCGGAAGCGCAGAAAGCCGTCGTTTGCAGGCCGGCATCACCTGAATATCGACATAGCTTAGCCGCCATTGGCGGCAAGCACGATGGCCGCCTGCAATTCCTGAAGGCCCTCGCCTTTTTCCGAAGACGTCGCCAGCACGAACGGGAACGCCGCCGGCCGCTTCTTGATCTTTGCCAGCGTCTCCTCGATCAGCCTCGGCACGCCGGCAGTCTTGATCTTGTCGGTCTTGGTCAGGACGATCTGGTAGGACACCGCCGCCTTGTCGAGCAGCGACAGCACTTCATCGTCCTTGGCCTTGATGCCGTGGCGGGCGTCGATCAGCACATAGACACGCTTCAGCGTGACGCGGCCCTTGAGATAGTCGAAGACCAGCTTGGTCCACTCGTCGACCTTTTCCTTCGGCGCGGTGGCATAGCCATAGCCGGGCATGTCGACCAGCGCCAAGGGCGGCAGGTCGGCGCCCTCACCCGAAAATCCGTCCGGCACGAAATAGTTGAGTTCCTGCGTGCGCCCCGGCGTGTTGGAAGTGCGCGCCAGCCCCTTCTGGTTGACAAGTGCGTTGATCAGCGACGACTTGCCGACATTCGAGCGGCCGGCAAAGGCGATTTCCGGCGGCCCTTCCGGCGGCAGGAACTTCATGGCCGGAACGCCGCGAATGAAGATCCATCCTCGCGTAAACAGTTCGGTGCCGATTATGCTGCTGTTCAGAGCGTTCAAGCTGCTGCCTCCAGAAGAGAAATATTGGCACCCCGGATAGCATCGAGGTTGCGGCTGACCTTGTCCACCGGCCAGTCCCACCACGCCACCGCCAGCAGCCGCCTGATTGTCCGGTCGTCGAAACGCATCTTTACGATCTTGGCCGCGTTGCCGGCGACGATCGCATAGGGCGGCACGTCATGAGTCACCACCGATTTCGCGGCAACGATGGCGCCGTGGCCGATTTCCACCCCGGGCAAGATCACCGCCTCCATGCCGATCCAGACATCGCTGCCGACAATGGTGTCGCCGCGCACTTCCCTGGACCAGGTCGCCGGGTCAAAACCCTTTTCCCAGCCATGGCCGAAAATATTGAACGGATAGGTCGAAAACCCGGACATAGCGTGGTTGGCGCCGTTCATGATGAAGCGCGCGCCCTCGGCGATGGCGCAGAACCTGCCGATGACGAGCTTGTCGCCAATGAAGGGATAGTGGTGCAGCACGCATTTTTCGGCGAATTTGTCCGGCCCGTCCGGATCGTCGTAATAGGTAAAGTCGCCGATCTCGATGTTCGGTGCGCTCACCAGCCCCTTGAGGAATCCGACACGCGTGTGCATCGGGATCGGGTGCTTGATGTCTGGGTTGGGTCCATCCATGTCGAGGTCCGTAAAATATTGGCCGCCAGGCGCATCCGAAACTCGAATGCGCCCGTTCAAAATAGCGTGATCCGCCCTATAGCACCAATCGGGCGACGAGCGAGCTTTCCTTGACGGTCTTGCTCATTTGCTGCCGCGGCAGATCACGATCGGATCGGACAGCGCGCTGTCGAAACCGCTGCCCTGATAGACGGTGACGTTCGCCGCGCCGGGCGGCAGCATGAAGCTGCCTTCGACGATTTTCTGGTCTCCGGTCGGCATGTGGAGAGCCCAGCTATAGGTGCAAAACTGAGGCGGCGCCTGGGGTTCGACGTGGCTGCAGTTCAATTGCGCGCCACCCAGCATGGCGGCGCCACCGCAGCTGACGGCGTCCTTTGCGAACGCAATGCCCGGCCATCCCGCGATGGCCGATACGGTCAAGATCTTCAGCCAATTCATCGTCTCATCCCTGCGCGGCAACAGCCTGCTACCGGAGCCTTTTTGTGGCGTCGCAGCCCATGCGTCATTTTTTCCAGGCGGGCTTAGTCCGTCTTGCGCACCGCGTCCAGCGGGATTATGTGCATGATGATAATAAGCATGCTCACTAAAAGTTGCGCCGAAACTCCAGTACCTCCCATGCCATCGTCACCCAACATCAGCTTCGTGCTGCACGATGTCGCGCGCCTGCTTCGAAAGCGGTTCGAGCAGAGGTCGCGGGCATCGGGGCTGACCCGCGCCCAGTGGCAGGTGCTGGCCTATCTCAGCGTGCATGAAGGCATGCACCAGAACAAATTGGCGGACCTTATCGAGATCACGCCGATCACGCTCGCCCGGCTGCTCGACAAGATGGAAGCACGTGGCTTCATCGAGCGCCGGCCCAATCCCGCCGACCGCCTGGCATGGCTGCTTTACCTGAAGCCGCAAGCCCATCCGCTTATCGAAATCATGCGCAGCAATGGGCAGAAGACGCGTGACGAGGCCTTCGTCGGCCTTTCCGCGGATGCGCAACTGCATCTGCTGCAAACCCTATCCCTCATCAAATCCAATCTGCTCGCGGCTTGCGCCCAGCCTGCCGCCGACCGGGAGAAAACACATGGCTGAATCAACCTCACCAAAGAAGCCTGTCGAAGAAGACGGATCCGCCGCCGACCGGGCGCGCGACCAGGTCATCCGACTGGACAGCGAACGCGAGCAAAGGCGAGCCGGCACCGTCATCGACAATGACGAGCTCGAAGCACCGGTCGCCCTGGAGCCGGCGGCGCTCGAGGCTCCGTCCAAGGAGCCACGCCAGGCCGGGGTTGCGGTGGCGCCTCCGGCGCCGGTCAAGCCCAAGCGCGGCCGAGCACGGCCGATCCTGTTTGCCCTGCTTCCGGTCGCGCTGGTCGTCGGCGGCTATTACTACGTCATCGGCGGCCAGGTCATGACGACCGACAATGCCTACATCCAGGCGCAGTCGCTCGGCGTTTCCACCGATGTCTCCGGCACTGTGTCCGAGATCGATGTGCACGAGAACGAGGCGGTGAAGAAGGACCAGGTGCTTTTCCGGCTGCGGCCGGCCTCTTTCGAAACCGCTCTTGCCGCCGCCCAGGCGCAGCTCGGCACGGTGCGCAACCAGGTGCTGACCCTGCAGGCGAGTTACCTGCAGTCGCAGGCGCTGATCGAGCAGGCGCAGGCCGACATCCCCTACTACGAGGCCGCTTTCCAGCGCCAGCAGGATCTGCTCAAGACCTCCACCTCCTCCAAGGCGACCTTCGACAGCGCCCAACACGACCTCGTCGCCGCCCGCCAGAAAGTGTCCGTTGCCCAAGCGCAGGCACAGGCGACGCTTGCCCAGCTTGGCGGCGACGCCAGCCAGCCGGTGGAGAAGAATCCGTTCTACCTTCAGGCGCAATCGGCGGTCGACGACGCCCAGCGCAACCTTGCCGATTCCATCGTCAAGGCGCCGTTCGACGGCATCGTCACCAATGTCGACGCGCTTCAGGTCGGCAAGTACCTGCCGGCTTCGCAGCCGGCCTTCAGCCTGATTTCGGCGACCGATCTGTGGATCGCGGCGGAGCCGAAGGAAACCGAACTGACCTATGTGCGGCCGGGACAGACGGCGACGATCAGCGTCGACAGCTACCCGGGTGCCGTCTGGCACGGTACGGTCGCCTCGATCAGCCCGGCGTCGTCGTCGAGCTTCTCCTTGCTTCCGGCGCAGAACACCACCGGCAACTGGGTCAAGGTCGTACAACGCATTCCGATGCGCGTGACGTTGGACGATCTCCAGGGCAAGCCGCCGTTGCGTGGCGGGATGAGCGTCGTGGTCGGCATCGATACCGGCCATGCGCGCGGCCTGCCGGACTTCGTGACGGACCTCCTCGGCCGGTTCGGACAAAAGTCATGACCGGCGCGTCCGCGACAGGTGGCGTGGTCGCCAATCGCGGCGCCATCACCGCCTGCGTGATCCTGGCCGTGATCATGCAGGCGCTGGACACGACTATCGCCAATGTGGCGCTGCCCTATATCCAGGGCAGCGTTTCGGCGAGCGCCGACCAGATAAACTGGGTGCTGACGTCCTACATCGTGGCGGCCGCCGTCATGACTCCGCCTTCAGGCTACCTTGCCAATCGTTTCGGCCGCAAGCGCATCCTGCTGATATCCATCACCGGCTTCGTCGTCGCGTCGGTGCTGTGCGGCTTCGCGCAGTCGCTGCCGCAGATCGTCGGCTTCCGCCTGCTGCAAGGCCTGTTCGGTGCCGCCCTGGTGCCGCTGGCGCAGAGCATCCTGCTCGACATCTACAGCGTCGAGGAGCGCGGCTCGGCGATGGCGCTGTTCGGCGTTTCGGTGATGGTCGGGCCGGTGCTCGGGCCGGTCATCGGCGGCTGGCTGACCGAGAATGTCAGCTGGCGCTGGGTGTTCTACATCAACGTCCCGATCGGCGCCCTGGCCTTCGCCGGCGTGTCGATGTTCGTCCAGGAAACCAAGACGGACCTCAAGGCGAGGCTGGACTGGCTGGGCTTCGGCATGCTCAGCGTCACCATCGCATCGCTGCAGATGTTTCTCGATCGCGGCGAGCAGCTCAACTGGTTCTCGTCGTCCGAAATCATCGTCGAGGCACTGATCTGCGCGTCGGCCTTCTACATCTTCCTCGTCCACACCTTCACCGCGAAAAACACCTTCGTGAACCCCCGGCTGTTCCTCGACAGGAATTTCGCCGTCGGCATGGTCTTCATCTTCATCATCGGCATTACCTATCTGGCCTCGCTGGCCCTGATGACGCCCTATCTGCAGACGCTGATGGGCTATCCGGTGGTGACGGCCGGCATCGTCATGGGGCCGCGCGGGCTTGGGACCATGGCTTGCATGTTCCTGGTCGGCAGGCTGATCGGCAAGGTGGACACGCGCTGGCTGCTGCTGACCGGCCTGCTGGTCACCGCCTGGGCGATGTACGACATGACCGGCTGGACGCCTGATGTTTCGCAGTGGGCGATCATCAGCACCGGCTTCATCCAGGGAGCGGGGCTCGGCTTCCTGTTCGTGCCGCTGACCACCATCACCTTCGCCACGCTGGCGCCGGAGCGGCGCGCGGAAGGCACAGGTCTTTACAATCTGTCGCGCAACATCGGCTCCAGCGTCGGCATCTCGGTGGTCACCGCGCTTTTGACGCAGAACGTGCAGATCAACCACGCCAACATCGCCACCTATGTGACGCCCTACAACCAGGCGTTCGGCAATCCGGCGATCTTCCAGGCGATGAACCCTTACAGCGCCGCCGGCCGTGCCGCGCTCGACGGCGTGGTGACGCTGCAGGCGACCATCATCAGCTACATGAACGACTTCAAGCTGATGATGATCCTGTCGCTTGCCGCCATTCCGCTGGTTCTGTTGCTGCGCAAGCCGGCGACTCCGGCCAAGATTGACCACAGCGCCGTGATGGAGTGACGACGGTCGAGGCTCATCTGGCAGGACAAGCAACAGCCAAAAAGAAAACGGGGTCCTGTGAGGGACTACAGGACCCAGGCCGATGCCGATACGACTTCCCAAGAAACATGGCACCTCGTCATGAGGTGGGACGGCAGGCCGAGAAAGCCCCAACGGACCTGCCTTGATCCCCTTTGCCGAAAGCCGTTACTTCGGCAACAGCACCTTGTTGACGACATGGATGACGCCGTTCGACTGGTTGACGTCGGCGATCGTCACCCGCGCCTCGCCGCCTGACTCATCCATGATGTAGAGCTTGCCCTTCTTGACTTCGGCGGTCAGCGTGTCACCGGAGACGGTTTTCATCTCGTACTTGCCGCCCATCGCCCTGGCCTTCTTCATCATTTCGGCGCCCGAAATCTTGCCGGCCACGACATGCGCGGTCAGCACCTTGGTGAGCTTGTCCTTGTTCTCCGGCTTCAGCAGCGTGTCGACGGTGCCCTTGGGCAATTTCGCAAACGCTGCATTGGTCGGGGCAAAGACTGTGAACGGGCCAGCGCCCTGCAGCGTGTCGACCAGGCCGGCGGCCTTGACGGCGGCGACCAGCGTCGTGTGGTCCTTCGAATTGACGGCGTTCTCGACGATGTTCTTGGTGGTGTACATCGGTGCGCCGCCGACATTCGGGTTTTTGGCGTAGGCGGGCGCGGCAATCGCCACGCCGGCGATGAGCGCGGAAAGGGCGATGGTCCTGAATGACGGCAAGCGCATGTGGTCTTCCTCCGGGTGAGGGCTGATCGGAATTGATAGCCTTTGGAAACGCACAGGCAGTCACGCCCCCGGCGAGGCGCAAGTTTCGCCGATCACGGGAACGTGATCCCGGAGTTGCTTAAACGGAAAAAGCCCCGCGCGAGGCGGGGCTTTGAAGGCTGGAGAAAGCGCTGCGCCTTCTATTCGGCCGGTGATGGTTTCTTTCGAAACAGTGCGACCAGATTGTCCCACAGCTCGATCTTGGCGCCCTGGCGCTTCATGATGATGCCCTGCTGGAGGATCGACAGCGTGTTGTTCCAGGCCCAGTAGATGACCAGGCCGGCCGGGAAACCCGCCATCATGAAGGTGAAGATGACAGGCATCCAGGTGAAGATCGCCGCCTGCGTCGGGTCCGGCGGCGTCGGGTTCATGCGCATCTGCAGGAACATGGTGACGCCCATGATCAGCGGCCAGACGCCGATCATCAGCATGTGCGGCAGGGTGACCGGGATCAGGCCGAACAGGTTGAACAGCGACGTCGGGTCGGGTGCGGCCAGATCCTGGATCCAGCCGAAGAACGGCGCGTGCCGCATCTCGATGGTGATGTAGAGCACCTTGTAGAGCGAGAAGAAGACCGGGATCTGCAGCGCCACCGGCCAGCAGCCGGCAAGCGGGTTGATCTTCTCGGTCTTGTACAGCTCCATCATCGCCTGCTGCTGCTTCATCTTATCGTCCGCGTATTTCTCGCGGATCTCGAGCATTTTCGGCTGCACCTTCTTCATGTTCGCCATCGACGCGTAGGACTTGTTGGCGAGCGGATAGAAGATGGCCTTGACGATGACGGTGGTGGCGAGGATGGCCAGGCCGAAATTGCCGAAGAATTTGTAGAGCGTGTCGATCAGCCAGAACATCGGCTTGGTGATGAAGTGGAACCAGCCCCAGTCGATCAGGAGATCGAACCGCTTGATATGACGGTCTTCCGCATAGGCGTTGATCTTGCCGACTTCCTTGGCGCCGGCGAAGATTTCGCTCTCCACCGTCGCCGACTGGCCGGCATCGACGGTGATCGGGTCGGTCAGGAAGTCGGACTGGTAGCGATGGCGGCCGTCCTCGAAATAGGCGTAGCGCGGCTGGAACGGCTGCTTCTCCGTCGGCACCAGCGTCACCGCCCAGTATTTGTCGGTGATGCCGAGCCACCCGTCGGTCGACTTGCCCGGCGTGAACTGCTTGTCCTTCTCGATGGACGCGTATTTGTGCTCCTGCAGGCCTTCGGTGCCGGTGAAGCCGATCAGGCCCTCATGCAGCACATAGGTGCTGGCAACGAGCGGCTTGTCGAAGCGGGTGACACGGCCGTAATTGGACAGCGAGACGGCGGCCGTGCCCGTATTCTGCACCGTGTCGGACACCGTGAACATGTAGTTGGTGTCGACGGAAAAGGTGCGCTTGAAGGTCAGGCCCTTGTCGTTCGAATAGGTCAGCGTGACCGGGGTCGTCGGCGTCAGCGTCGCATTGCCGTCGACGGCCCACACAGTCTCGGGACCGGGCACCGCGCCGGTCTTGTCGTTGCCGACGAAGCCGATCTCGGCATAGTAGCCATTGGGGAGTGCTGCCGGGTTGAGCAGGCTGATCTCGGGCGAGTTCTTGTCGACCGTCTCGGTGTAGTGCTTGAGCTTG
This sequence comes from Mesorhizobium sp. M7A.F.Ca.US.010.02.1.1, assembly GCF_004023085.1. Taxonomy (NCBI): domain Bacteria; kingdom Pseudomonadati; phylum Pseudomonadota; class Alphaproteobacteria; order Hyphomicrobiales; family Phyllobacteriaceae; genus Mesorhizobium; species Mesorhizobium sp. M7A.F.Ca.US.010.02.1.1. The sequence goes on along the minus strand of NZ_RZRV01000013.1, from coordinate 38,535 downwards.
AGGTCGTCGAGACGGGCGCCGGTCAGGTTGATCGAACCCTCGAGGCTCGGCGTGTCGATCCTGGCGCGGGTGGTCGTGGCGAGTGCCTGTTCGCGGCCGGCCGGCGTCACGGCGTCTGTTCCCGGTGCGTTGGGAATGGCGCCAGGGGCGGCGGGCGTTCCGGTGTCGGTACCGGGCTTGGTGCCGGCGGCCTTCTTCTGCTCCTCGACGCGCTGCTGTTCGACGCGGGCTGCCTCGCGCTGCGCTTCGCTGCGCGGCAACACGTAAAAATATTGCCATACCGCCAGGATCAGCACCGACAGCGCGATGGTGATGAAGAAGTTCCGGTTGTTTTCCATCGAAAGCCCTTGGCCTATCGTGTTCCGCGCAGTCGGCGGGAGAGTTCGGCCTTCAACTGGCCGAACGGAGTGGTAAGCACGTCTTCGCGCCCGACGATGACATAGTCATTGCCAGGCGCCATGTCACTTGCAGCATGCGTGCGGACGGCTTCTCGCAGCCGCCGCCGGACACGGTTGCGGACAACCGCATTGCCGACCTTCTTGGTGACGGTGTAGCCGACGCGCGGCGACAGGCCGTCGCCGCGGTCGAGGACTTCAACGAGAAAAAGCCGCCCGCGTCGCTTTTCACCACGACGGACAGCCAGGAATTCCGCGCGCTTCAGAAGCCGCTTGGGATTTGGTCCCACTGGCTTGCCGGATGCGGGCAACGATCTCGTCTTCCGTTCAGGCGCTGAGCCGCTTGCGACCGCGGTTGCGGCGAGCTGCGACGACGCCGCGACCACCCTTGGTGGCCATGCGGGCACGGAAGCCGTGCCGACGTTTGCGGACGAGTTTAGACGGTTGGTAGGTACGCTTCATTTGTTTTAATACCGCGGGGTGCGGCCCTTCTTGATTCTGTCACTGTGTAACAGGAGCTTTGCCGGGCCGGCTTTGGCGCGATCGAAACCGCGCCGGGACGAATGGCCCGAGCGTGTGCGGGCTTATAGAAAGAAGGCTTTTGGAAGTCAATCCGGAGTCGTCGGGCGCAATCCGGCTCCGTTCAGGCCGGTTTATGTTTGCGACCAAGGATGAAATTGGCAAGAAAGCCGTAATCGCCTAATCTGCGTTGATCAAGTGATCGTGAAGACATTAGCCGCATGAGCGAAACCGTACAGGCACAGGAAGGGATCGGCACGGCGGGGCCCACCGAGGCGCCAGCCACCGTGCGCACGGTTCCGCTGTCGCGCGGCCTATCGACCAAGCTGCTGCTGCTGACCATCGTCTTCGTGCTGTTGGCCGAAGTGCTGATCTTCCTGCCCTGGATCGCCAGCTACCGGCTGAACTGGCTGAAGGAGCGGCTGAGCACGGCGGCGGCGGTGTCGATCGTGCTGGTGCAAGGTGAATCCACCTCGCTGTCGCGCACGGCCCAGAACGACGTGCTGATGGCGATCGGCGCCAAGGCGATCGCGGTGCGCGACGGCGGCGTCTCGCGGCTGCTGGTGGTGGCCGAAATGCCGCCGAAGGTCGACGAACACATCGATATCGCTTCGATCGGCATGATCAAGGGCATGACCGGCGCGCTCGACACGCTGTTTTTCGGCGGCGACCGGATGCTGCGCGTCTTCGGCCCGGTCGGCGAGTCCGACAAGGAGTTCGAGCTGATCATGCCGGACAACAGCCTGCGCAATGCGATGCTGCGCTATTCGCGCAACGTCGCCTTCGTCTCGCTGCTGATCTCGCTGTTCACCGCCATGCTGGTCTATGCCGCCATCGACCTGATCATGATCGGGCCGATCCGGACGATGACGCGCTCGATGCTGTCCTTCTCCGAAGCCCCTGACGATCCGGGGCGTGTCATCCATCCGGCCGCCCGCGCCGACGAGATCGGCGTCGCCGAGCGCGAGCTGTCGCAGATGCAGGAGCGGCTGCAAAAAATGCTCTCCGAGCAGAAGCACCTTGCCGACCTCGGCCTTGCCGTCTCCAAGATCAACCATGACATGCGCAACATCCTGGCTTCGGCGCAGCTGATGTCGGACCGCCTGCGCCAGGTCAAGGACCCGACCGTGCAGGCCTTCGCACCGAAACTGCTGCGCGCGCTCGACCGTGCCGTGTCCTATTCCGAAGGCGTGCTGGCCTATGGCCGCACCCAGGAGCCGCCGCCGGCGCGCCGACGCTTGAGGCTGCGCCAGCTGGTCGAGGACGTGCAAGGCCTGCTCGACATCGAGCAGGGCATCGAGTTCGTGAATTCCGTCGAGCCGGCCTTCGAGGTGGACGCCGATTCCGATCAGCTGTTCCGCGTGCTCACCAATCTGTGCCGCAACTCGGTGCAGGCGATGGCGGCAGACAGCGAAAACGCCCTGGTGCGCCGCCTGGCGGTGTCGGCCGTGCGCCTGGGCAGCGTCAGCCGCATCGCCGTCAGCGACACCGGCCCCGGCCTGCCGCCGAAAGCGCGCGAAAACCTGTTCGCGGCCTTTCGCGGCTCGGCGCGCAGCGGCGGCACCGGCCTTGGCCTGGCGATCGCGCACGAACTGATCCGGGCGCATGGCGGCACGGTGGAACTGGTCGAGAGCATTGGCGGGCGCACCATATTCGCGGTCACCATCCCCGACCAGCCGGTCCGGCTCGACCAGGCCCGCAACGGCCTGCGCCGCCCGGCGTGATCCTTTAAGCACTGTCTGCCCTATGCTCGTGCCTCTCTGGGCAGATGCTTCTTCCTAACGAGGAGGAAACCGGCCTCGGCTTCGGACCGTTTCCAGACGCCGGAATCCGGGCCGTCATCGCCAGCCAAGGCACTTGTGACAAAACTTTTACCGGAGCGGCTTGCTTTTCCGAAATTCAGTCGCTAGGGAACACGTCTCGTCGCGGCCGGTCCTCAGGATCGGATCGCGGGGCCGTTCAAAACACGGCCTGATGCGCGCCCGTAGCTCAGCTGGATAGAGCACCAGACTACGAATCTGGGGGTCAGGAGTTCGAATCTCTTCGGGCGCGCCAAATACCCCACCACTACGGTACACTGCTGCGAACACCACGCGTCAGCCTGAGTGGAAAAACGAGGAGGCTTGAGCAATGGTCGTAGCGTGTCGATTGCCGGCCAGGTGCGGTTGTGAAGGCTGCTTGGAAAGCGTCAACCAACAGCTTTGCACTGTTCGCGCAGCAGGCGAAGCCTCCCTTTGGCCCTAAGCGGAAGTTGCGGCGACAGGGCGTTGCGGTACCTAGCTAGGCGTCCAGCACCACCGATGGTGATCGGCGTTACTTCGGCCTGAGCTAGAGACGCTGCGGGACGGCTGCTGCAAAGAAGTCGGTCGCGCGGCGCACGCGTGCCGGCACGAACCGACGCTTCGGCCAGACGAGGCTGATGTCTCTGACGTCGTCGAGAAAATCGTCGAGTATCGTGATCACATCAGGATGATTGAGCTCATCGGCGAGCGAGACCTTGGCGAAGAGGCCAATTCCGACGCCGGCTAGAACCCCAGCCCGGATCATTTCGACGCTGTTGGACGATAAGTTGCCGCGAACGGACACGCTGAACCGTCCGTGTGGGCCTGCAAAGGGCCATTTCGCCAATTCCGTCAGGCCACCGTATAGAAGGCAATTGTGCTCACTCAGGTCTGAGGGGGTCTTCGGCATCCCATGCTTCTCGAAATAGCGACGGGACCCGACGCAAACGAGGGGCGTGACCGCCACCCGGCGGACAACCGCGTCTGAGTCTTCGACAGGCCCCACCCTGATCGCCAGGTCGATCCGATCTTCCACCATGTCTCGCACGAAATCCGAAAGAACGAGATCCACCTGAAGGCCGGGATAAAGCGACAACAACTCGGGTATCAGCGGCAGGATATGCAGGCGGCCAAATGTGGAGGCCGCGCTGATCCTGATGAGGCCCGAAACAGTCTGCGTGCTGCTCGTGAGTTCGCTATCGGCATCGTCGATTTCATCAACGAGCGGCTTCGTCCGGTCATAGTATCGCTGCCCCTGATCCGTCAGGGTCACGCTGCGGGTGCTTCGATTGAACAGCGCCACGCCGAGGCGTTTCTCGAGCGCGGCGATTGCCTTGCTGACAGCGGGCTGTGACTCGCCGGTCCGACGCGCAGCAGCCGAAAAGCCGCCCGATTCGACCACCGCGATAAAGGCACTCAACTCGTGAAATCGGTCCATTCTATTCTCCTTAGGCATCAATCTTATGGAGATATGCGTTATTATCAATGTTTTTCACATGACCTAAATGAGGCGTCTACCAACGCTTGAAAGGGAATGTGCCATGAATATCGATAGTACCGGACGCAAGGCGGTTGTTACTGGGTCTACGGCGGGCATTGGCCGAGCCATTGCCGAAGGGTTGGCGCGTGCGGGCGCCTCGGTCGTCATCAACGGTCGCCGCGAGGACAGGGTCGCCGCAACGCTTCGCGAGTTGCGCGCCCTTTTCCCGAAAGGCGAATTCGTCGGTGTCGTCGCCGATCTTGCCACCCCGGAAGGCGCGGCCGAGTTGTTCGCGCGGGCGCCGGATGCGGACATTCTCGTGAACAATGTGGGCACGGGGCGCGCGAAGCCGTTCTTCGATATTGCCGATAAGGAGTGGATTGACCTCTTCGAGCTCAACGTCATGAGCGGCGTCCGCGCTTCCCGCCACTATGCGTCGGGCATGGCGAAGCGCGGCTGGGGGCGTGTCGTCTTCATCAGCAGCGAGTCCGCGCTCGCAATCCCCAAGGACATGATCGATTACGCCATGACCAAGACCGCTCAGCTCGCCATCGCGAGGGGACTGGCCGAGGCGGTCGGCGGAACGGGGGTCACCGTCAATTCGGTCCTCCCTGGTCCAACGAATTCGGAGATCATGAGCGGTTGGATGAAGGCGACCGCGGAGGCGCAGGGCATTACGCAAGAGGAAGCCGAGCAGCAGTTCCTGAAGACGTTGCGCCCGACAACACTCCTCAATCGCTTCACGACAACTGAAGAGGTCGCGAACCTGGTCGTCTACGTCTGCTCGGAGCAGGCGTCGGGGACAACAGGCACGTCCTTGCGTGTCGACGGCGGTGTCGTGCGGACAATCGCATAAGGCTTCCACTTCGCGCAACGCTTGACGCGGTTTTGCGGCAGAACCATCGACTGCAGCAATTGCTCAGCCGGAAATCGTGAAAGGGCGGTTAGTTCTTCAAAAAACGGGCGATCGGGCTTGCGGTAGCCCAACGCCGCCGAATAGTGGATGCCGTCGCTATGCTGGCCCAAGCCAAGTCTGGTCAGTGGCTGGATTGATCCTTCCCAGCAGCGCGCTGCTGACGAAGCTCTTCAAGAGGGCTCGATGTTCGGCCTTCCATTGTTCTAAAACCAATAGGCGAGAGGCGGAGCCGGATTTGACCAAGAACACCATAAAGCGCGCACTAATCACCGGGGCTGGTGCGGCCGACGGGATCGGCTTTGCCATTGCCCGGCAGCTTGGCCATGCCGGCCATGCCGTTTTCCTCACGGGTGCCAGTGGGCGTGTGCTCGATCGCGCCGCCGCGCTTTGCCGCGAAGGCATCGATGCCAAAGCCGTGGTCGCCGATCTCACCATCGCTGCTGATGTCGCGCGGCTGCGGGCTGATGTCGGTGCGGTCGATATCCTGGTCAACAATGCCGGCATGGGCTCGCTGGCGTCGCCATCGGTCGACAAGGCGTTCCTCGCCATGACCGAGGCCGACTGGGACCGGGGGATCGACGTCAGCCTGAAGACCGCGTTTCTGGTCACCCGTGCGTTCCTGCCGGCGATGGTCGAAGCGGGCTACGGGCGCATCGTCAATGTGGCGTCGGTCACCGGGCCGCTGGTGTCTTTCGAAGGCACATCAGCCTATTCCGCCGCCAAGGCCGGCATGGTCGGCCTGACGCGCACGCTGGCGCTCGAAGTGGCGAAAAGCGGCATCACGGCCAATGCCGTGGCTCCAGGCTGGATCGAAACGGGGTCGTCGAGCGAGATGGAGCGGCAAGCCGCCCTGCATACGCCGCCGGCACGAGCCGGGCGGCCCGACGAGGTGGCTGCAGCGGTGGTGTTCCTGGCCTCGGAAGGTGCCAGCTATGTCAATGGCGCCCTGCTGGTGGTCGATGGCGGCAACAGCCTTCAGGAGCGCAAGGGCTGAAGGCTGTTGCCGCCGTGTGGGGCGCGCTTTGTCCCGCGAAGGCCATTCGCGACTTGGCAAGAAGGCAATCAAAACTCAGATTTAGCCTGCCGCCAGTTGTGCTTCATCACCAGCCGATGCTTGCGGACGAAGTTCATGTCTAGCGACATTCCCAAGTAGGCAAGTCGGTCAAGAAGGTCGCGCTCCATCGCGTATTCGTCTTGGGCCGCGGCGTCTACGCTGTCAGGGTTGGTCATGAAAAGCATTTCCGTAGCAATGCGACGGATTCCCAAACGCAGCCGTCTGCGAGTGATGTTGTAGCGCGGCCGATCGATCAGCCTGTCGAGTTCACTAAGCTTGGCATCGAGGTCCAATACCAAGTCCTTGTATCGATCACTCCATCTCAATCGGGCCTCAGCTATTTTCTGTCGCCCAGCTCGCCTCGCGGTGATCCATGACGCCCAGATAGAGGCCAACGAAGCAGCGATTATTGCCAGCACCGCCGCAAAACCGAACCAATCTTGACTGTCCCAACCTGCAAACATAGTCATCTCTCCCCACCCCCGCCCGCTTTCGCTTTGAACAGCGTCGGCACTTGTCGCCAAGGCTCGTTGGGGATCATACGGTCCGCATGAAGTCTCGTGTGCCGTCCATTTCGGCCTGCAGAGGACCGACGGACGTTGGGGCTCCGGCGATGTTGCCGCGCTGGCTCTCGCAAAATCGGATCACGAAATCCCTATGCTCAGGGAATTGGCGGAGTTGGTAAACGGCAGCCATCTTACTCGCAATAGGAGTGGGACTGTCGATGTACTGCATAAGTTCGAAAAATTGGCCTCGCCGCTTGTTTCCAGCGTCCTGAAACAGCCGGACTACATAAGCAGCCGTCCCTGACAACGTGGTTAGTGGCACGATAATACCAATCAGGGCTATCCACCACTGCAATTCACTAGCGACAGCTTGAGGTGCCATCTTCATTTCGCCCCTAAAAATCCAAACCCCAATCCAGATAAATCATTGATACCGCCCGCCTACAAGAAAAAGTGCTTCGTCCCTGAATACTTGTTGTTCGCGGTCCAGCAATGAAGAAATCGCATCCCCGCTCGCGGGCCGGGCGGCTGGATGCCGCAGCTGTGGTGTTCCTGGCATCGGAAGGCGCCAACTATGTCAACGGCGTCCTGCTGGTGATCGATGGCGGCAACAGCCTTCAGGAGCGCAAGGGCTAAGGCCCTGCCGGCAGTTGTCATTAGGGTCAGTCGGCGGGCACGCCTCGTCCGCGCTGCCAACGCCCCTCACGACGCCTTGGCCAGGAAATTCCGATAGTCCGACTTGGCCTGCAGCAGGCGCAGCACGTTGTCTCGCGATCCGCGCACATGGGCGCGCGCCAGCGTGCCGGCTCGGCTGGCGTCGCCGGCGCAGATGCGTCGACGATTTCGGCGTGCTCATCGCGGGCGATCTTCCATTCGTCCAGCCAGAGCAGTTCCGTCCAGACATAGTGCTGGCATTTATCGAGGATGCCGTGCAGAGACCGCAAGCGCTCCCCTCAGCGGCTTCGGGGGCTCGGCGAGCAAAACGCTGGGGCCTTCTTCTTGTACCCTATAGATGCACGCTTAACCGGCCTGGATCTCCCAGCCGTCACGCCGATACAGGGAGTGCTGGACAAGTAGAAAAAGTCGGAAAAGTGACATTGGCAGCGTCACAAAATGCTGCTAGACCGCACTCTGCCTTCGCGGTGTGTCCACAGCAACGCGGAACGGAACCGAAGCGCCACCGCGCCAGGCTCCTGAAAAAGGCGACGGGAGTTCGCAGCTCCCGCCGGTATGACTACTCGGTCTCCAAAACCGGTCTGATCTAAGCGAGAGCGCTGTTGGGAAACCAATGGCGCTTTCGTGTTTGTGCATTACGCACACTGCCTACGTTTGTCAACTTTGTAACCGTTATGGTAACCGGTAATTCGACCAATCATTCCCATTTAGCTATCCGCAATTGATTGCGTTTGCCTGCGGCCATTATCGTTCATTGTTCCGGGCATTGATTGCACAAATGACCAGCTTGTGTACGCGGTAATTCCCGGCGCTTGTCGTTATGCGTACGGCGCATCAATCCCGCCGCTTGTCGTTGAATAACACGAGCTTCTCACCGTAAAACGCAACACGGTCTGCATAGCGTTATAGAGCAGGCGTCAACAAGGACGCCGCTTATGACCCTTCTGCAAATCGCTTACGCAATGCTCGCTGTCTCGTATATTCTCGCCGTAGTGGGGATACGGGTGGGACATTGATGGACGACAATCAGAATACCGACAAAGCTAAAAACCCTGAAGTGCGCTTTGCTTCAGCTTTTGACGACGGAAAACGTTTGTCCGATTTTATCGGAATGATTGTCCGCATGTCGTTCGTTCTGTTTGTCACTCTTTATTTCATCAAAAAGGGACAGGAAACGCCTGTCCCTTTCAATGTTATTTTCCTTTTTTGTGCAATTGTCTTCGGGCTTCTGGCAGCCAAAATGCTGGTATTTCTCAATCAGATAATGGCCAAATATATCGGCGAGAAGTACCTCGTCGCGAATAGCGTGGTTCGCATGAAGCTACTCATCGTAGTGCTTTCGATCGCGATGTTGATATTTTCGATCGGCTTCGGAGTGTTCCTTATGGATGGTGCCCAGGCCCTTCTAAAGAAGTGAGAGAGACATAATGTTTGAGCTTCACTTCGGCAGCCCGCCCGATCCTCCGCCAGCGCCCGAGCCGGGCCGCTTGATCAACTATCTGACGATTGGTGCCAACGTGATCGGTTCGATTGCGTGGCCGGTTGCAATCGTGGTTGTTGCTTAATATTCCGCAAACAGTTGGTGCGGCTCGTTGAGGAACCGTCCGCTACCAGTATCTCACGAGGTTGATTATCCTCCAAGTTTTAGCCTTGGGACCGCAGGACTGGTTCCTCTGCTGCCCCACTTGAGAAAATGATGGTTGACCGACAACTATCTGCGCATATGAAAGGGGTCCTCCAAAAGCGAAGGACCAAATCATGACCCTTATCCAGTTAGCTTACATCCTGCTTTGTGCGGGATATTTCGTCGCGCTGCTCGCTATGCTGACGGCGCATTAGCTTGTGAAATCAATTTCAAAAATACCGAGGAAACTACGGTTTCTTGAAGGACGTGTCGCCCGAGCCCGGCGACTGAGGCAGCCCGCAGGACGCGGGCAGGCGCCTTGTCTTAGCGCAACCGGTTCATTGAGCGACTTCAGGCCATCAGCCCGTTCACGACGCCTTGGCCAGGAAATTCCGATAGTCCGACTTGGCCTGCAGCAGGCGCAGCACATTGTCGCGCGAGCCGCGCACATGGGCGCGTGCCAGCGTGCCGGCTCTGGCGGCGTCGCCAGCGCAGATGGCATCGACGATTTCGGCATGCTCGTCGCGGGCGATCTTCCATTCGTCCAGCCACAAAAGTTCGGTCCAGACATAGTGCTGGCACTTGTCGAGGATGCCGCACAGCATGCCGTGCAGCATCACATTGCCGCTGATTTCGGCGATGACGCGGTGCAGGTCAATGCCGACCTCAAGCTCCTGGAATTTTTCCCTGTTGGTGCGCTCCGGAATGGCGGCCAGCCGCTCGCATTCGGCCAGCATGGCGCGCAGCCGTGCCTTGTCCTGGTCCGTCGCCGCCGCTGCCGCCAGTTCCGTCGCGTGGCCGTCGAGCAGCTCGCGTATCTCGAAGGCCTCGCGGAACATGTTGATGTCGAACTCGGTGACGACATAGCCCTGGCGCGGCCGGCCGGTGACCAGCCCGTCGCGCTCGAGACGGTTGAAGGCCTCGCGCACCGGGGTGCGGCTGACAGTCAGCTTCGCCGCGATGTCGTTTTCGGTGACGCGCGAGCCCGGCGGAATCTGGCCGGTCACGATCATCGCCTTGAGCGCGGAGTAGACCGAGTCGCGCAACGTATTTTTGGTTTCCTTGGCCAAGCTTCCCTTCCCACTTCTCCGGCCTTTCAGCCGGAACACGCATAGCTGTAGCCGCAGTCGGCATAATTTGCCACGCCCCCGGCGACGCCGTTCCTCGCCAACCTGGTCCAGCACAAAGCGTAATTTCGAGCGCGCCGGCGGTGTTGACAACATCGATCGCTAAGCTACACTCAAAATTGTATACAAAACAGCATGCCAAATCAAAAATAATGGGAACACCGGTTGGAGAGCCGAAAAATGAACAGGACCAGAAGCGTTAGTATCGTTGCGATGGCGGGCCTCATGGCTTCGTTCGCAGCCCCCGCCATGGCGGGCGACACCATCACCGTCGCCTCATGGGGCGGCACCTACCAGGAGGCGCAGACCAAGGCGTTTTTCAAGCCGACCGCCGACGCGCTCGGCATCACCATCAAGGAAGACACCACCAACGGCCTCGACGACGTCCGGCTGCAGGTGACCGGCAATGCGGTGAAGTGGGACATCACCGAACTTGGCGCCGACGAATGTGCGCGCGGCTCGAAGGAAGGGCTGTTCGAGAAGCTCGACTACGGCATCATCGACAAGAGCGGCATCAACCCGAAGCTTGTCCATGACGACTGGGTCGGCATTTCCTACACATCCGTCGTGCTGATCTACCGGACCGATGTGTTCGGCGACAAAGGCCCGCAGACCTGGGCCGACTTCTGGAACGTGGAAAAGTTTCCGGGACGGCGCGCGCTGAGCGGCAGCCAGGCGACCGAAACGCTGAGCGTCGCGGCACTGGCCGAAGGCATTCCGATCGACAAGGTCTATCCGGTCGATATCGACGGCGCGTTGAAATCCGTCGACAAGATCCGTGGCCATATCGACGCCTGGTGGACCTCCGGCGCGCAGGCCATGCAGTTGGTGAAGGACGGCGAAGTCGACATGGCGAGCATCTGGAACGGCCGTGCCGGCACCTTAAAGAAGGAAGGCGCGCCGGTCAGCTTCTCCTTCGACCAGGGCGTGCTGACCGCCGACTGCATGGTCATCCCCAAGGGCTCCAAGAACAAGGAAGCCGCGATGAAGGCGCTGGCGATGTTCGTCAGCCCGCAATTGCAGGCCAATCTGCCGCTCTATGTCGATAATGGCCCGGTCAACGAGAAGGCTTTCGAGACCGGCAAGATCCCGCAGGACAGGATCAAGGACATCAATTCGGCGCCCGAAAACGTCAAGAAGCAGGTGTTGCAGGATGCCGAGTTCTGGCGCGACAATCTGGTCGAGGCGACGGAAAAGTTCAACAATCTGATCCAGCAATAGGCTGCGGCCGCAACCCAAACCACGGCAGGGCGACGCCTCGCCCTGCTTTCGCCGCCTCAGCCCCTGGGAGAGAAAAATCTTGTCCATTGCGCCATCCGCGTTGCCGATCGGCATGCGCGGGATCGAGAAACGATTTGGCAGCGTGCCTGTGCTGCGCGACCTCAACCTCGACGTTGAGGCTGGTGAATTCCTGACGCTGCTGGGGCCTTCCGGTTCCGGCAAGACGACGCTGCTGATGATCCTGGCCGGCTTTGTGCGGGCCAATGCCGGCTCGATCAGGGTCGGCGGCGACGAGATCATCACCACGCCGCCGCACAAGCGCAACATCGGCATGGTGTTTCAGAACTACGCGCTGTTTCCGCATATGAACGTCTTTCACAACATCGCCTTTCCGCTGAAGCAGCGCGGCGTTGCCGCCGCCGAGACGGCCGAGCGTGTCGAAAAGGCGCTCGATCTGGTGAAATTGCAGGGGCTGGGCGAGCGCCGGGTCGACCAGCTCTCCGGCGGCCAGCGCCAGCGCGTGGCGCTGGCGCGCGCCATCGTCTTCGAACCGCGCATCGTGCTGATGGATGAGCCCCTGTCGGCATTGGACAAGGGCCTGCGCGAGCATATGCAGATCGAACTGCGCGCCCTGCATCGCCGGCTTGGCATGACCACGGTCTATGTCACGCATGACCAGCGCGAAGCCATCACCATGTCGGACCGCATCGCGGTGATGAATGGCGGGCGCATCGAACAGCTCGACAAGCCCGAAACCCTCTACGCCACGCCGCGGACGCAATTTGTAGCCGGCTTCATCGGCGAATCGAATTTCATTCCGGTCGAGTGCCGCAACGGCTCCGTCTGGTATGAGGACCGGAGAATCCACACCGCGGCACCCGTGCCGGCGGCAGGCCAGCACCTGATGGTGGTGCGGCCGGAAAAGCTGCGGCTCTTGGCAAACGCCAAACCGACAAGCGGCATCAACGTGCTCGAGGCGAAAGTCAGCGACATCATCTATCAGGGCGACAGCTTCGTCTGCTATGCGGTGCTGCGCGACGGCCGGCAGCTGACTTTGCGCGACTATTGCCGCAGCGATGTGCTGGCGAAAATGCCCGCACCCGGCCAGCCAGTCTCATTCGGTCTCGATGCGCAGGACACGATCCTGGTGGCGGCAGACTGATGAGCGCGCAGACCGCCCTCATGCAGGAGAAAGCCGGCCGCTCGGGCCCGGATCTGAACACGCAGGCGCTGCATATGGACGCTCGGCGCGAGTCGTTGCGGTTGCTGGCGCTGCTGTCGCCGAGCCTGTTGCTGGTCTTCGCCATCATCATCGTGCCCATCGGCTGGCTGTTCTGGCTGTCGCTGTTCGACGAAGCCGGCGCCTTCAGTCCCGCCAATTATGCGCGCTTCTTCGAACAGGCCTCCTACATCAAGACCTTCATCACCACCTTCAAGGTCGCCTTCATCGTCACCGGCGCCTGTGTTCTGCTTGGCTATCCCCTGGCTTACATGCTGTCGCAGCTGCCGCGCCGGGCGGCGTCGATCTGCCTGATCTTCGTCATCCTGCCGTTCTGGACATCGGTTCTGGTGCGCACCTATGCCTGGCTGGTGATCCTGCAGCGCAAGGGCCTGATCAACAGCTGGCTGATCGACCTCGGCGTGATCAGCCAGCCGCTGTCGCTCGCCAACAATTTTTCGGGCGTCGTCATCGGCATGACGCATATCCTGCTGCCGTTCCTGGTGCTGCCGCTTTACGCCTCGATGAAGACAATCGACACCGACTGCCTGCGCGCCGGCATGAATCTCGGTGCCGGCCCGGCCGCTACCTTCCGGCAGATCTTCTTTCCGCTGTCGCTGCCCGGCCTCGCCTCGGGCGTGGTCATCGTCTTCGTGCTGTGCCTGGGCTTCTTCGTCACGCCTGCGCTGATGGGCGGCGGCAAGGTGATCATGTGGGCGATGCGCATGGAACAGACCACCAGCCTCTATTCCAACTGGGGTGCGGGGGCGGCGCTTGGCGTGGTGCTGCTGGTGGTCACGCTGGCGCTTCTCGGACTGTTCCAGTGGCTGCTCGGCGCGCGCGCCACAGGTGTGTGGAGTTCACGATGAGCGAAGACGTCGGCCTGCCGATCTCGCACCGGCAACGTCTGTGGCTCTACGGCCTCGGCGGCCTCGTGCTGTTGTTCCTGATCGCGCCGTCGATCATCATCGTCATCATGTCGTTTTCGGATTCGACGCTGCTGCAATTCCCGCCGCAGCAATGGTCGCTGCGCTGGTACCAGACCTATTTTGGCTCACTGGAATGGCGCGACGCCACGATCGTCTCGGTCAAGGTGGCTGTTATGACCGTGCTCGTCGCGACACCGCTCGGCACCGCTGCAGCCTATGCCATCAACAGGGGCACGCTGCGCCTCAACGGCACCATCAACGCGCTGCTGACGGCGTCGCTGATCGTTCCGGTGATCCTGATCGGCATCGGCACCTTCTTCCTCTATGCCCGCATCGGGCTCAACAACACGCTGACCGGGCTGGTCATCGCGCATACGGTGCAGGCCTTGCCGCTGGTGGTGCTGACGGTGCTGTCGGGATTGCGCTCCTACGACATGAACCAGGAGCGGGTGGCGCGCAGCCTTGGCGCCGGCCGCGTCGCCGCCTTCTGGCAGGTGACGATGCCGCAGATCCGCTTCTCGATCGTTTCGGGCGCGCTGTTTGCCTTCATCACCTCTTTCGACGAAGTGGTGGTTTCGCTGTTCATATCGGGCGGCGAGACCACGACATTGACACGCCGCATGTTCAACGCGCTGCGCGACCAGATCGACCCGACGATCGCCGCCATCTCGACCTGCCTGATCGTGCTCTCGGTCGTGCTGTTGTCGGTTGCGCAGATCTTCGGCCGGCGGCATTGATTTCACCAGACGAATTCGCAGAAGTGACCAATTTGCAGACGTGACCAGGGGATATCCAGACAGAATGCGTGATTTCCAGTTTCCAGGCCGCTCGCCGGTTCGTGCCACGCAGGCGGTCGCCGCGACGTCGCATCCGCTTGCAACGCTCGCGGCCATCGAGATGCTGCGCTCCGGCGGCAATGCCATGGATGCCGCCGTCTGCGCCGCCGCCGTGCAGGGCGTCGTCGAGCCGCAATCGACGGGCATCGGCGGCGACTGCTTCGTCATCTATAGCCCGGCAGGGCAAGGCAATGTGCTGGCCTTCAATGGTTCAGGCCGAGCGCCAGCCAAGGCGACGGTCGACTGGTATCGCGAAAAAGGCTTCGACCGCATCCCGCTGCAGGGACCGCACGCGGTCACCGTGCCGGGCGCCGTCGATGCCTGGAGCCGCCTGCTCGAAGACCATGGCCGCAAGGGCCTTGCCGAGGTGCTGGCGCCGGCCATCCATTATGCCGAAAACGGCTATGTCGTGCATGATCGCGTCGCCTTCGACTGGGCCGAGCCGGAGACCGATCTGTCGACCGACGAGCACGCCGCGCGCATCTTCCTGCCCGGCGGCAAGGCACCGAAGGCGGGTGACATCCACAGGCAGCCGGAACTGGCGGCGACGTTGCGCATCATCGCCAAACACGGCCGGGCCGGTTTCTACGAAGGCGCTGTCGCCGACGATATGGTTAGCCGGCTCAACGAATTGGGCGGACTTCATTCGGCCGAGGATTTCGCCGCGACCCGAGGCGATTATGTGGCGCCGGTCAGCACCTCCTATGGCGGCCATGAGATCCACCAGATGCCACCAAACAATCAGGGGCTGACGGCGCTTTTGATGCTCAATTTGCTGTCGGGCTTCGAGCTTGGCGGACTCGACCCCAATGGCGCCGAGCGCCTGCATCTGGAGATCGAGGCCGGGCGCCTGGCCTATCGCGACCGCGACCGCTATCTCGGCGACCAGGACCATGTCCCTGTGCCGATCAGAGAGCTCCTGTCCGGCGCCTATGCCGACCGGCTGCGCGCCGAGATCGACCGCGACCGCGCCATGACGCATCTGCCGCGCGTGGAATTGCCCGGCAGCGACACGGTCTACATCTCCATCGTCGACCGCGACCGCAACGCTGTCTCCTTCATCAACTCGACGTACTATTCGTTCGGCAGCGGCGTCGTCGGCCCGAAGACCGGTATCGTGCTGCAGAACCGCGGTTCCAGCTTCCGCCTTGAGCCTGCGCATCCGAACGCGATCGCGCCGGGCAAGCGGCCGATGCACACGATCATGCCGGGCATGGCGACGAAGAACGGCCGCGTTGTGATGCCGTTCGGCGTCATGGGCGGCGGCTACCAGCCGTTCGGGCATGTCCATCTGCTGACCAACATGATCGATTTCGGCATGGATCCGCAGCAGGCGCTGGATGCGCCGAGGGTGTTCTACAATGACGATACGGTGGAGGCCGAGCGTGGCGTTCCCAGCGAAGCGATCGAGGGCCTGCGCCGGCGTGGCCATCGCATAGCCGAGCCGCATCATCCGCTGGGCGGCGGACAGGTGGTGCTGATCGACTGGGAGAAGGGGACGCTGACCGGCGCCTCCGATCCGCGCAAGGATGGTTTGGCGCTTGGATATTGAGGCGATCGGCACGGCCTTGCGACACGGAGAAGGCGGCAGTTGCCAGCGAGCGTTGGCGCCGCCCCTCATTGCCCTGCCGGGCATTTCTCCCCGTATAGTGACGGGGAGAAAGACGCTTTCATCGAGGGTTTCGCCAATCGCCAGCGTTGCAAGAAACGTCCAGGAGGGTGCGGCTCCCCCTTCTCCCGTCCCTATACAGGGAGAAGGCGCCGGCAGGCGGATGAGGGGCGGCGCTAACGTCGACAATTGGTCCGAAGCGACTATCTTGGGCCGAAATCGCATGCAAGACTTCTACACTTGAAACATAGCCGGTGATCATGACCCAAACCGAAACCCACGCAGACCTCTCCCGCCGTCTCGCCGCCGGCGCCGATGATGCTCCGGCGATTTCGGCACCCGACAGGGCGACGCTCACCCATGGCGGATTGCGCCACCTGATTGCCGACACGGCAAAACAGCTGCACGCGCGCGGCATCGGCCGGGGCGACAGGGTGGCGATCATGCTGCCGAACGGGCCCGAAATGGCCACCGCCTTCGTCGCCGTGGCGGCCGCCGCCTCGACGGCGCCACTCAATCCCGCCTACCGGGCAGACGAGTTCGATTTCTACCTGTCCGACATCGGCGCCAAGGCGATCCTCGTTGCGGAGGGCGAGACCGGCCCGGCGGTGACGGTGGCCGAGCGCCTCGGCATCGGCGTGCTGCGGCTTGTCGTGCAGCCGGACACACCTGCCGGCAGCTTCCAAATCGAGGGTGCGGCGATCGGAGCGCCGGCAGCGCCTGATATGGCGCAGGACGGTGACATCGCGCTGTTGCTGCACACTTCGGGCACGACGTCGCGGCCAAAACTGGTGCCGCTCAGCCATGCCAACATCGCAGCCTCGGCTGCCCATATCGGCGGCACGCTTGGCCTGACGGCCGATGACCGCTGCCTCAACATCATGCCGCTGTTCCACATTCACGGCCTGATCGCGGCCGTGCTGTCGTCACTGGCTGCCGGTGGCAGCATCTATTGCACGCCCGGCTTCAACGCGCTGCGCTTCTTCCAGTGGCTGAGCGAGGCGCAGCCGAGCTGGTACACGGCGGTGCCGACCATGCATCAGGCAATCCTGCCCCGGGCGGCACGCAACACCGAGGCGCTGGCGGCGGCGCGTCTTCGCTTCATCCGCTCGTCCTCGGCGTCGCTGCCGGCGCAGGTGATGACTGAGCTGGAAGCGACCTTCGGCTGTCCGGTGATCGAATCCTACGGGATGACCGAGGCGGCGCACCAGATGGCGTCGAACCGGCTGCCGCCGGGCCAGCGCAAGCCGGGCAGCGTCGGCGCCTCCGCCGGTCCGGACGTGGCTGTCATGGCGCCTGACGGTCGGCTGCTTAATGCCGGCGAGACCGGCGAGATCGTCATTCGCGGGCCCAATGTGACTGTTGGCTACGAGAAGAACCCGGATGCCAACGCCACCGCCTTCGCGCATGACTGGTTCCACACCGGCGACCAGGGCGTGCTCGACGAAGACGGCTATCTCAGGGTTACCGGACGGCTCAAGGAGATCATCAACCGCGGCGGCGAAAAGATCTCGCCGCTCGAGGTCGACGATGTGCTGATGGACCATCCGGCGGTGGCGCAGGTCGTCACCTTCGCCATGCCGCATGACAAGCTTGGCGAGGAGGTGGCCGCGGCGGTTGTGCTGCGTGAAGGCATCAGCGCCACCGAGGGTGACATCCGCACCTATGCCGCAACGCGGCTTGCCGACTTCAAGGTGCCGCGCAAGATCCTGATCCTGGACGAGATCCCCAAGGGCGCGACCGGCAAATTGCAGCGCATCGGCCTTGCCGCCAAACTCGGGCTTTGACGATGAAGATCACCATCTTCGGCGCCGGTGCGATCGGCGGCTATCTCGCGGCCAAGCTTGCCATGACTGGGCGGACCGATCTTTCGATCGTCGCGCGCGGGGCGCATCTGGAAGCGATCAAGGCAGACGGCCTGCGCCTGATCGAGGATGGCCAGGAGATTTCGGTCCCCGTCCGGGCCGCCGCCAAAGCCGACGAGCTTGGCGCGCAGGATTACGTCGTGCTGGCGCTGAAGGCCCATTCGCTCTCGCCAGCCCTTGACCAGATCGCGCCGCTGCTCGGGGACCACACATCAGTCGTCACCATGCAGAACGGCGTGCCCTGGTGGTATTTCCACGGCGTCGGCGGGCCGCTGGAAGGCACCAGGCTGAACGCGGTCGACCCCGGCGGCGCGATCTGGCAGCGGATCGGGCCGGAGCGGGTCATCGGCTCGGTCGTCTATCCCGCCGTCGAAGTCAATGCGCCGGGCCTCATCCGCCATGTCGAGGGCAAACGGTTTTCGCTCGGCGAACCCTCCGGCGAGCGCAGCGGACGGGTCACGCTTCTGGCCGAGGAGATGGTCAAGGCCGGCCTGCAGGCGCCGGTGCGTGACGACATCCGCAGCGAGATCTGGGTGAAGCTGTGGGGCAATCTCTCCTTCAACCCGATCTCGGCGTTGACCGGCAGCACGCTGGCCGCGATTGTCGCCGACGATGGCACCCGCGCGCTCGCCCGCACCATGATGCTGGAAGCGCAGGCGATCGGCGAAAGCCTCGGCGTGCGTTTTCCCATAGCGGTCGACCGGCGCATCAAGGGCGCCGGCGATGTCGGCGAACACAAGACCTCGATGCTGCAGGACCTGGAGCGCGGCCGGCCGATGGAGATCGACGCGCTGGTGAGCGCGGTGCAGGAACTTGGCCGGCTAACGGACAAGCCGACCCCGACCATCGATGCCGTGCTGGCGCTGGTGCGGCGGCTGGCGGTGGAACGCGGGTGTTATGGGTGAGATTGAGCGACGGCATAAATCAGAGCCGCGGCGCGCGACGATCCAGGACTTGAAGCACCTTGGCCTCATATCCCCTTGACTGGAGTTAGCAGCATGCTGAACGCCATTCACCACGTCGCGCTCATCTGCACCGACTATGACCGGTCGCGACGGTTCTACGTCGAACTCCTCGGCCTCGATCTGATCCGGGAGGTTTATCGGGAGGAGCGGCAGTCATGGAAGGCGGATCTGCGGATCGGGTCGGCCCAACTGGAATTGTTCTCCTTCCCTGCACCGGCGATGCGGCCATCCCACCCAGAGGCTACAGGCCTGAGACATCTGGCATTTGCTGTGGCTAATCTTGAGCCCGTAATTATCCGCCTGGAAGCCGCAGGCGTTGCCTTTGAGCCAATCCGGATCGACCCATACACAGACCAACGGTTTACTTTTTTCAGAGATCCGGATGGATTGCCGCTGGAACTTTACGAAGCCCCATAAGGAACGGTTCGCTTTCGCGGCGGGCGCTGTGTACTGACGGTCTCGGTATCGGCGGACCGCGAATCTGTGCTAAGCGCCGCCCAACCAACCAAAGGACGACACCAATGAGCGAACTGACCGTGGCCGAGGCGACCGAGAGCATCTATGCCTCGCTCCGGGCGGACAATGCCGACATCGACGCACATATCGCGACGCTTAAGGCGGCGCTGACGCGGGAGGGGATAAAACAGGCGGTGTTCGATCCGACCAAACTGGCGCAGAACAACCGCTCGGGCCGCAAGTTGATGCAGGCTTATTTTCGGCAGCGCGGCGTGAGCGTGAAGTTCTCAGACTAGAGCCGCGCGCGCTCCCAACCGCACCACTGGGAGTTCTCGGCCGGTCCGTCGCCATCCGGACGTCGGGACTGTAAGTTCTAGTCCATGGGAGTTGTTTCAAGGCCGATCCTGGATCGCGGAGGGGATGTGACATGGTGGATTCTGACCGGATCGACAAGCTGATCGCAGCGGTGCCCCCCGCCTTGGCGCTTCGCGCCGGATTGGACCTTGGCATCTTCACCCGGCTCGGTGAAAGCGCGCTGACTGCTGACAGCCTCGGGGCCACGCTCAAAGTCGAACCCGATCGTCTGTCGCGGCTCCTCTACGCGCTCGCCAGCATCGGCCTCCTTGAAGTCAAGGATGGTGAATTTCGCAACGGAGCCGAAGCGTCGGCCTTCCTCGATGCGTCCAAGCCAAGCTATCGCGGCGGCGATCATGCGCTCCTGCGCGAGCTCTGGGGAGCCGACCTACTAACCGCCGAGTCGCTGCGGCAGAACCGGCCGGCTGCGCTGCACGACTTTTCCGAAGCGGGACCTGAGGCCGCGGCGGCCTTCAGCCGCATGCTCGCACCGGGTGGGGTGATTTTCGGCCGACATCTGGCCCAGGAGATGGACCTCTCGGCGGTCGGTTCGGTGATCGACATCGGCGGGGGTGCCGGGACCATACTGGTCGGGCTTCGCGAGCGGTGGCCGCACATTGCGGCGACGCTGATGGAACTGCCGACGGTCTCAGCGGTCGCGCCAGCCATCCTGTCGGAATACGGTGCCGACGACGTGGTTGTCGAAGAGGGGGACATAACCGTCGCGCCATCGGTCGGTCGGCACGATCTGGCGATCCTGAAGGCCGTCGTCCAGGTGCTTCCGCCGGACCAGGCGCGCAGTTCGATCCTGAACGCGGCGCGTTGCCTTACACATGGCGGCGAGATCGCAATTGCCGGGTGGGGTGTCGTCGATGACGACCGCCTCGGCCCGCCAGAGGGTGTCTTTCTCAATCTCACCTTCCTGAACCTCTATCGCCACGGCGAATCGTACACTGAGGGTCAGTATCGCGCGTGGATGACCGAGGCCGGATTCCGGGATATCTCCAGGTCGCGCCTGACGGACGGCTGCACGTTGTTTCGTGGACGCCTCACGGGCTGACTCAATAACAGCGATCTGCCGCGGCAAGTGCTTCGACGCGGTGAGCTTCGTCCAGTGCGCCAATCCGCCGGACCGATGCATAGAACCTGACATAGTCGCCCGAGCACAAGTCGAACAGGCGCAGAAACGCGGTCACCCGATCGCTATAAACGGACGTCGCGGCGAGCTTCGCGTTGTTGATCGGGGAGGCGAACCAGGCATCGTATCCCCGGTATCGGCCCCAGCGTCTGTCGCGCATGTGCCGGTAGCGCATCCGCAGCCGTTCAATAGCGGCCGTCTTTGCGGCCAGTTTTTGCTCCGAGGTGCCGGCGTTGGAATAGACTTGCGCCAACTCGTCCCGGGTCCGCGACACCAGCGCAAGAAATTCAGCCTTGCGTCTCCGGGCGGCTTCGTAACGGCGCAATGCGGCGGTATCGCCAGTCATGCGCAACCATTTTCTCACGCCGGTTGTTTCGACGGCGACAGCGAACGCCTCGTTGAATGCGGAATCGTCGTGCACGTAGACGCGCTGGTGGGCGAGTTCATGGAAAATCAGCCCTGCAAGATAGGTTTTATCCTCGCCGAACATCGTGCTTAGCAGCGGGTCACTTGACCAGCCGAGCGTGGAATATGCAGTGATGCCCGTCACATAGACGTCCATGCCCTGTTCTTGAAGTTCGACAGCGGTTTCAGTCGCGGACTTCCTGGAGAAATACCCCCGGTAGGGAACACAGCCGAAAACAGGAAAACACCATGTTCGCGGCGTCAGCGAAAATGCCGGCGCGGCGAAGACAGCCCATGTCACCGAGTCCCGACCAATGTCGACATAGCTGCGGTAGCTGTTGTTGTCGGGCAGCGCCAGTTCATCCGTTGCGAACTGTCGTATAGCGCTCGCCGATGCCATTCGGGCGCGCAACGCCTTCGGCGTCGAAGGATCCTCGATCAGTTTTCCGACATCCTGGCGTGCGGTCATGATCTGCAGATGACCCTTCATGGATTGCGCGTAGTAGGAAATGCTGGTGCAGCCGGTCACGCCGGACACCACGGTCATAACCGCAACCAATCGAAAGAATGCACGCATCACGATTTGTCCACAGCAGTGCTCACCCGTTCCGATGGGGTCGCGATTGCCCCAGGTCGCAAGCAGTCGCCTCGATTGATCGAGGTCTATAGTTTTCTGAAGAATCCGGACAGGTGCTCATTGTGGTGACGCATGTCACCACGCGCAAACCGCGTCCCACCAACCTGCAGCTGATCAGTCCTTTCCCGCCCGCCCGAAAATCCGCGCGTAAAATTCGCCGACGATGCCGCGCCGGAAGATCAGCACGCACACCATGAAGATCAGGCCGGTGGCGATGGTCACCGGAAAGCCGGAAGTGGCAAGCGTGTTTTCCAGGCCGATGACAAGGCTGGCGCCGATGATCGGCCCGACCATCGTACCGATGCCGCCGAGAAGCGTCATCAGGATCACCTCGCCCGACATCTGCCAGGTGACGTCGGTGAGCGTGGCGAACTGGAAGACGATCGCCTTGAGCGAGCCGGCCAGCCCGGCCAGCGCCGCCGACATGACGAAGGCGCCGAGCTTGTAGTTGGCGACGGAATAGCCCAGCGAAATGGCGCGATTCTCGTTTTCCCGGATCGAGCGCAGGATCATGCCGAATGGCGAATTGACGATGCGCCAGATGGCGAAGACGCCGATCAGGAACACCGCCAGCACGAAATAATACATGTTCAGCGAGACGTTCAGGTCGAGGACGCCTAGCAGCATGCCGCGCGGTATGCCCTGAATGCCGTCCTCGCCTTGCGTGAACGGCGCTTGCACGCAGAAGAAGAAGAACATCTGCGACAGTGCCAGCGTGATCATGGCGAAATAGATGCCTTGCCGGCGAATGGCGAAGAAGCCCATGACGAGGCCGAGCAAGGCCGCACCCGCCATGCCGAGCAGAATGCCGGCTTCCGGCGGCCAGCCCCAGACCTTGACGGCATGCGCGGTGAAGTAGGCGGCGCCGCCAAAGAAGGTTGCGTGGCCGAATGACAGCAGCCCGGTGTAACCAAGCAGAAGATTGAACCCGCAGGCAAACAGCGCGAAGCACAGCATCTTCATCAGGAAGATCGGATAGACCAGGAAAGGCGCCACCAGCAGCGCCAGGATGCCGAGCCCGACCAGCGTCCATTCAAGCCGTGCCGAGGTTTTGGCCGATGTCTCGCGAAGCGTCAGTTCCGACATGTCAGGCGTCCCTTCCGAACAGGCCGGCCGGCCGGACCAGAAGCACAATCGCCATGATGACGAAGACCACGAGGTTGGAGGCCTCGGGGTAGAAGACCTTGGTCAGGCCTTCGGCAAGGCCAAGCATGTAGCCGGTGACGATGGCGCCAAGGATCGATCCCATGCCGCCGACCACGACGACGGCGAAGACGACGATGATGAGATCCGACCCCATAAGCGGGCTCACCTGATAGATCGGCGCTGCCAGAATCCCGGCAAGCCCGGCCAGCGCGGAGCCGAGGCCGTAGGTCAGGGTCAGCAGCAAGGGCACGTTGACGCCGAAAGCCTGGACGAGGCGGGGATTCTCCGTCGCGGCGCGCAGGTAGGAACCGAGCCTGGTCTTCTCGATCAGCGCCCAGGTTCCGAAGCAGACGATCAGCGAGGCGACGACGACCCAGCCGCGATAGTTGGGCAGGAACATGAAGCCGAGATTGGTGCCTCCCGAAAGCAGCGGCGGCACGGCGTAGGGGTTTCCCGAGACGCCGTAATAGTAGCGGAAGATGCCTTCGAGCACGAGCGCGAGGCCGAAGGTGAAGAGCAGGCCGTAGAGCGGATCGAGATCGTACAGTCTCGACAGCGCAAGGCGCTCGACCACGATGCCGAAGGCACCGACGATCAGCGGCGCAAGGATCAAGGCGGGCCAGTAGCCGATGCCGAGATAGGTGAGAAGCAGATAACCGACGAAGGCGCCGAGCATATATTGGGCGCCATGGGCGAAATTGATGACCCGCAGCAGGCCGAATATGACAGCCAGGCCCAGGCTCAGCATGGCGTAGAACGAGCCGTTGATCAGGCCGACCAGCAACTGGCCGAGGAAAGCCTGAACGGGGATGCCGAAGATCATCGTCATGGCGCCATCATACACCCAGGACTTCGTGGAGCTGCGTCATGCGGTCCGGCAGCTCGCCGACCGGAAACCCCGCCACCACCTTGCCGTGCTCCATCAGATAGAAACGATCGGCGACACGGCTGGCGAAGCGGAAGTTCTGCTCCACCAGTAGGATCGTCATGCCGCGCTTTTTCAACGTCGCCAGCAACGCGCCAATGCGCTGCACGATGACGGGGGCCAAACCCTCCGTCGGCTCGTCGAGAAGCAGCATTTTCACACCGGTTCTCAACATGCGCGCGATCGCCAGCATCTGCTGTTCGCCGCCCGACAGCCTCGTGCCTGGACTGTTGCGCCGCTCCTTCAGATTGGGGAACAGGTCGAAAATCTCCTCGACGCTCATGCCGCCCTGCGCGACGACCGGCGGCAGAACCAGGTTCTCGTCGACGGTCAGCGTCGCGAAGATACCGCGCTCCTCCGGCACGAAGCCGATGCCTTGATGCGCGGTCCGGTGCAGCGGCAGCCGCATCAGATCCTGGCCGTCGAAAGCGATCCGGCCGGTTCGCTTGCGGATCAGCCCCATGATGGCGCGCAGCGTCGTCGTCTTGCCGACGCCGTTGCGGCCGAGCAGCGTGACCGTCTCGCCGGCAAACACCTCCAGATCGACGCCGTGCAACGCATGGCCCTCGCCATACCAGGCGTTGAGGCCGCTGACTGCAAGCAGAGGTGCGGCACTAGTCATCGGCGGTGCCCATATAGGCGATCTTGACGCGCTCGTCGCGGCTGACGGTGGCGTAGTCGCCGGCGGCCAGCACCTCGCCGCGCTGCATGACCGTTATCCAGTCGCAAAGGTCGGCCACGACGGTCAGATTGTGCTCGACCATCAGCACGGCGCGATCCCTGGCCACCGAACGGATGAGGCTGGAAACCGTGGCCACGTCCTCATGCCCCATGCCGGCCATCGGCTCGTCCAGCAGCAGCACTTTCGGATCGAGCGCCAGGGTCGTAGCGATCTCGAGCACGCGTTTCCTGCCATAGGAAAGGTCGCCGGCGAGCCTGTTCCTGGCGTCGTCGAGACCGACCGAGCGCAGCAATTCCTCGGCGCGCGGCGTCAGCCGGTCGAGCGCCGCCAGCGAGCGCCAGAACTGAACGCTGAGCCCGCCCGGCCGCTGCAGCGCGACGCGCACATTGTCGAGCACGCTGAGGTGCGGAAAAATCGCCGATATCTGGAACGAGCGCACCAGGCCCATCCGCGCGACCCTGGCCGGCGAGGTGCGGGTGATGTCGTGGCCGAGCAGCTCGATCCTGCCGCTGGTCGGCGCCAGGAACTTGGTGAGCAGGTTGAAGACGGTCGTCTTGCCGGCGCCGTTGGGTCCGATCAGGGCATGGATGTTGCCATGGCGGACATCGAGATCGACGTTTTTGACGGCGATGAAGCCGGCAAAGTCGCGCCGCAACCCGCGGGCGGAAAGCACCACAGGCGGCTCGTTCGCGCTCAGGTCAGTCGGCGCCATCGGCCGCGCCGATCACTGGCCGGCCGTCGGACAGCCGCTTTCCTTTTCGCTAAGGAAGGCCTCGTTGCCAGGAATGGTGGCGAGATATTTGTAGTAGTCCCACTCCTGGGTGCTCTCGGCTGGCGACTTGACCTGATAGAGGTACATGTCATGGACCATGTTGCCGTCCGCCTGCACTTTGCCGTTGGTTATCGCGGCGTCGTCCACGGGCATCGAATGCAGTTGCTTGGCGACCGCTTCGGTCTCGTCCGTGCCGGCCTTGTCGATCGCTTTCAGGTACTGCGTCACCGCCGAATAGGTCGAGGCCTGGATCATGTTCGGCATGCGGTTGGTGCGCTTGAAAAAGCGCTGCCCGAATTCGCGGCTCTTGTCGTCGCGATCCCAATAATAGCCTTCGGTCAGCACAACGCCCTGCGCCGCTTGAAGGCCAAGCCCATGCACCTCGGCCAGCGTGAACAGGAGTGCGGCAAGACGCTGACCGCCCTGCACGATGCCGAATTCGGCCGCTTGCTTGATCGAGTTGGAGGTATCGAGGCCGGCATTGGCCAGGCCGATGACCTTGGCGCCGGACGATTGCGCCTGCAGCAGGAAGGACGAATAATCGGTCGATCCCAGGGGATAACGCACCTCGCCCAGCACCTTGCCGCCATGGCTCTCGACGAACTTGGTGGTCTGATCCTTCAGCGAATAGCCGAATGCATAGTCGACGGTGACGAAGAACCAGCTGTCGCCGCCCTGCTGCACGAGAGAGCCGCCGGTTCCCACCGCCTGCGAATGTGTGTCATAGGCCCAGTGAAAGCCGTAAGGCGAGCATTGTTTGCCGGTCAGCTCCGTGGTCGCCGCGCCGGTGACGATGTCGATCTTCTTCTTTTCCTTGGAAATCCCCTGGACGGCGAGCGCCACCGAAGAGGTCGTCAGTTCCATGATGGCATCGACCTGCTCGGTGTCGTACCACTGCCGCGCGATGTTGGAGGCGATATCCGGTTTGTTCTGGTGGTCGGCGCTGATGATTTCTATCGGCGCTCCCTGCACCTTGCCGCCGAAATCCTCGACCGCCATCTTGGCCGCCTCGACCGACCACTTGCCGCCGAAATCGGCATAGACGCCCGACTGGTCGTTGAGGATGCCGATCTTGACCTTGCCGTCGGAAATGTCGGCGGCCGAGGCGGGGATCGCGGATGCGGCGAGAAGTGCCGCGGAAACGAAAAGGCTTACCTTCATGGTTGACTTCCTCCCATAGCGATGAATCCGACCGACCCTCCTACGATCGATCATCGCAATGGTATTGAACATGAGGAAGATAGGGACAGAGGGCAAGAGGCCGTCCCGGATTTCGTGTTCGAAGCGATGCGCTTTGGGGACAGAATGCCGGCGTTGAGCCCGAGATAGAAACACAAACACGTGAACCGCGACCCGCGGCGGTACTTGCCTCAGCCCTCGGCGGCGACGAGGTGGCCGTTGCCGACATCCCTCAGCGCCAGTTTCAACGGCGCCTCGCCGATCCTGCGGGTGGCGCTCGGGATCTCCTGGTCGAGGCGGGCGAAGCGGCTTCGCCGCTTAGCCGGATCGGGCACGGGCACGGCTTCGATCAGCCGCCTGGTGTAGGGATGACGCGGGTTGGAAAAGACCTGGTCGCGCGTGCCCATCTCGACGATCTGGCCGAGATACATGACGGCGACGCGGTCGGAGATGTTCTCGACCACAGCCATGTCATGCGAGATGAAGAGATAGGCGACGCCGAATTCGCGCTGCAATTCCTTCAACAGATCGAGCACGCGCGCCTGCACCGAGACGTCGAGCGCCGAGACGCTTTCGTCGGCGATGATCAGCTTCGGCCGCAGCGCAAGGGCACGCGCAATACAGACGCGCTGGCGCTGGCCGCCGGAGAATTCATGCGGATAGAGTTCCATCTGATCGGCCGACAGGCCGACGCGCTCGAACAGCGCGGCCACACGGTCGCTGCGCTCTTGCTTCGAGGCGATGCCATGGATCAGCAGCGGCTCGGCGACGAGTTCGCCGACGCGCATGCGCGGGTCGAGCGAGGCGTAGGGATCCTGAAAAATCATCTGCACGTCGCGGCGCACCGCCTTACGCTCGTCGCGGCCAAGGCCAGACAAATTGCGGCCGCCGATGACGACGCCTCCGCTGTAGGGCACCAGTCCGGCCAGCGCCTTGGCGGTGGTCGACTTGCCGCAACCGGATTCGCCGACCAGCGCCAGCGTCTCGTTGGCCGCGATCGAAAAGCTAACGCCTTCGACGGCGTGAACGCGCCGGTTGACCCGACCGAAGAAACCGCCATGCAGGTCGAAGCGGACATGCAGGTCCTTGACCTCGGCGACATTGGCCGATGCCGTCGTCGCCTCGGCCTCCCTGGATGTCTGTCGGCCGACGCCGCTGCCGATGCGCGGTACGGCGGCAAGCAGTTCGCGCGTGTAGTCGGCTTGTGGCCTGGAAAAAATGTCGGCGGTTTTCCCCTCTTCGACCATGCGGCCATGCCGCATGATGATGACGCGGTCGGCCATCTCTGCGACCACGCCCATGTCGTGGGTGATCAGGATGACGCTGGTGCCGTGCTGGCGCTGCAGGTCGCGCAGCAGCTCCAGCACCTCGCCTTGCACGGTGACGTCAAGTGCCGTCGTCGGCTCGTCGGCGATCAGCACGTCCGGCTCGAGCGCCAGCGCCATGGCGATCATCACCCGCTGGCGCATGCCGCCGGACAGTTCGTGCGGAAACTGCTTCAGCCGGCTTTCGGCTTCCGAAATGCGCACCGCTTTCAGAGCCTCGATGGCGCGCTGGCGGACTTCGCCCTGCGACAGGCTGGTGTGTGCCTCGATGGATTCGGTGAGCTGCCGGCCGATCGACAGCACCGGGTTGAGCGAGGTCATCGGCTCCTGGAAGATCATGGCGATGCGGTCGCCGCGGATGCGCCGCATCCGGCGCTCGTCCAGAGTCGTCAGATCTGTATCGCCCAGATGGACTTTGCCGGATGAAATCCGGGCGGCAGGCTGCGGCAGAAGCTGCATGATCGCCAGTGCGGTCATCGATTTGCCGGAGCCGGATTCACCGGCAATGCAGAGCGTCTCGCCACGCGCCAAAGTCAGCGACAGGTCGGAGACGACCTCGCGCTCGCCGTCCTCACCGCGCACGCTGACGCAGAGGTTGGCGATGTCGAGTATGGGTTTGCTGGCGGCGATCATTGCGCGTGTGACCCGGAGGGGGATTTACTCCGGCACACCCCCCTCTGTCCTGCCGGACATCTCCCCCGCAAGGGGGGAGATTGGCGGCCTTGCCGCGGCGTCCATTCGTCACCGTTGAAAAGTGGCGAAGCCCGTCGTGACATCCGATCTCCCCCCTTGCGGGGGAGATGTCCGGCAGGACAGAGGGGGGTGCAGCGCCGGCCCAACCTCATTCAAACACGCAGCGCGGGAAGTAGAACGACACCACCCAGTTCGGCATGTCGACGATCTCGCTGATGCGGAGATCGCCGCAGACCGAGGCCAGCATGTAGGCCTCGACGGGGTCTATTCTGTAGCGGGTGGAAAGCAGGTCGACCATCTGGGCAACCGCCTCCTTTGCACCCGTCATCAGGTCCGGCCCAACTCCCGTCGTCACCTCATAGCCCTTGGCGTCGAGATGGCGCGTCACCGGGCCTGGCGTGGTGAAGCGCGGCGTCTTCAGCCTGGCGTCCTTGACCAGATCGAGCTTGAGCACGACGTTCATCGGGCTTTCGATCGCCGTGCCGCAGACCTCGCCATCACCTTGCGCGGCATGGGTGTCGCCGACCGAAAACAGCGCGCCCGCCACTTCCACCGGCAGGTACAGCGTGGTGCCGGCGGCGAGATCGCGGATGTCGAGATTGCCGCCGACGCGTCTTGGCGGGACCACCGAGTGGTGACCCTTTTCCGCCAGGGCGTTGCCGATGGTGCCGGCGAAGGGTTTCAGCGGCACCCTCGCATTTTTGCCGAACAGCGCCGGCTCGAGCGAGGCAGCGTCGTACTTCCAGATGTTCAGCGCCGGCTCCTTGAAGTCGTCGGCGAGCAGCCCGAAGCCCGGAATGTTGGCCGTCCAGCCGAAGCCGGACGGTTTGAACATCTCGATCGTCACCTTCAGTGCGTCACCCGGCTCGGCGCCCTCGACGAAGATCGGCCCGGTCACCGGATTGACGGTGGCGAAGTCGAGCTTGGCGACGTCGGCGACCGTGCTGTCGGCCTGCAACTGGCCACCGGAGGAATCGAGGCACTGGAACTCGATGGTCGAGCCGGGCGCCACCCGCTCGGCCGGGGCAAACGAATTGTCCCAGCCGAAATGATGTTGGCGCCCGTGGATGGTGTAGTCGCAGTTATTGCACATCTTTTACGTACACATTGTCGTAGTTGATCGGGATATGGACCGGGTCGACATAGAGGTTGTCGGCGCCGCCCATGCGCGCCGATTTCATGGTGAAGCGCTGCTCGTTGAAGACCGGCGCCCAAGGCGCGTCCTCCATCACCTTGTCGTAGATGGCGCTCCACATCTTGTCGCGTTCGCCAGCCTTGGCGGGATCGACCACCGAGTCGGCCTCGGCCGCCTTGGCGTCGAGATCCTTGTTGCAATACCACGACCAGTTCCAGCCGCCCGGCACCGCACCGGCGCAGCCGAGGATCGGGCCGTAGAAGTTCGACGGATCGGGGAAATCGGCGATCCAGGCCATGCCGCCGGACCAGATCATCGGTGCGCCGGCCTTGTCGCCGCCGGCGGCAATGACGTTTGCCTGGGCGAGCGACTGGATGCTGGCCTTGATGCCGATGGCCGCCAGGTCCTGCTGGATCGCCTGGGCGATGCGCGGGTTGGGATCGGTGTTCATGGCGAACAATTGCGTCTCGAAACCATCGGGATGGCCGGCCTCGGCAAGCAGGGCCTTGGCCTTGGCGACGTCATAGGGATAGCCCTTGTATTCCTTGTCGTAGCCCGGCATCGACGGCGGCAGCGGCTGATTGGCCGGCACGGCGCGGCCGTTGATGATCTGGATCACGCGCGCCTTGTTGATCGCCATGTTGACCGCCTGGCGCACCTTCACATTATCGAACGGCGCCATGGTGGTGTTCATGGTGACATAGCCGGTGTGCAGCTGGCCGCCTTCGACGACGCGCGCCTTCTGCTCGGGATCAGCCATCACCTCCTGGAATTTTGCCGGCGGAATGCCGTCGCCGGGCACGTCGATCTCGCCCTTCTGCAGGCGCAGCAGCGCAACGATCGGCTCCTGGCCGATCTCGAAGGTGATCTTGTCCAGATGCGGCAGGCCCTTGTGCCAATAGTCCGCATTGCGCTCGAAGACGATGCGCTGGCCGAGTGTCCACTCGGCGAGCTTGAAGGCGCCGGTGCCGACCGGATGCTTGCCGAAATCGGCGCCGTATTTCTCGACCTCTTCCTTCGGCACGACATGCGAGAAGTTGATGGCCATGACATGCAGGAAGGTTGCGTCGGGGCGGGTCAGTTCGAACTTGACCGTGTAGGGGTCGACGACGGTGACGCCGGAGAGGCTCTCGGCCTTGCCGGCGGCGACATCGTCATAGCCCTTGATCGAGCCGAAAAAGCCGGCGCCGGGGCTCTGGGTCTTTGGATTGGTGACGCGGTCGAGCGAATATTTCACGTCGTCGGCGGTCATTTCGCGGCCATTGTGAAATTTCACGCCATGGCGCAGCTTGAAGGTGAAGGTCTTGCCGTCGGGCGAGATCTCGTAGCTTTCGGCGAGGTCGGGTTTCAAATTGGTGGTGCCCGGCTCGTAGTCCATCAGCCCGTCGAACAGGCTCTTGATCATCGACCAGTTCTGCCAGTCATAACCGATCGCCGGATCGAGCGTGGCGACATCGTCCTTGTAGGTGATGGTGATGGCGCCGCCCTGCTTGGCGTTCGGGTCGACGGCGTCTTCGGCGCGAACACTTGTCATGCCGAGCATCAGCGCCAGCGCCGATACCGCTACCGTGGATGCGAGAAACTTTTTCATTTTTATGTTCCCTTTCTCTATCTGGTTTTCATTTTCATCTGAGCTTGATGCGGGGGTCGATGAAGGGCGCGATGACGTCGGCCAGCAGATTACCGAGCACGATGGCGAAGGCCGAGATCAGGGTGACGCCCATGATGATCGGGATGTCCACGCGCTGGATGGCCTGCCACGCCAGCTGGCCGATGCCAGGCCAGCCGAACACGCTTTCGACGACGACAATGCCACCCATGAAGATGCCGATGTCGATGCCGATCATGGCGATGACCGGCAGGATGGCGTTGGGCAGTGCATGGCGGAACAGGATGGCTCGCCGCGCCAGGCCCTTGGCGCGGGCGGTGCGGACATAATCCTGGCGCAGAACATCGATCATCGACGAGCGCATCATGCGGGCGTACCAGCCGGCGCCGAGTATGCCCATGGTCAGCGACGGCAGCACGAGATGACGCCAGGTGCCATAGCCGCCGATCGGGAACCAGCTGAGCCGCACGGCAAAGACGTAGAGCAGCAGCAGGCCGACGACGAATTGCGGCGCCGAAACGCCGACGAAGGAGGCGACCATCAGCGTCTGGTCGGTGGCGGTACCGCGCTTGACGGCAGCGATCAGGCCCATGCTCAGGCCGAGCAGCAGCTCGCACAGGATGGCGCCGACCATCAGCAACAAGCTGGCCGGCAGCCGTGAGACGATCAGCTCGGTGACTTCGGAGCGCTGGATGTAGGAGCGGCCGAGATCGCCGCTGATGAGCTTCGTGAGATAGCGCCAGTACTGGACGATGAAGGGCTGGTCGAGGCCGAGCTGCTGGCGGATGTTCTCGACCGTCTGCGGCGTGGCGCTGCGACCGGCGATCTGGCGCACCGGATCGGCGGGCAGGAGATAGAGCAGCGCGAAAGTGATCAGCGAGACGCCGAGCAGGATCAGCAGCGACTGGATCAGGCGGCGGCCGAGATAGGCGATCATGCCCGGCCCCTCTGTGTCGGATCGAGGATGTCGCGCAGTGCGTCGCCGATCAGGTTGAAGGCCAGCGCCAGCGCCAGGATCGCGGCACCGGGGAAGAACACCAGCCAGGGTGCGGCCTGGAAATAGGTCTGGTTCTCGAAGATGATGTTGCCCCACGACGCCGTCGGCGGCTGCACGCCGATGCCGAGGAAGGAGAGTGTCGCCTCGAGCAGCACCGTGGTCGAGATGCCGAGCGTGCCCCAGACGATGATGGTCGGCAGCAGATGCGGCAGGATATGGCGAAACAGGATGCGCGGTGCACTCGCCCCAATGGTGCGTTCGGCGTCGATGAATTCGCGCTCGGCCAGCGAAGAGGTTTCGGTGTAGATGACGCGGGCGGTCTGCACCCAGTTGACCAGCGCGATGACCATGGCGACGATCCACAGGCTGGGCTCGAACACCGCCGCCAGGCAAATGGCGAGCAGCAGTGCCGGAAACGCCATCATCAAATCGGTGAAGCGCATCAGCGCGCTGCCGATCCAGCCACGGAAATAGCCGGCGACAACACCGACCAGCGTGCCGATGAACAGCGCCACGCCATTGGCGACGATGCCGATGATCAGCGAGGTGCGGGCGCCGTAGAGGATGCGGGTCAACAGGTCACGGCCGAGCAGGTCGGTGCCCAGCCAGAATTTTGCATCCGGCGGCAAGGGCGAGCCCTCGATGGTCAGGCCGTCGAACATCTGCTCGTTGGGATCATAGCCAGTCAGCCATGGCGCCAGCACGGCGCCGGCAACGACAATGGCGACGATCATCAGCCCAAGCAGTGCGAGACGGCGCCTGACCAGCCGGCGCCAGACGCCGGCGCGTGGTTTGACCGGCATGCGCCCTGGCGCGGTGAGATCAGGCGCGATGGGACTGGTCATCGCCGCCTTCTTCCCCTGTTGCTTCTTCACTTGTCATTGCCACGATCCGCCGCGCGGCATCCTCGACGCTGATCTGCCAGCTCATAGCCAGCGAGCGAAGCTGCGCATAGGCGCGGCCGTCATCGGTGCCTTTCGCCAGTGCGGTGACCGCGCGCACGATCGTCTGGCGCTCGGCGACGCGCTGGCGAAGCGAGGCAATCTCACTGGCCAGGTGTTTTCGCGCCTCGAAACTCTGGCGCGCGATCAGCAACGCGCTGTAGACGCCGGCATTGCCGACCGGCTTCAGGAGCTGGGCATCGGCCTTGTGCGACAGCGCCCATTCGATGCGGCCCGGCGCCTCGGAGCCGATCAGCGCCACCAGCGGCATCGGCGCCTCGCCCGGCTTCCAGGGGAACTGCTCGTCGAAACCGAGATCGGCGTCGAAGAACACGAAATCGGCCGCCAGCGCCTCGGGCGGCAGTTCCGGCCAGCAATCCAGCGTGATCAGGCCGATGGCCGACAATTGCCTGGTGATCGCCTGCACAGTCGGATGCGGGCGATGCAGGATAAACGCCTTGGCGCCGCCGAGATTGGGGATGCGTGGGGCTCTCGTCACGACACCACCCTCAGGCGTGGGCGGCCGAATGTTTTTGCCGGGTCGTAGCGCGACAGATAGGGATCCGGCGTGACTTCGTCTTCGCGGCTGACGACCTCGAAGAAGCCGTCCGCGATCCGCCCGATGATCACCGGCAATGTGGCGTGCTGCGAGTGCGCGTCGATGGCGATCGGCCCGAGCCGGGTGGAGAAGCGGCGTTCTGCGAAGGCTCTGGAAAATTCCGCCGGACCGGCTTCGGGATTGCTGGAGAGCACGTCGGCCATCACCTGCACGGAGGCATAGGCGGAGGCCTCGAAAGACGAGGCGAAGGCGGCCGGCCGCGGCGCGAAGTACGGCCCGACCGATAGATGTCCCTTGCCGGATTCACCGATCGCCGGCAGCTCACCTTCGGTGAGGTTGCAGGAGATGACGGGACAAGTCTCGGGACTGAAGGCGGCATCCTCGTGACCTAGGTCGCGATAGGCCGCGAGGAAGGCGTAGGACGAGGTGCCGATCAGGTTGTTGAGGATGAAGTTCGGCCGCGTGGCGCGGATTTCCGCGATCAGACGCGACACGTCGGTCTCGCCGATGCGCAGATAGCGTTCGCCCAGAACCTTGCCGCCGGCATCGGCGATCAGGTCGCGGGCGACGCGGTTCATCTCCCAGCCCCAGATATAGTTCGAGCCAAGCAGGAAACCGTTGGCGCCGAAACGCGGCACGACATGCGCCATCAACGGCACCAGATGCTGGTTGGGGCAGGCGTGCATGTAGACGACGTGCTCGTTGGCCTCGAAGCCCTCATAGGGGCAGGCGTACCACAGCATGCCGCCCGCCTTCTCGAGCACCGGAATGGTTTCCTTGCGGCTCCACGAGGTGACGCACCCGACGACATGGCGCGCGCTGCTGGTCCTGAAAATATCCTCGCACAGCGTTGCGTAGCGGTCGGCATTGCTTTGCGGATCGCGCTCGACCGGCACCAGTTCGATACCTGAGCTGCGATCGGCGTTGATGTCGGCGATGGCGCGCATGGCGCCGATGCGGCACGCATCGGAGACGAGCTGATAGCTCCCCGAGCGGGAATATAGGATGCCGATCTCGATACGCCGTTTCAAACAGATCCCCAAAATGACAATGCCTCGCAGCCAGCGCCGGGAGGGCGAGGCATACGAGGCATTCTTGCCGCCCGGCGATCAGAGCCGGTATTTTGCGCTAGCGTATTCTGTCCGGCGGGTCAGTCAAGCCCTCAACGATATTTGCGTGACCGTCATCGCCGTTTCGCTGCCACTGGCCTCTGACCGTGTTGACGCGCATAGGTCACGCAGGCGTCCACCGTGCTGACACAAAGCGCGTCGCGCCTGTTCGGCATATTGTTGTCGCCGGCGTAGGCAACTTCGGCGACGCGACCGTCGACCATGCGAATTTGCGTATCGCAATAACCGCCGGGAGCGACATTGACGGAGCCACCGACCGCCGGGATCGCGCCCAATGCCATGGTTGGGACGACGATGCTGAGATTGCCGCGCTGAACGACGCGCTTATAGGACCAGATCTGGCCCGATCGGCCGGCGTCCGCGGTGGCGGTCGGAAACCCCGCGCACATGCGGACGTCGGCTTCGCTGAGGCCGACCATCTCCTTGCGAGCCGCCGCCGCGGTGGGGTCAACCTTGGCCACGCGCGACGTATCGTCGGGAACGACGCAGGAAGACTGGATGCCAACGAAGAGAATAGGAAGGGCAAGCTTTTGAATGCAGGAAAATATCATGCCGACCGTCAGATTGGTCCGATGTCAGATTTGCGTGGCACCCGCCGCTCCTTTCTACCTAGGCAGGCAGGCGAAGGGATCAACCCGTTCAGCTTCACGAAAAAGTGGCTGTGGCTGCAAGCATCGAGGATTGCGCGTCACGGGGTCTGCATTTCACGCAGGATCAATGGCCCTGCAAGTGCTTCCGGCGCCAGGCGGCGGGCGCTTCGCCGACTCGCGCGCGAAAGAACCGTGAAAAATACGCCGGGTCGTCGAAGCCGATCTCGTAGGCGATGTCCTCCACCGTGCGTACGGTGAACAGCAGCAGGCGCTTGGCCTCCAGCAGCCGCCTTTCGCTGACGACCCGCTTGACGCCGGCGCCCAGAACCGCATGGGCAGCCTTGTCGAGAAGATGCGGCGTGGTGGCCAGCGCCTCGACGTAGCGATCGACCGGCCAGTTGTCGCGGAAATGCGTGTCGGCGAGCCGACGCAGGCCCCGCGCCAGCGAAGCATCGGAAGAGGCGGCGGAGGCGGTCACGCCGGGGCTGAGGCGCGCAATGTGGGAGAGTGCGACGGCGATCAGCGCCGGCAGGACCCTGTCATTGCCGGCTTGCGCCTCGGCATATTCGGCGGCGATCATCTCCAGCACCGCCGCCAGTCTCGCCCACGCTGCGTGTCGTGGCAGACCGTCGGCAAAGACCGGCCTGTCCAGCGGCAGCAGGCTGTGAGCGGCGATGGCCGCGAGCGCGCCGTCGGCGACCGAGACGACGATGGCATCGGTGCCGGGTCCGATCGAGAAGCCATGCACGACAGCGCTCGGCACGAAGCTGACGGCAGGCGCCGAAAAGTCCCAGGATCGGTCTTCGATACGGTAGGTGCCGGAGCCGCTGGTCCAGTAGGTGATCTGGCCCATCTGCGGATGCTTGTGCGCCGCAACCTGACCAAGATGGATATTGCTGCGCGCAAGCACCGTCTCGACATGCAGGAAACCGACATCGAGCGGCCGCACAGGCTCGCCATAGACGAAGAAGTCGGGGATGGAATTCTGGCTCATGGCGCCTGAAAAAGTCCAATCGGTTTTGCCGTTCCGTCCATAACCGATGCATGCCCAAGGCGCTAGTGTTGCGACTCAAGAGGAGGACCATCATGCGATCAGAAGACTTCCGCGCCGACAAGGCACGGCCGTTCACCGGGGCCGAGTATCTGGAGAGCCTGCGCGACGGCCGCGAGGTCTATATCAATGGCGAACGCATTGCCGATGTCACCACGCACCCGTCGATGCGCAATTCGGCGCGGTCGCTGGCGCGCCTCTACGATGCGCTGCATGATCCCCTGCGACGGGACACGCTGACTTCGCCGACCGACACCGGCTCGGGCGGCTACACCCACAAATATTTCCGCGTCGCCAAATCCTCTGGCGAACTCGCCGCCCAGCAGACGGCGATCGCCGAGTGGTCACGCATGTCCTATGGCTGGATGGGGCGCACGCCCGACTACAAGGCGGCGCTGATGAATACGCTCGGCGCCAACGCAGACTGGTACGGGCCGTTCAGGGACAATGCCCTGTCCTGGCACAGGCGTGCCCAGGAAGCCGTGCTGTTCATGAACCATGCCATCGTCAACCCGCCGATTGACCGCCACAAGCCGGCCGAACAGGTGAAGGACGTCTTCGTCCACATCACCAAGGAGACGGATGCCGGCATCTACGTCTCCGGCGCCAAGGTGGTGGCGACGTCCTCGGCGCTGACGCACTATAACTTCCTGGCGCAGGGATCGGCGACGGTCACCGAGGATCCGTCGCTGTCGGTGATGTTCATCGTGCCGATGAATGCGCCGGGGATAAAGATGTTCTGCCGCGTCTCCTACGAGCAGACGGCCAACACGGTGGCGGCGCCGTTCGACTATCCGCTGTCGTCACGCTTCGACGAGAACGACGCGATCCTGGTGCTCGACAATGTCTTCATCCCCTGGGAGGACGTGCTGGTGCTGCGCGATGCGCAGAAGATCCTGTCTTTCCACCCGGCGTCCGGCTTCATGCATGGCTACTGCTTCCAGGGCTGCACGCGTTTCGCCGTCAAGCTCGATTTCCTCGCCGGCCTGCTGGCCAAGGCGCTGCGCGCCACGGGCGGCGATGCTTTCCGCGGCAACCAGGCGGCATTGGGCGAGGTCATTGCACTGCGGCACATGTTCTGGAGCTTTTCCAACGCCATGGCCTACAACCCGATCCCGTGGGCGAATGGTGCGGTGCTGCCCAATCTGGAAGCCGCGCTCGCCTACCGCACCTTCATGTCGGAAGCCTATCCGCGCGTCATCGACACCGTGCGCCGGGTGATCGCGTCCGGGCTGATCTACCTGCCGTCGTCGGTGCGCGACTTCAACAACCCCGAGATCGACAAGTATCTGGCGCAATATGTGCGCGGCTCCAACGACATGGGCCACATCGAGCGCATCAAGATCATGAAGCTTTTGTGGGACGCGACCGGCACCGAGTTCGGCGGCCGTCACGCGCTCTACGAGCTCAACTATGCCGGCGCGCCGGAAGAGGTGCGGCTGCAGGTGCTGAAAGGAGCTGAACGCGGCGGGCGGCTGAAGGCGATGGAAGAGCTCGTCGACACCTGCATGGCCGACTATGACGAGAATGGCTGGACGGGCGATACCTGGTTCAATCCGCTTGTCTCAACGGCCGAGTGAAACCAGATGGCCACGCAGATTTCGAAAACCGATTTCCGCGACGCCATGGCGAGGGTCTGCGCGCCGGTCAACATCGTCACCACCGATGGCCCGGCAGGGCGCGGCGGCTTCACCGCCACCGCCATGTGCAGCGTCTCCGACGAGCCGCCGACGCTGCTGGTGTGCATGAACGGGCGCTCGACGCAGGCCGCCATGTTCCTGTCCAACCAGCGCTTCTGCGTCAACGTGCTGACGCATGACCACATGCATCTGGCGGGAAAGTTCGCCGGCGCGACCAGGGACATGGAGGCACGCTACGCCTCGGCGCGCTGGCAGACGCTGACCTCCGGCACGCCGGCACTCTCGGATGCGATCGTCAATTTCGATTGCGAGATCGAGACTGTGCATGTCGTCGGCACGCACAATGTCATGATCGGCCGCGTCATCGATGTCCGGCACGGCAGCGGCGGTTCGGCCCTGCTCTATGTCGACCGCAACTACACGCAGCCGACGCGGCTTTGCAGCTTTGGC